>DJYF01000020.1:12310-36577 GCA_002450035.1 Caryophanales bacterium UBA6985 | reverse complement strand
GTTATATATAAATCAATATCAATATTATTTCTATTCATTACTATTATTTTATATTTTAATAATTCTTCATAGTTTTTCCATTTATCAAAGTTAATTATATTATCTGCACCAATTATTAAATATAACTCATCAGTATATTCTTTTGATAACTCTCTCATTAGTTCATAAGTATATAGAATACTATTATGTTTTCTATCAATTTCTATTGTTTCGTTTTCAAAAATACTTAACATATCAATTCTTTTTTCGACATCTACTAAACTTGTTTTATCCCAGTAACCTGATGTAGGTACTATTAGTGCTTTATCTATATAATTATTATCTAATAAATAGTTTACTAGTTTTATATGTCCTTTATGAACTGGATTAAAAGAACCAATATAAACTCCTAATTTCATGTTAATCACCTATTCTTCTGCTTTTACCTCACCATATTCAAATGAAGGCATAAGTTCTAATTTAAACTTATTAATCTTATGTTTTCTATCAATTATATTTTTAATATTTTCATCTTCACATACACCAGTTCTTAAATAGTTATCTAAAGTAGCATATGTAAATCCTAAATTATCTTCATCAGTTTTACCACATAAACCATCACTTGGAGTTTTATAAACTAATTCTCTAGGAAGACCTAGTTCTATACCAAGTTGTTTAACTTCATCAACAGTTAATTTAGCAAGTGGAGATACATCTCCTGCTGAATCACCATATCTAGTTGAATAACCTACCCAATCTTCTGATAAATTACATGTATTAATTACTCTTCCATTTACTGTTTGACTTACAGCATATAAAGTAGTCATTCTAATTCTTGGAGGTAAATTAATAATTGTTTGATCAGTTAAAGCATCCTTACCAATTGTTTTTAATGCTTCAATTACATTTTTCTTTTCAGCTTCTACTGCATCTTTAATATTAACAGTAATATTTTTAATATCTAAAAATTCTACTACTTTTTTAGAGTCTCCAATATCAGCTTGTACTCCATTTGGCATTAATACTCCAACTACTCTTTCTTTACCAAGAGCTTCTACCATTAAAGCTGCTGTAACTGTTGAATCTTTACCACCAGAAATACCAATTACTGCATTACATCCATCCCCATTTTCTTTAAACCAATCTTGAATCCATTTAATTAAATCTTCTTTTACTTTTTTAACATCAAAATTATACATTTTTCTTATTCCTTTCTTTATTTAACTTCATCCAATTTCTTAAACCAATTATAGCCATGATTAAATAAATTGTTTTCTTTGTTAAATATACTGTATCAAAATGAACTATATACATGATAACGGCAATTACATCTGTAATAATCCACCAGATATATTGTTCAGCATATCTATATAATTCTAATATAGTTGCAACAATACCAATGGCTACTGTAAGAGCATCTAAGAATGCTACTGTTCCACCTACATATAAAAGTATTTTATAAGTTACAAGTGTAGTTATAGCAACTACTCCAACACTTATTAATCTTTGTTTTAAAGTTAACTTTTTAGCCATTGTTTTTTCTGGTAATCCTTTATCTCTATGTCTTGCCCAGTTAATCCATGATGCAACATTCATAGGTAAGTAAAATAATACTTCTAAGCAGAATGTCCCATATATCTTATAATACAATAAATATATAGCATATACCACTGTATTTATAAGTCCAAATATAAAATTAGATACGTTTGCTTTAGCACAGAAGAAGATACAAATAATACCACATACCGCACTAATAAAATTTACTATTGTTAACCATAATGGATTAGTAGTACTTGCTGGATTAGTTATTGCTTTATATACAGCAAGTCCTGCTATAAATACCATTATTACTATCATTATAATTTCATACCACTTTAATTCTTTAAAACTATTTTTTAAATTCTTTATACTGTCTATTCTTTTATTAAATCTTAATTTTAGACCATCCATTCTTCTCTTTCCTCTTTTCTTTTCATATTTCTTATCATTGTTCCACTTATTGGATAATGTTTTCTTTTAACATCCACAAGTCTATGTATTGCTTCAGGATATGCTCTTGAAAAGTATTCTCCATAGTTCTCTTCACTGGAATATACTGCATCTAACTTAGGTCCTACTACATTTCTTACTAATGGTGTTTCTGCATCCCAGTCTTCACTTCCGTCACTTAATTTACAATCAGTTACATCTATAAAAACAGGTATAGCATTTGGATAATTACTTGCTAGTTCAATTACTTTCTTTTTTCTTTCCTCAACAGATAAATATTTTGAATGATTATGCTTTAATATTTCTATTTCATCTTTACCACCATAGAATAATATTACATATACTTTTTCACATTCACTTGCTGCTGTTTCAACACAGTATCTATGCCCTTTATGAAAAGGCATAAACTTACCTCCATAAAAGCCTATTTTATATTTCATTTTCTTTTATGCTCTTTAGCTCTAACTAGTGCTAGCTTACAGTTAGAGCTATTAATATATCCTTCACTCTCTAATTCTTCTGCTTCTTCTAATGTGAATTCCATGTATTTAATATATTCTCCTGGATCTAAATCTTGTTCATATTCTTTTTTACAATTATGAGCAATAAAGATATGATTATATGCACTTGAACATCCTTCATCTTGATAAAAAGCATCTACTTCAACAATACTTTCAGGAACAAGTCCAGTTTCTTCTTTTAGTTCTCTTAAAGCTGCATCTTTAGGATCTTCATCTTTTTCTATGTAACCTGCAGGAAACCCTACACATACACCCTTTTTAGTAAATACTCTTGGTTCAATTACTAATAGTAAGTTATTACCCACATAAGGAACTATTATTACTGCAGAACCATCTTTTGATCCTTTTATTATTTGTTCTCTTTTTTGAACCATCCCATTATTAAGAGTATAGTTATAAGCTTTTATTTTAACGAAAGATGGTTCAACTTCTTCTCTTTTAACAGGTTTATACTCTTCTATTATTTTATCTATTAATTCTTTCTTTTTATTATCCATTTATTTTTCTCCTTTCTTTATTTTTTTCTATACTTTCAAATCTATTTGTTTCATAACTAAACTTAACATTCATTTGAGTTATGTCTTTTACATATTCTTCAAATTCATTTATAAATTCTTCTGGTATATTATTACCATAGAAGTTTCTTAATAATTGAAGTGAATGTTCAGCAAAGATAAAAGGTCCAAAATAATCATTTTCATTAACTTCAACATTTAAGAATCTATTACTAAACTCTTTATTTAATTCTTCTCTATTCCACAATTCGTAGTAATGAGATTCATTCATTACATATTCATATATTGCTGTTTTAAATGCTTCTTCTTCAGACTTACCATATAGATATACATCAACAATATCTCTGTCATAGTTTCCTTTAGAAATATAACCTATACCTTCTAGATAGAATATTCCTAGATAAGCATCTCTATCGATATAATCATATATTTCAGTTGATTCAAGTAATGGTATTGGTCCAATGCTATGTTCTACTACTTGAATAAAGTTTAGTAATCTATTTCTTATAGCAAATGTTTTTAATAGTTCATTATCTGTATAAGTATCTTTCTTATAAAGATTAGTTCTATTATTAGTTGATGAACAATAATTATATGTGTCTATTATCTTTGCTCTCATATATATTCACTCCTATTTAACTCTTTTTCTTGTTTTTTGAATTAAATCATTTTTGAAATTAACATATTCTTCTGTGCCATCTACATAGTATTCACTTGGCATATTTGTTCTTTTAACTTCTGGATATAAAGTTTTCATTTGCTCATTGCAATATGCTCTTTTTCCCATGATATCAGGATCATCATATACAAGTTCTCCATCTTTAAAGATTGGTTTTTGTAACTCTACTAAATCAAAATCATTAATTGTAGTTTGTTTTAAATAATCTGTTACAGATACTATATTTAAATCATGTTTCTTAATATCTTTATCATATAAATCCATGATATCTGCAATTGCATATCCAGTTTCTTTATCATAGGCTCTATAAAGTTTTTTAAATCCTGGATTAACAATTTTAATAGTATCGTTACTAAGTTTAATTTTAGGTTCCCAAGTACCATTTGTATTAAGTGCTACTTCTTTATAAACACATCCCATTCTTCCTTCTGGCTTAGAAATATTATCACCTACACCTAAACTATCAAATTTAGCACCTTGGTTGATAAGTGTTTCAATTGTTTCAGCAGTAAGACCATTACTTAAGCAAATTTTTGCTTGTGGGAATCCTGCTTCATCTAACATCTTTCTTGTTTCTTTAGATAAATAAGCAAGATCACCAGAATCAATTCTTATACCAATGTGATCAACAGGTAATCCAATTTCTTTCATATATTTAAATGTTTTAATTGCATTTGGAATACCACTTCTTAAAGTATCAATTGTATCTACTAGTAAGATGCAGTTATTTGGATAAGTTCTAGCATATGCTTTAAATGCATCAAGCTCAGTTTCATATGATTCAATCCAACTATGAGCTTGAGTACCCATTCCTTTCATATTTAACATATCAGCTGCTAACATATTACTTGTTCCTACACATCCAGCCATGATTCCGTATATAGATGCATCTATTGCTGCTTCAGTTCCGTCTGCTCTTCTTGCACCAAATTCCATAACACCAACACCTTCAGGTACAGCTTCAATTATTCTTCTTGCACCAGTAGCATGTTCCATAGCACCGTTTACTATTGATAGAAGTGCTGTTTCAACAATTTGAGCTTCAATTAAAGGAGCTTTAATAGTAACAATTGGTTCATTTGGGAATACTGGTGTTCCATCAGGTACTGCATAGATATCTCCATGAAATTTAAAATCTCTTAAGTAATTAATAAAATCTTCTGGATAACCTTTTCTTCTAAAGTAATCTAATTCTTGTTCACCAAATTTTAAATTTTCAATATAAGGAATTACCTTATCAAGTCCTGCCATGATAGCATATCCACCTTGATTTGGTACCTTTCTAAAGAAGATATCAAATACTGCTTCTTCATTTTCCTTATGGTTATTTAAATAACCATTTGCCATGGTAAATTCATATTCATCACTCATAAGTGTGTAGTTTCTACTTAATCTTTCATGTCCATTAAATGTTATCATTATTTATTACCTCTTTTTCTTTCATAAATTTTTACTCCATTTGCAGCCATATCTTTAATAGCTTGTTCTGTTACTAGATCTGCATCATGTCCAGGTGCATTAAATGTATCAATTGCATCAGTATATACTCCAACTTCTACATCTCTATTCACTTGATCGAAGTAGTTTCTAGCAGTTATTGCTGCATTCTTAACACATACTTCTGATAAGCATCCAACGAATGCTAACTTTTCTAGATTTTCACATTCATTAAAGAAATCTAATACTTTAGGTGCTAACATAAAGTTTGTTGAATTCTTTTCAAAATCAACTGCATCTTCTGTATAAGGTTTTAATTCTTCAGTTACTTCTACTTCAGCTGTACCTCTTAAACAATGAGGTGGGAATGTTTTAAATTCAATACTATCTTCATCATGTGTATCTCTAACAAATACATTTAAACCATTTTGATCATTACCATATTCTTCAAGTAATTCTATTTGTCTAGGTATTGCTCTTTTAATTGAAGGTGCTGCTAAAGTTCCTTCATCTACAAATCCTTTTACCATGTCTATTACGACTAACATATTTTTAATATCTTTTAAGTTTTTTAATTTTTCTTCTCTTTTCATTTTTACTTCCTTCTTTCTTATTATTTCTTTTGAGTTTTATTTTTCTTTTTTACGGCTTCATCTGTATTTTTTATTAAATCTAGTAGTATTGTATTATCAAATGTAATAGTAACTTGTTCATCAGTACCATATTCTTCATCACTGTGTTCTTTAAAATCTACTTTAATACCTTCTTCTTCAAGGAATAGTTTCATTACTGTTCCTTTAAAAGTTCTATTTGCTATAAAGTCAGGTTCTATTCTTTCTCTATTAGTAAATCCTAAATTGTAATTTAGAAATATCTTTCCATAATGATTATTGAATTCAGCATAAGTGTCATTATAGATTTTTATTTCTCTTGGAGTTCCGACTAACTCTTTCTTTTGTAATAATGTTTCAGTTTCGTACTCTTCAGTGAAAAAGTTATAGCTTTTTATTGCTTCTAAAACTAATAATTTATATGGTCTTAAAAGTGCTTTACTATTTTCATAAGATTTTCTATAAGATTCTTCAAATGCAAACTCTGTTGCTTTTATAATTTCTTGTTTGAATTCCTCTGTCATAACTATTCCTTCTTTTTCTTATTATCATTTTGTTAATATCAAATATTAAATAAAAAATTAAATGTGTTTTCCTCTTGTTTTTTGATCAACAGGTTCAAGTTCTATTGAAGCAGTTACACGTTCTATATAGTCACCCATTCTTTCATAATCTCTGTAGGTACTGAAAGATGATTTTTTAAAATTATAATCAGCTGGTAAATAAAAATTAAATATTTCCGTCATCTTCATGTTTGATACTTCTTCAGTAGCTGTTACTTTAATATCAGCTATTACTATATCTTTAGATATAACTGGTTGAACATATGTACTTTGGCAATCTTCATATGTATCAAAATGTACTTTAACTTCAACCCCTTCTACTTCCTTATAGTATTTTTGGATTAATTCTTTAGTTTGATTTTCATTTAAAGTTAATTTCATTTTTTCTTCCTTCTTTCTTATTATCAATTTGTTAATAACAAATATTTAAATAAATCAAATGTTTTCCTCATCTGTTATTAACATTTTATTAATAACAAAGAAAAAAGTCAACTACTTTTTTTAAAAAATTAAATTTTTTTAAAAAAATAAAAAACATACCTTTTGGTATGTCTTTTAAAGTGTTATATCACCTATTAACTTAATAAGATATACATTAATAGGATAACAATTATTTGAGCAGAATTTATCTCAAAATGTTGAGAACTAATGAAGTCATAAATAGCAAATCCAATGCCCAATACAATCAAAATGGCAACTATCCACTTAATTATCTTCATAAACACCACTCCTTTGTTACTTGTACTATAGCACACAAAAGAGAAAAAATAAACATTTTTTTGAAAAATGTTTATTATCTTGTAAATTTTCCGCCAAGTTGTTCACTTATTTGGCTATATAAGTTAACTCTAGCTAGTTTATTTTTCAAATTTATATCTAAAAAGTATAGTTTATCCATATATTCTCTATACATTTCATTATCTAAGAAACGTTTATACTTAATTTCTAATTGGGCTTTTAAATGAGCTACTTCATCAAGAAGAATAATATAATCTCCTCCATCAGCAGTTTCATCATCTTGAGTTAAATAATTAAATACTATTTTTACTAAACTACCAAATTGTTTTTTTAATTTAGTAAGACATATATTCTTTATTATATCTTGATCATAGAATCTTGCTTCACTTACATGAATATAAGCACTTCCCTTTAATTTAGGATGCATAACCATTCCATCTAAGTCATATTCCATATAATTGATATCATATACATTTTTATTTTTTAAAACTATATAACTCATACTTTTACCCCCAATATAAATTATTTATTTAAGTCTGGTCTTCTCTCCTCAGTTCTTTTTATTCTCTCACTCATTCTCCATTTGTCAATATTTTCATGATGTCCGCTTAATAAAACATCTGGAACACTTAGGCCCCTAAACTCTGGAGGTCTTGTGTATGTTGGATAATCTAGTAAGTCACCTGTAAAAGACTCATCACTTAAAGAGTCCTTAGTAATAACTCCATCTACAAGTCTAGCTACAGCATCTGTAATAACCATAGCTGGTATTTCACCACCTGTTAATACGAAGTCTCCAATAGAAATTTCTCCATCTATAAAGTTTGTAATTCTCTCATCTATTCCTTCATAATGACCACATACTAATATAATATGCTTTTCATGGCTTAAGTCATATGCCATTTTTTGATTAAAAGTCTTACCAGCAGGTGTCATTAAATATACTTTTGAGTCTTCCGTCTTAACAGACTCGATAGCATCAACTACTATATCTACTCTCATAACCATTCCTGCTCCTCCACCATATGGAGTATCATCTACTTGATGATTATTTAAAGTAGAAAAGTCTCTAATATTAATTACTTCTATTTCAACTAATCCTTTATCTATTGCTCTTTTAATAATAGATTCATTTTTAAAATTATCAAAAAGATTAGGAAATAATGTTAATATACTTATTTTCATAGTACTAATCCTTTTGTTTCACTTATTACATAAACACGCCCTTCTTCTAAACTAACATGATCAATGTAATTGGCATTAAGAGGAATATAATATGTCTTATTGTTATATTTAACTTCTAGTAATGGATTAACACCAGTTGTATAGTCTTCTATTATTCCTATTTCTTCTCCATCACAAATTACACTCATATCAAATAAATCACTTAATAAGTAATCATCTTCACCTAAACCTAAAGAAGGTCTATCAACATATATATCTGCACCCTTAAGTACTTCAACACGATTAATATCATCTATTCCTTCAAATTGAAGTAAATCAAATTGTTTAAAAGTACTATAATGCTTAATAATATATCCTCTTCCGTTTATATAAACAGTTTTACCAGGTTTAAAAGCTTCCTTTTTAAGTTCAAAATCACTTATTACTTTTACTTCACCCTTAAGACCACGAGTGTTTACTAATTTTCCAACATATACTTCGTCCATAACTAACCTCTCAATGTTTTGCTTTTTATTATAATTCTTTTATTATTTGATATCAAGAATATTATCACACATCAAAGCATCATAACCATTTTTTCTCTTATCATATTGTTCTTGAGTTTTTACTCCATATCCTACTAGGAAATAATCTTCCTTTAACTTCTTAGCTTGTTTTTCACTTACAAGTAAAGCATCTATACATACATAATCAAAATCATGGAAGAATATAAAATTATAATAATTCTTCTTATTTATTACATGACCAATTATTATATCTTTATTCTTTTTATGAATGTATTTTAATTGACCAGTATTATTAGATTGTATTGTATATTGTCCAGGATAATCCTTAAGTAAATTTAAAATACTATTTTCTACTGCATGCTTACGAGATGAACACTTAATATTAATAATAACAGGTACTCTTCCATTTATTACTAATAAGGCTTCATCTAAAGTAGGTATTTTATATTTAGATATATAATCTAAATCATCTCTTTTAACTTTAGATATTTTTTGATCTACATGTAATAGTCTTTCCAAAGTTTCGTCACTAAAAAGAACTAATGATCCATCTTTAAGCATTTTTACATCTAAAGAAATAATAAAGTCTTTTTTCAAGGCTTTAACTATTGCTTCAAGTGAATTTTCATATATTTTTTTATTATCATAAACGCCTGAATGGGCGATTTTTTTATTATTTAAAAATGTTAATTTTTTCATATTATTCATCACAAATAAATTATAACAAATAATAATAATTAAGAGAATAAAAAAACTTCTAAATAGAAGTTCTTAATTCTTTTTCTTAAAAATAGTAGTAATTAGTATTCCAAGTGCAATAGACATAGTTGCAATAAATACAGTTAACAAAACTGCAACTACTCCACTAATACCATGAGACTCTCCTGTCTTAGGCATATTACCTATTCCTTCTGTAACTGCATGTGTAACAGTAGTTGTAGTTGTTCCACTTGAAGTTGTATTCTCTTCTTCCCTACCTTTTCCTTCAGTAAATACAAGAGTTGAACTACCTACATCTAAAGATACTATATTATCTACATAAGTAATATTATTAAAACTAATACTATTATCATGTCCATCATACTCACCATTATTAACAATATCAAAAGCAGCAAGTAGATATTCAGTGTTAGAAAGTAGATTATTTCTCTTAGCAACAAAAGTATAAGTTTTATCATTATTATCTACTACTTCAAAATAATTAGAAGAAAAGTTCTTTAATACTAACTTATCTGTAGATACTTTAAAACTAACAGACTTTACTCCATCACTTGAAGTAACACTTTTAGCAGTACAACTCGTACTCTCACCAGTATTTATATAATTTTTGTTACATTGGATAGTAACTGTACCTGCTTTATAAGGAAACATATCACAGTTATATCCATTAGAGGATTTATTAACTTTAAATAAATATGTATCTTTATGATTTGGATTACTATAACTATTAATTAGAGAAGTTGATCTATCATAGTTATTAGATGAATAGTCAGATAAATAACAACTAATACCATTAAGTATTACTCCCTTCCCTCCTGTTATATAATAGTTTCCTTCTTTATTAATAGGATAACTATCAAGAGAGTAAGAACTATATATATAACTACTTCCAGCAATTACTATTGCTGCAACAAACAAAAGTAATACATAAAATACATTCTTTTTCATACTATTCACCTATTCTGATTTAATTATACACTAGAATATTTATAAAAAAAAGCAAGAAATTATTTCTTGCTAAATTCATAAAGAATAATACTTGTAGCAATTGCTACATTTAAGCTTTCACAGGTTTCATTCATTGGTATATAAATAGTATCGCTTGCATATTCAGCTATTTTCTTTTTTACACCATTTCCTTCATTACCCATGATAATTGCATAAGGTTTATCTACTTCTATTTTAGATACATCACTACCATTTACTACATTAGTAGTATATATCTTATATTTATTCTTTAGTACTGGTAATTCTTCAAATAAATTCTTTTCTAAAATATTTATATGAAATACCATTCCTTCACTTGCTCTTAATACTTTACTATTTAAATAGTCTACTGTATCTTCACTTGTAATAATAGTATCTATTCCAAATGCAACAGCACTTCTAATAATAGTACCTAAGTTACCTGGATCTTGTACTCCATCAAGTATTAATACATTTCCCTTTATCTCTTCTTCCTCAGGTTTCTTACAAATAGCTAAAACATTAGGTAAAGTATTTAGACTAGATAGTTTTCTCATGACTGCTTCACTTATTTTAGTATAACTATCGTCTAATGAAAATATATCAACGGCACTTGTTTTCTTTAAAGCTTCTTCAACTAAGTGTTCACCTTCAACTATAAATAGTCCAGCTTCATCTCTATACTTTTTAGAATTAAGCTTTGCATATTCTTTAATTCTTTCATTATTAACTGATTCGATCATGAGTTCAATTCCTTTCTAGCAGCTTTATAATCTTTAAAATGTCTTCCTACTTCTTCCCAGAAAGCTTTTGAGTGATCCATATGTTCAAAGTGACTTAATTCATGACATATTACATAATCAATTAAATCCACTCTTTTATGGATTAAAAGAGTATTTAGGGTAACACTCATACTACCTCTATTACATACTCCCCATCTTGTTTTCATCTTTCTTGTTCTAAGTTTAAACTTAGGAAGATTCTTAAACTCAGGTAAGTATATGTCCATTCTATCTTGGAAATATTTTAAAGCATGTTTTTCTAATGATTCATTTACCTTATCTACACTTGGTCCATATGCAACTTTTTCATCAAAATGTACTTTTGTATCATATTGATACTTCAACTTATAACCAAGAAATAAAACTTTATCATCATCTACATGACGATTAGCCTCTTTCATAGCCATTTTACTTAAAGACTTCTCATTTTTAATTAAAAGTCTTTTTATTTCACGTTCAGGAACAAGTCTATTGCAAGAGATAACTAAATCATTACCTTTTATTCTAAATATAATATTCTTTATTTTCTTTCTTTCAATAACAATGTTGTACCATCTTCCATCAAGTTCCATACATTATCCTCTGAAAGTTTCATACCAATTCTTTAACTTACTTGTGGTAAATTTACCTGCAGAAGTAAGAGCAGATTTTACAAAATCCCAAGTAATACTTACACTTTTCTTTAAAAGCGCAAAATCACTTTTTAAGTTCTCATATAACTCAGGTTGGTTTTCTCTTACATAGTCACAAATTTCTAAATATTTAGCAACAAGCTTTAATTTAACATCATTATATTTACTATTAATTGTTTCTTTATAACCAGGCCATTTTTCATCCAACTCGCCATCAATTAATAAAGTATAATAAATTACTTTTGCTTTAGCACTTGCTGATAACTCTTTAAATGTATGACCTTTTATAGTTCCATCATAAAATATAAAGTCTACTAAAGTACAAAAACTAGTCTTTGCTTTTTCTTTATTTGTATCATTTAATACATAAGTATCAATAGTATCTTTTGCTTTTTTAGCATAATCTACTACTATTTCATCAATACTCTTGTTTTCTTGGAAAACTGTAGTTTTTGTAGTTGTTGTTGGAGCTACTTCCTTTTTTTCATTATTAACATTTGTTTTAGAAGTTGTAGCAGTAGTAACTTCATCTTCAACAACCATTTTATCCTTAGTTTCTTTATTAGTAATAATTACTTCTATATTATCTGGTTTTTCTATATCTTTACTATAAGTCACATAAATATAATCACCTTCATTATATTTATCTTTAGTAGATATAGTATATTTTTTATTAGTATCTTCATCTTCTACTAATAAAAAGTCATCATAAGTTTCAAGTACTTTAGCGAGTACTGTCTTTTTAGTAGTTTCTTCAACTTGATTCTTATCATGATTATTAATTAATACTACTACAAGAGTAAAAACTAATAATACAACAAATACTGATAATACTTTAATAGTAAATATTAAATTATTTTCTTTTTTCATTATTCATCACCTTTATTCTTAAATTGTATAACGATAGGTGTTCCTTCTAAATCTATATTAGCTCTTATTTGATTTTCTAAATATCTCTTATAACTAAAATGTACTAATCCTTTACTATTTACATTAAAAGTAAATCTTGGAGGGCAAATATCAGTTTGAGTTACAAAGTATATTTTAAGTCTTCTCTTCTTATAACTTGGAGCCATATGAAGAGCATAAGCATCATTAACAATATCATTTAAAGTACTAGTTTTAACTTCTTTAGTATATGATTCATATGCTTTAATAATAGCTTCCATTAAATCATTTATCTTAGTTCTTTCTTTAGCACTTAAGAATACTGTTCTAACATATGGAATAAATTGAAATTCTTTTTCTATTTTTTGTTTCCATTCTTTTAAAGCTTGATCTTTATTCTTAACGGTATCCCATTTATTAACAACAAGTACTATGGCTTTATTATTTTCCAAAGCAATTTGTACGATATGTTTATCTTGTTCAATAATACCAACAGATGCATCTATTAAAACACAACAAACGTCACTTCTTTCAATTGCTCTTAGTCCTCTTATAATAGAATACTTCTCTAAGTCTTCATATATCTTTCCACGTTTTCTCATACCTGCTGTATCAACAACAACATAGTCTTGCTTATTATAAGTAAACTTAGAATCACTTGCATCTCTTGTAGTACCTTCAACATCACTTACAATTTGTCTATCTTCACCAAGAATAGCATTAACAAGTGAAGACTTACCAACATTAGGTCTACCAATAAGCGAGAATCTACATACTTCATCTCTTGGTTCTGTAGTATAAGGACCAAAGTCTTCAGTAATCATATCAAGTAATTCTTCAATATGTCTTTTATGTTCAACTGAGATGGTAACCATATGTTCAAATCCTAATTCATAGAAGTTATAAATATTATCTTCTCTTTCAGGATTATCTATTTTATTAATAGCTACTACTACCTTTTTATCAGTTCTTAAAAGCATATTACGAACAGCAAAGTCATTTTGAGTTAAGTCTTCTTTACCATCTACTACAAATACTATTACATCAGCTTCATCTATAGCAAGTTGAGCTTGCATTTTAATATTAGTATTAAAGTCTGCATGTTCTAAATCTATACCACCTGTATCAATAACATTAAAAGATTTATCTTTATGATAACAAATACCATATAGTCTATCACGAGTAGTACCAGCTATATCAGAAATAATAGCTTTATTTTGCATAACCATTCTATTAAATAAAGAAGATTTTCCAGTGTTAGGTCTTCCAACTAAACAAACAGTTTTTCTCATGTTCTTCACCCCTTCATTAAGTCAATTTATGATAACATAAAAGAGCCTAAATATCAACATTTAGACCCTTTGGAAGCGTGTTTATAAAATTCAAAATTATTTTTCTAGCCTAACAGCTGTACTCTTAACTTTACTATTACAATTTACTCTATCAAATACAGAATATACACGATTGTTTTTTAAATAAACATAAACATTACATGCATTAATAGATTTATTATTAACTGGATTAATTACACTTTTGTTATCTTCATCATCATAATCAATTTCACGAGCATCAGCAAGTTCTTGAACAGTAAAAACTTTAGCTGGATAAATATGTGTTGCATCCTTTGTAGCTTTAGCATTAACAGTCTTATTATCATCACTATCTTTACTAACATTTATCCAATAATATCCAACCATAGCAGTATCGTTTAGATTTTGAAGACTCTTTTTAACTGTATCACTTGTATATGTAATTGCAGCATTTTCAATTATTTCAATCTTAGTTTGATAACTCTTTTCTTTAACATTCTTAGATACACCTAATATATTAGGCACTGCAAGTGTAATTAATAATCCTAAAATAACTAAAACAGCAAGTAATTCTACTAATGTAAAACCATTCTTTTTCATACTATCACCTAACTTAATATTAACACAAAAAAAGATAATATAAACTATTATCTTTATTTCTTTAAATAATTTGACAATATGCCATATACATCTTCTCTACCTTTTTTAGTAACACTTGAGAATAATACAAGCTTATCATCAGGTAGTAGTTTTAATGTATCTTTTAATATTTTTTCTTGTTTATCTCTAACAGATGGTTTTACTTTATCAAATTTAGTTGCAACTACAACGGTTGGTATTTCATAGTATTTTAAGAAATTATACATTAAACAATCATTTTCATCAGGTTTATGTCTAAAATCTACAAGTAAGAATACACATCTTAGATTAGATCTAGTTTTAATATATTCTTCTATCATTAAACCAAACTTTTGTTGTTTTTCTTTAGATACATCAGCATATCCATATCCAGGTACATCTACTAAATAAAAATCATCATTAATTAAATAGAAATTAAGTGATTGAGTTTTACCTGGTTTTGCAGAAGTATGAGCATAGTTTTTTCTACCTAATATGGTATTAATAAAACTACTCTTACCTACATTACTTCTTCCACATAGCATAAACTCATCTCTATGATCAGTTGGATATTGACTCATTCTAACAGCAATTGTTTCTAAATTAGAACTAGTTATTTTCATAGTTTCATCCCTTCGTCTTTAAGATATTATATAATGATTACCTCTTATTTGCAAATAGCATAAAAGTATCTTTTGATATAGAAAAAACTACTAACATATATTATAATTATATTGGTGAGAATATGCGTTATCCCAGTAATATAAAAAAAGAATATACAAAAGTAAATACAACACACGCTAATCGTGGAATGGATTTAGAAAATCTAATTAATTTATCTAATAATTATTACTTAGAAATTGATAAAGCTAATATCCATAAAAAACCTACACCAATAAAAATAGTTAATGCATGTTTTACATCAAAAGGAAGAAAAATAACAGAAGCTTATTTTGAATCTCCTTCTACCCTAGACTACAATGGTATTTATAAAGGTAGATATATTGATTTTGATGCTAAAGAAACTAAAGAAAAATCCAGGTTTCCTCTTTCTAATATACATGATCATCAAATTAAACATATGAGAAGTATATTAAAACATGGAGGAATTACCTTTCTATTAATAAGTATGAATAATGAAGTTTATTATCTAGATGGAAATGTAATTATAAATTTTATTGATAATTTTGAAAGAAAAAGTATTCCATTTGAATATATTAAAGAACATGGATATATAGTTACTAAAAAAATCAATCCAAGATTAGACTACTTAGAAGTATTAGATAACATATATTTTAAGGAGTAAAACTATATGGCAACAACAAAGAGACGAAGAAGAAAGAAAAAAACAACAAAGACTACATCTAATATAAAAAATGTAAAAGAGGTAAAAGTAAGTGCTAAAAAGAAAACTACTACTTCTACTACAAAAAGAAAAACAAAAACAAAAGTTAAAAAACAAGAACAATTTGTTTTACCTAAAAAAGAAACACTAGTTGTACTTGAAGGTAATCAAAAAAAGAAACCTTATAAAGAGGATACGAAAAAATGTAAAGTAAAGGCTTCTACTCTTAAAAAGGATAAGAAAAAAAGATATAATAAACAAGAACGAAAAGATATTGTGCGTCATGATGATTATTCAGAAATGATTAATACAAAACTTAAATACGAAAAGAGCAAGTTTTATTTATGGCCACTTATATTTTTAATAAATAGATTTAAGGTGATGATTTTCGATATGACAAGATTAAAGAAAAGATTAAAGTATGGAACTTTTAGAGATAAATTATTAATTATAATAATGATTCTTCTAATACTAGGATGTATTCTAGGTATTCTATTTGTAGGATATGTAGTAATACATGCTCCTGAAGTATCAAAAGAAAAACTTTATTCATCAAGTTCTACAGTACTGTATGATATATATGGTAATGAATTTGCAAGACTTGGTGCTGAAAACAGAGAGGTTATTTCTTATGATGAATTACCTGAAGTATTAATTGATGCTATAGTTGCAACAGAAGACTCAAGATTCTTCCAACATAATGGACTAGACTTAGCGAGATTTACTAAAGCTGTTCTTGGTCAACTTGTTGGTCACTCTGATGCTGGTGGTGGTTCTACACTTACCATGCAAGTTTCAAAACTTACTGCAACAAGTACAGTTGATAGTGGTATTGCAGGTATTATAAGAAAGTTTACTGATATTTACCTTTCAGTATTCGTACTTGAAAAGCAATATACTAAAGAAGAAATATTAGAGTTTTATGTAAATATTCCTCTTCTAGGTGCAGCACATGGTGTTGAACAAGCATCTAAAGTTTACTTTGGTAAGAGTACATCAGAACTTACTCTACCTGAAGCTGCTTTAATAGCTGGTTTATTCCAAGCACCTAGTGCTTATAATCCTTTTAGTTATCCAGAAAAAGCTGATCAAAGAAAAAATATAGTTCTAAACCTTATGGAAAGACATGGATATATAACTAAAGAAGAATGCGAAGAAGCTAAAAAAGTAAATATTAAAGATTTACTAGTTGAAGGTACTTCAAGTGGAATAAATAGATATATTCCATTTATAGATACTGTAGTACAAGAAGTAAAAGATAGAACAAAACAAAATCCATATGCTGTATCAATGAATATCTATACAACAATGGATCCGGTTAGACAAGATGTAGTTAACGATGTTGAAAACGGAGTTACCTATAAATGGAAAAATGATGTAGTACAAGCTGGTATTGCAATTACCAGTGTTAGAGATGGTTCAATAGTAGCTATTGGTGCTGGACGTAATAAGAAGAGTGCAAGTACACTTAACTATGCTACTCAAATTAAACGTCACCCTGGTTCTACTGCAAAACCAATACTAGACTATGGTCCTGCAATTGAGTATCTTGGTTGGGGATCTTCCCAAACAATAATAGATGATACTTATGGTTATACTGTAGGTGGTCATATTAAAAACTGGGATAATAAGTTAAAAGGAATAATGACTATTAAAGAAGCACTTGCTCAATCAAGAAATATTCCTGCTCTACTTACTTTCCAACAAACAACAAATGAACAAAAGAAAGAATTTGCTAATAACTTAGGATGGTATCCAATTGAAGATGGAGGAAAAATCTTAGAGACTACTTCTATCGGTGGTTGGGATGGTGCAAATCCACTTATGTCATCAGCTGCTTATGCTGCTTTTGCAAGAGGTGGAACTTATATTGAACCTCATTCATTCACTTCACTAGAATTTACAGATACTGGTGAAAAATACCAAGTAAATCCTAAGAAAGTACAAGTTATGTCAGAAGACACTGCTTTCATAATAAATGATATATTAATGTATGCTGTTTCTTCTGGTAATGTTACAACAGGAAGAGTCAGTGGTGTTGATATAGCTGGTAAAACTGGTACTTCAACAGTTGATGAAGCTCAAGTAAGAGCAAAAGGTATTAAAGGAGATATCATAGGTGACTCATGGACTAATGCTTATTCACCTGACTACTCTATTTCAACTTGGTATGGTTATGATAATATTACTAAAGAATATTGGTTATCTAACTCTGAAGGTGGTCAAGCAAGACGTGAAATTACTAAAGCATTAACTAAAGGTATAATGAGATCATATGATACTGATAAATATCCTCTTGTTAAGAAATTTAAGAAACCTGATACAGTGGAAACTGCTACAATAGAATTACAAAGTGAGCCAGTTAAATTAGCATCTGCTTGTACGCCTGGTGAATTAAAAGAAACATCTTACTTTAAAGATGGTACTGCTCCAAGTGAAGAATCAGAAAGATTTGCTACTTTAAAGAATCCATCTAACTTAACAGCTACTAAGAGTGGTGATAAAGTTCATCTTTCATGGAATAAAGCAGATACACCTAATGCTATAAGTGTAGATTGGTTAACTAAATACTTCAATGACTCAAAGATTTATAAACCTTGGGCTGATAAATACTTACAACAAAGAATAGATTATAATAACAATGTATTTGGACAATTTGGTTATAGAGTTTATAAGACTACTTCGATGGGAACAACAGAAATTGGATTTACTACTGATAACTCGATGACTGTTAATGTTGACTCAGGTGAAGTTACTTATACAGTTAAATCTTCATACGAAAGATTTGGATGTAACCAATCATCTGGTATAACTGCAAAAGTATCTGGACCTCAAGATTCCTATGCAATTAGTTTTAAAGGAAACTCATGTGTTAACTATATAACTTATAGAAACATAGGAAGCTCAAATGTTTCATCTAAAGTAAATATTACTAGAAATGGTGCTGATATATCAGGTGACTCAAACTATGGTGTTACTGCAACAGTATATGATGAGTCAGGAAACACAACACAATTAAAAGATGATAATAAAACATACACAGTAAAATTTGCACTTAGATCAAATAATAATTCAATACTAGCAACAACTACAATAAAAATTGCAAGTACATGCTAAAAGGAGTAAATAATTACTCCTTTTTATTTTGTTTTTTTACCCTTAGGTTTGTTGACTATTATTGTTATATTTAATATAATTTTTATAGAATAAATAAGATTGGGTTGATAATCATGGATAATAAAGAAAATACAAATATTCCAGTAACACCTGTTGCATCATCAACAGAAGCACATGCAGCTAGTTTACCAGGAAATCCTGAAGAAGCAAAACCAGTTAACAACACAGCTTTACCTGGAAATGAAGTTACTCAAAAACTACCTGGAGATGCTCCTGCTCTTCCTGGAGATGAACCTAAAGCACAAGAATTAGATTTATCAAACGCTACAGCTGGTGCTGGTGCTGCTACTAAAGAAGCAGGATTAACAGGCATGGTTACCTTTGATTACAATAATACCCCAATAACTGATATAGTAAACTCAATAATACTAGATGCAATTGATAAAGGCGTTTCCGATATTCATATGGACCCATTTGAAGAAGGTATTAAAATAAGAATAAGAATAGATGGTAAATTACATGACTACTCTATTGTACCTTTATATGTAAAAAGAAATCTTGTAACACGTGTAAAAATTATTTCAGGTATGAATATTACTGAATCACGTGTACCTCAAGATGGTGCCATAAGAACAACTATTAATGATCAACCTATTGATATCCGTGTATCTGTCTTACCTACTAACCTTGGCGAAAAAGTCGTTATGCGTATCATGGATTATACAATGTCAGATCAAGGTATTGAACATATAGATATATCAGATTACAATATCGAAAAAATTAAGAGAATGATGTCCCTACCAAATGGTATCATCTTAGTAACAGGTGCTACTGGTTCAGGTAAATCTACTACAGTATATTCTATACTACAAGCTCTTAATACTGAAGAAACTAATATAATCACTGTAGAAGACCCAGTAGAAATGAATATTGAAGGTATTAACCAAGTAATGGTTAACTCTGATATAGGACTTACATTTGCAACAGTACTACGTTCTATCTTACGTCAAGACCCTGATATTATCATGATTGGTGAGATTCGTGATGAAGAAACTGCACGTATAGCTGTTAGATCAGCCATAACTGGTCACTTAGTATTAAGTACAATACATACAAACAACGCGCTTAATACAATTGAACGTTTAACAGATATGAATGTTGAAAGATATCTATTAGGTTCTGCTCTATCTGGTATCGTTTCACAAAAACTTGCAAGACGTCTATGTAGTAAATGTAAAAAACTAAGACCAACAACAGAATATGAAAAAGAAATGTTTAAGAAAACAATTGGTAAAGATGTAAATGAAATATACGAACCAGTTGGATGTAAAGAATGTTCTAAAGGTTATCGAGGACGTATCGCAGTACATGAAGTTCTTTTACTTAACCAAGCCGTAAGAGATGCTATAACAAGTAATGTTGGTAAACATGAACTAAGAAAAATAGTATATGGTGAAGGTGGAACTAAAACGATGCTTGAAGATGGACTTGAAAAATGTCTTCACGGAGATACATCATTCGATGAAGTATTAAAACTAATAGACTTAGATGATGACTTGGGAGCAGATACTCAACTTGGATTACAAGAACAACTTGAAGCAGCTGAAATAAACTCTATTTCTGAAAAGAAGGAAGAAGTTAAAACTCCTGTTACTGAAGTAAAAAAGGAAGAACCAAAAGTTCCAACTCCTCCAGTAGCCGCTCCTCCTGCTAACACAAAACCAGTTGAAGAAAAGAAAGAAGATGTAATTACTAAAGAAGCAAATAAATTACCAGATTTCTTAAGTAGTTCTCCTCTTATGAGTACACCAAGTACACCTAGTACTCCAGTTACACCAATTAAACCTGTAACACCAAGTACTCCTGCTGCTACTCCAGTTAATCCAGTTACTCCTGTAACTCCTAGTACTCCTGCTAAACCAGTTACTCCAGTTACACCTGTAACTCCAAGTGCTCCAGTTAATAACATGGCAAGCATATTTGATAAAGCAGCAGAAACAATTCAAAATGAAACAAAAATATAAGAATAGTTTATAACTATTCTTTTTTTGAACAAATTATTAATTCATTAAAAAAGTGAATCATTTGATTCACTTTTATTTAATTACTTTTACTACATCAATAATACTACTATCAGTTTCATAGTAACCAATATTAATTTCATCATTAACACTTATAAATGCTAATGTATCACTTAATTCAATTGACAACTTATATCTATGATCATCACTATCAGTAATATAATAGTAAGTATTACCATTTATAATAGCATTACTAATTCTCTTAACTTTAATAATCTTAGTTACAAGTAGACTTTCTGATATCTCATCAGCATACTTGTTTAAATAATTTTGAGATGCCTTTATAATGCCACTAGAAGCGTCTGTAACAACTACTTTTTGATAATCAGCTACATCTATAAAACCATACATTTTAACTAAACCAGCAGCATCTTTTAAGCTTACAAGGTATGTTGGTTTATTGTTTAAATTAATTAATAATGGGAATGTAGAAACATAACTCATTTGTTGAACTTGTCCCTCAGCAGAAGCCATAGCTGAATACTCTTCAGCACCAGGAACTGAATAGAATACAGTCTTACCTGTTCTCATATTAGAAAGAATAAATCCAAGATTAGATTCATCACTTAATACAGATGTAATACCTGTATAAAGATATACATCATCATCCATTGCCAAATAGTTATATCCAGTTGTTGTATTAACAACATTCTTTTGACCAAATATACTATTTAAGAATCCATCTCTATAAGTACCCCAGTTATTAATTTGTTCAATTAATAATTCAGCATTATAAGCATTATCTACCCATGAAGGAACTTTATCAATTTTATATAGTTTAGACTCTCCAGTAACTGGATCCATTATTACAACACCTGTTACTTTAGTCTTACATTCAACACCTATATAACCATATGTAGGAACAATCCAGAAAGGTTTTCCTTCATTATCAATTTCAAATTTAGCTTCTCCAAATATCTTAGTTGGATATTTGAATCTTAACTTTCTATAAAGATTATCATTAAAGTATGCAGATGGCATATATTTCATACCCTTTTCTAGTTTTACTAACTCAGTATTACCATTTACTGAATTAACTTTAATATATCCTTTAACACCTTCATTTCTATTAAATATCCATTTAATAAAGTCAGCATATTCTAAAGGCGTAACTCTAACAATATCGTTTTTATAATTTATTTGAGTATATTGATTAGATACATAGTATTGAGATACAAAATCACTCATTTGTCCCATTACTCTGTCTCCTAATTTCTCACTTGAATCACGGTCAAGTAAAGGTAGGCTATTAAAGTCTACTTCTTTAATGTCTTTAATAAAGTCTCCAGTTTCATCTATCACGATTCTCTTTGAGTAAGATTTAGCATTAAAGAATGGTGAACAGAATAAATTAACAATCAATATACCTGCTACAATTACTATAACTAATAAAAAAGGTATAAATGATTTATTACCTTTAGATGTTTTTCTAAAAGTATAATTACGTCCTTTCTTAACAAAACATGTTTCTAAATTTAGACTTAATCTTATAAATGTCCAAATAAAACCCCAAAGTAATAAAGCAAATATAGTAAATGCCCAAAACCCAGTTGAATGTAAGTTCATTGCAGGTAATGTCATATAATATAAAATACTCATTACTAATAGTTCAATTAAAAATCCTATTAAATATCTTTTCTTCATATATCCTCCTAATTAAATTATAACATAATTAGTAAAATAAACTCATCTATTTAGAATTATTAAATGTTATAACTGCTCTATTATACTTACCAACTAGTTCCTTATTAAAACTACCAGAAGTATATTTATTAACAACATTAGTCCAGAACTCTTCTGCTCTCTTAGAACATGGTACTGCTTTTATTTTCCAGTTACCTTTATGTTCATCAAATAAAATATTCACAGCCTTTTCCCCTATTCCTTGTCTTTTAAAATTATTTAGTACGAATATTTCTTGAACAATATTAATACTTCCAAAGTCAGCTAATATAAAACCTGCTAGCCTTTTATCAGCAATAATAAAATATGCAACATGTTCTTTTGAATTTGTTAGGTATAAAGGTAGGTCATCATAAATATATAAACCAGTTCTTTGATCCATATCAATTGGAAAATCACTGCTAATATTATGTAGATATAATTGTAATAATCTAGATAGTTTAGCTTTATTCTTTACCACTTCTAATTTAACATCCATTTTCTTCCTCCTAAGGTGCATAATACACATATATTTATATTCATTATACTACAATAAATAACAAAAAAAGACTTATAAAAATAAGTCTTTTGATTAATATATTAAGCTAATTGTTTTGCAACTTCGTCAGCAAGGTTTTCGCTTCTCTTTTCCATACCTTCGCCAACTTCATATCTGATCATCTTAATTACAGATCCACCAGCATTTTTAACATAAGTCTTAATGTCCATAGATGAATCTTTAACGAATTCTTGATCAACTAAGCAATTTTCTTTATAGTATTTAGAAATTCTACCATTAACCATCTTTTCAGCTATATCAGCAGGTTTTCCTTCATTAATAGCTTGTTCTTTAAGAATTTCTTTTTCCTTTTCAATTACTTCTGCAGGAACTTCTTCAGCATTTAAATATGCAGGTTTCATAGCAGCAGCTTGCATTGCAACATCTTTAGCAACATCTTCGTTAGCATTTTCAGTTACGATTAAAGCAGCAATCTTTCCACCCATATGAATGTAAGAACCAAAATTGTCAGTATCTTTCTTATCAACTACTTCAATTCTTCTTAGAGATAATTTTTCTCCAATAACAGCTGTATTAGCAGCAATTAATGCAGATACATCTCCTTCAGTTCCTTCAACTGGTAATGCTAAAACTTCTTCTAAAGTTTTTGCATCACTATTAACAACTGTATTTCCAATAGTTTCAACCATTTTAACGAAATCAGCATTTCTAGTAACGAAATCTGTTTCACAGTTTACTTCTAGGATAGCAGCTTTGTTACCATTTATATAAATATTTGCAAGACCTTCAGCAGCAATTCTGTCAGCTTTCTTAGCAGCTTTAGAAATACCCTTTTCTCTTAACCAATCAATAGCAGCTTCAATGTCACCATTGCATTCAGTTAAAGCTTTTTTGCAGTCCATC
>DJYF01000020.1:0-12258 GCA_002450035.1 Caryophanales bacterium UBA6985 | reverse complement strand
TTTGCAGTCCATCATTCCTGCACCAGTTTGTTGTCTTAATTCATTTACATCTTTTGCAGATATCATAATATATTCTCCTTTATTTTAGTTTGTTTTAATTAGTTTAATGAAGCGATTAATTCATCTTTCTTCATTGTAGAATAACCTTTAATTCCAGCTTCTTTAGCCATAGTTCTAAGTTCAGTAACATTCTTAGAAGATAAATCATTTTCTGACTTTTCTTCTTCTTTTACTTCTTCTTTCTTAGTAGCTTTTTTAGCTTCTTTTTTAATTTCTTCTTTAGCTTCTACTTTTTCAACTTTTTCTTCTTCTAAAGATTCTTTTTGAGTTTTTGGTTTTTCTACTTCAGTAATATAATCAACTACTGGAAGACCTTTAGCTTCACAAATAGCGTTAGTTAATACTCCTAAAATAACTTTTACTGATCTAACAGCGTCGTCATTACCAGGAATAACATAATCAACTAAATCAGGATCACAATTAGTATCAACGATACCAAATACTGGAATATTTAAAATTCTAGCTTCTTTAATAGCATTAATTTCCTTAGAAGGATCAGTAATGATTAAAGCGTTAGGTAATTTATCCATTCCTCTGATACCACATAATACTTTGTTTAATTTTTCATATTCTTTTCTTAAACCGATAACTTCTTTTTTAGGTAATTTTTCAAAAGTACCATCTTTTTCCATAGCTTCGATTTCATCTAATCTTTTAACTCTTCTTCTGATAGTTCTGAAGTTAGTTAAAGTTCCACCTAACCATCTAGATGTTACATAGAAAGATTCTCCTCTTTGAGCTTCTTCTACGCTTGCTTCAATAGCTTGTTTCTTAGTACCAACGTATAAGAAATTTCCACCATTTTCAGCTATTTCTTTTACTTTTGCATAAGCATTTTCGATGCATGCAACAGTCTTTTCAAGGTCGATAATATAAATATCGTCTCTTGTAGTAAAGATGTATTCCTTCATTTTAGGGTTCCATCTTTTAGTTTGGTGTCCAAATTGAACACCTGCTTCTAATAAATAACTCATAGAAACAACTGCCATAATTTCACTCTCCTTTTGTTAATTCATCCACTTACCTAAGTATCAGCAACCTATATGGCCACGTGCCAATTACTTCTGGGTAAATGTGTCTATTAGTTTTGAATATACAAAACCAATAGTATATTAACATATTTATGGTTATTATTTCAATAAAAAAAGCACGAAAAAACGTACTTTTTAAACTATTTATCTAATATTTTATGAAGAACTTGATCTAAATGTTCTCTTACTATTGGTTTTGATATATATTCAGCAAATCCTTCTGCTAAATATCTTTCTTTTGCACCTTCAACAGCATCAGCTGTTAAAGCTATAACAACAGGTACATCAAAACCTTCTATTTCTTGTAATCTATGGAATGTTTCAACACCATTAAGTGTTGGCATCATTATATCCATGAATATAATATCGTATTTTTCACCTTGTTGAATTTTATTTAAACAATCCTCACCAGAATATGCTTCATCAGTTTGGAAATGATATCTATCTAAGAATTTAATAGCGACCTTTAAATTTAGTTTATTATCATCAACAACTAATACACGTTTATCAGAATAATCCGAGAAAACCTTTCCTTCATCTGGATTTGTAGGTTGTACCTCTATTCCTACATTGTTGGTAACAGCATTACCAAATATATTATCATCCATTTTATTACCTCCTGCATTAATACTTATATTCTTAGATGATGGACTATTTAGTATATTTTCTTTAACAGTTTCGTTTATTACTTCAACTGGACTTGAAGATTTTAATACTGTATTAGAAATACTCTTAGCTTCAGTATTATTAACTAAGAATTTAACTAAAATATCTTCTAATTTATTTTTCTCAATTGGTTTTGCTAAATAATCATCAAAACCTAAATTAAGATATTTTTCTTTAACACCTTCAATGGCATTTGCTGTTAAAGAAACAACTGGAGTTTTAAATCCCTCTATTCTCTTTAATCTTGTTAGTGTTTCACTTCCTAACATAGTAGGCATTACATCATCCAAAAATATTATATCATATTTATTACCTTTTTCGATTAAATCTAAACATTCAAAACCACTTTTAGCAGTTTTAATCTCGCAATTATATCTAGCAAATAATTTAGTTGCAAGTTTTAGATTTAAATTATTATCATCAACAACTAAGATATTTTTATCACTAAAGTTATATTTGCTTTCCTCTTCAACTTCTACCTTTTTATTAGCAATTGTAACATTACTTATTACTTGATCAAAAGTAACAGTAAATGTTGAACCTTTACCATATGTTGACTCAACAGCAATACTACCACCTATTAAATCAAGTAATTCTTTAGTAATAGCCATACCTAAACCAGTTCCTTCTATAGAACTAGTTTTTTTCTCATCAACTCTTTGGAATTTATTAAAAATTCTTTTTAAGTCTTCTTCTTTAATACCAATACCAGTATCTTTAACACTTACTGTTATCTTACATTTATCTCCTTCACTTATACCACTAACAGTATAATGAACACTTCCTTCATTAGTATACTTAATGGCATTAGTAAGAATATTAATTATAATTTTATATACTATTGATTTATCACCATATAAAGTATGAGGAATATTTTGGTCAATATCAGTAATAAATTCTAATGGTTTGTCTCCTAATCTTGCATTAGCAAGTTTAACTGTTTCATCAAGTAAATCAAAGAAGTTATAGTTATCATTAACAACTTCCATCTTACCTGATTCAACTTTACTAATATCAAGTATTCCATTTACTGTTTCAAGAAGTGTAGTTGATGCAGTAACAACATCGCGAGCATTCGCCTTAGCATCCTCTAAGTTATCACAGTCAATTATAAAATTACTAAAACCAATAATAGCATTAAGAGGTGTTCTTATTTCATGTGACATACTACTTAAGAAGTCACTCTTAGCTTTACTATTATCTTCGGCTTGTTTTTTAGCTTTATCAAGTATCTTGATTGTATCAACATCTGGGTTTTCAATGGTATGATACATTAGTATTGTAACAAGTGTTAAGACACTTGAAGTAATTACTAATTGAGGGAAGATCTTTTGTAAGAAAACCCCTACTATACCAAACAATACAAATAAGAACACTGGATAGATTTTTTTATTTATTTCTTTAATAAGTTCTATTGATACCTTCTTATGCATAACAATTACATTTACTGCCCACGTAAGAGCACATAATATAAACATACTATATGCAACTATTATTGCTTCCCCTTTAGATATATAAAGAACAGGTCCTTCCCAGTAATATTCAAGTGGAAACATAAATATAGTAATACTTTGAATAATCATTAATAATACTATAAATATTGCTCCAGTTTTTTTTCTAGACTTATTCCAAATAGTTAACCAAACATATTCAGTTAGTATATCTACCCAAATAATTAATCCTGCAAGATAACCTTTACAAGTTAAATCTAATAATAATTGATTATTACTATAAACTAAGGCAAATATAGATGATATATCAATTATTAAAATAAGAAGATTTACAATAATTAAATAAGTATAAATCTCTGTATCTTTATTCCTAATTTTTTTCTTTGTAAAAAACAATAATGAAATCATTGTTAAATAAATAAAACTAATAACTTGAAAAGAAATATTAGGTAATATCATATAATCATCTCTTTCTACACAATTAGATAATTTTATTTCTTATCTAATATTTCGTGAATAACTTTATCAAGTCTTTCTCTGACTATAGGTTTAGAAATATATTCAGCAAAACCTTCACCTAAATATCTTTCTTGAGCTCCATCAACTGCATCAGCAGTTAAAGCAACTACAACTGGAACACTGAATCCCTCAATTCTTTGTAATTCATGGAATGTTTCAACACCACTCATATTAGGCATCATTATATCCATGAATATAATGTCATAGTGATTTCCAGCTTTAACTTTATCAATACATTCTTGTCCTGAATAAGCTTCATCAGTTTGGAATTTATATCTACTTAAGAATTTTAAAGCAACTTTTAAATTTAATTTATTATCATCAACTACAAGTATTCTTCTATTTGAATAATCTGTAAATGTTTCATTTCCACCTTCACTTGCTTGTGCATTATTAACAGGAGTTAAAGGAGCAATAGCAACTGAAGATATCTCAGTTGATGTTACACTTGGTGTAACAGGAGTATCTTCTTTTGCTTTTTCTTTAATAACTGTTTTTACTGTTTCTTTTTCAGCTAATACAACATCTTTTGATGAAGGACTTGAAAGAATTGCATCTTTAACACCTTGATCAATAACAGCGATTGGTTTACTAGAAGTAAGTGCTTCAGCACCTAATCCTTTAGCTTTAGCATTCTCTAATAAGTATTTTTTAAGAATTACATCAAGTTCATTTCTTTCAATTGGTTTAGCTAAATAATCATCAAAACCAAGTAATAAATATTTTTCTCTCATACCTGATACAGCATTAGCAGTTAAGGCAACAACAGGAGTATTAAATCCTTCTGTTTTCTTTAATCTAACAAGTGTTTCACTACCAAGCATCTTAGGCATTACATCATCCAAGAAGATAAGATCAAACTTATTACCTGCAGTTATTAAATCTAAACATTCAAAACCACTTTTTACTGTTTTAATATGACAATTATATTTTAAGAATAATCTTTCTGCTAGTTTTAGATTTAAATTATTATCATCAACTACTAATACTTTCTTATTACTAAAGTCAATTCCAACTGGACTATCAGTAATAGTAGTCTTAGGAGCAACATGAGTTAAACTTAACTTTTGATCTAAAGCAACAGTAAAGTTTGAACCTTCTCCATATATAGATGATACAACAATATTACCGCCCATCATCTCAACTAATTGTTTAGTAATAGCAAGTCCTAATCCTGTACCTTCTATAGTACCATTATTCTTTTCATCAAATCTTTGGAATCTAGTAAATAATTTATCAATATTTTCTTTCTTAATACCAATACCAGAGTCTTTAACAGTTATTATTAATCTACAATGATTATCAGTTTTAGTACATTGTACTGAATAATCAATATAACCTTCATTAGTATATTTAATAGCATTTGTAAGTAAGTTAATAAGAACCTTTTGAATATTACCTTTATCACCATATAATGAATCTGGTAAATCAGGAGCAAAATGTACTCTGAAGTCTAGAGGTTTGTCCCCTAGTCTAGCCTTAGCCATTTTAACAGTATTATCAAGTAATTCCATTAAGTTATAATTATCTTCTACTATTTCTAATTTACCTGCTTCTACTTTACTAATATCTAGTATTCCATTTACTGTCTCAAGTAATATTTGAGAGGCATTAATAACATCTTTAGCTTGATTGTGAGCTTCATTAATATCATCAGTTTCTAAAATAAACTCACTAAAACCAATAATAGCATTAAGTGGTGTTCTTATTTCATGTGACATAGAACTTAAGAATTCACTTTTAGCTCTATTTGCTTTGTCCGCAGCACTAGCAGCTTTCTTTTCTAATTCAGCAATTCTTAAATCAGGATTTTCAATTGTATGAAACATCAAGAATACAACAAGGAAATCTACAGCAGTTGAAATTGTCATATCTGGATAATTTCTTTGTAAAAGGCTTAGTAATCCTTTAATAAAAGACATAAATAAAATTGGGAAAATCTTTTTTATTCTTAAGTTCTTTCTGTTAACAACCATAGATACAAGTAACGTGCCAAAACAAAAAACTGAATAAATATAAATAGCTTTAACTGCGGTTCCTGTAGCATAACCAGGGAAGCATTCATATGGTAAAAAGCAATTAAAAACTATAAATCCAAATGAAAAAAATACAACAAGATATTTTAATATACTGTATTTTTTAGAATTAAACTCTGTTTTGTAAATATCAAAAACATAACATAATAACAGAGTATTAAAAATTACTATATAACTAAAATAAAGTCTTAAAACTATTCTACAAAATAATGAACTAGGTTCATAAATACTTAAATAAATAGATTCCATTTCTAAAGAAATACCAATACAATTGGCAAATCCAAGAATCGAATAAATAAGCGTTTCTCCATCATACTTTTGAGTTTTTAGTCTAAAAATAATAATTAAAATAATTGAAAAAACAAGGCAGCTACCTAACATAAAAATATAATTCATAACATCACTCTTTATTCTAATATCTATATATTAGTATAGCATTGATACTTTACAAAATCCATAAAAAAAGATTTATTAATTTAATAAATCTTTTTTTCTATTTTCTAAATAGTACACGTTTTTTTCCTGACTCTTTTTCTAACTTTTTATCTGAAATTAAAGGTATTAAAATATCCTTATTATCTTCAGATTTTAATAAAGCAATATTTCTTTTTCCACTATGTGAAATTGGGAAACCTTCCTCATTAGAATGAATTCTAAAATATATTTTACTCAATATTTCTTCAGGAATATTTTTAGAAAGTCTACTTGAGCAAGAATTAATTATATAATCAATACTTTTTTTAGAATCAGGTTGCTTTTCAATATGACATATATAAGAAGAGTCTAAATTTTTGATAACTGTACAAGACATAATATTTTTAGTATCAGAAGAAATAGCTTCAGCAATCTTATATGTTGGAAATAACTCACCATTACTTAAGTAAGTATAATCCTTTTCTCTTCCTTTTAATTTAACACTCTTGAAAATAGGGTCAGCTTTGTAACCTATAGCACCAGCTTTAATCCATCTAGTTCCATCCGCATCATAAAAATAAGCGTCCTCATTTAATTCCTCTTCAATATATCCAGCCATTTCAGCAGCAGATCTTGTAACTAGAAAACCAGGTTCATTATAACCACATTCTTCACCATCTTCATTTACAAATTTATATTCTGCTATAGTCATTGGTATCAAACCTAATGAATATTTTTTACCAAATATAGCTAAAACTTTTTCTTGTAAAGAATGATATAAAGTAGTAAAAATTCCTCCACTTTCACAAGAACCACCTCCAAAAGAAGTAGTAACTGGTGATAATGGAAAAGGAAGTTTTGCTGTTCCAAATGAATGTTTTCTTGAAATCTTGTTTAAATATTTTTCTTCACCAATAGAACATTCTTCACCAACGATATCAAACATAATTAAATCTCTAAGTTTAACATTTTTATTCATAGGCTCATCAAGTTTTTTAGCCATATACATACCAGCTCCAAGTGGAGTTTGAAAATAATTAGTTTTGTTTATTTTTAAAGAATATAAATGAAAATCTAATTCATTAAATGGTTCACATGCATAAGTACAATTACAATATAAAGTATCAGCCACATTGTTTAAGTTAGTAAATGAATAAACCGGAACATTATATTGGGCAACTAAATCTTTCATTTCTGGGAAATTAGAAACATCAGCTTGTTTAAATCTTGAAGATGTAATTATTGCTCTATTATTATGTTTTACCCCTTTTGGATGTCCTTTTCCTGTTGTACCACTTGTGTATGAATATGTAGCAATATCATTTAGTGTTGCTTCTTCTAAAACATCTCCTTCATATGAAACACCATGTGCAAGAAATTCTTTTTGAGAACATAACACCTTAGAAGAATTCTTTTTATAGTCTTCAATATGAGAAGAAAAATCATGTTGTAATCCATCAATCTCTGAAAATGGATTATAAGAATTACCATTTTTATCTTTTAGTAATGAATCACTTAAAGAAACCAAAACACAACTTTTAATATTTGACTTTTCAACAACATCTTTAATATGAGCATATTTATCTTCAGACATAAACATTATATCAGAATGAGCTTCATTAATAATCTTAAGTAAAAACTCATCATCAAACCAATCACCAATAATATGAAGTTTTGCTCCAACTAAACTACTAGCAATAAAAAGATAAACATATTCTGGGATATTGTTAATACAAACAGGTATTTGATCACCTTTTTTTACTCCCATAGCCTTTAATGATTTACAATACTGAAAAACTTTTGACCACATTTCAGCATAAGAAATCTTATGACCACGATATAAAATAGCAGTCTTATCCATAGCATTAGATTCTTTATTATGTTCATACATAAATACACCCCATGATGTATTATGTTTTTTTTCTATTTCGTCTAAGGCTTTTTGTGATTTTAAAGGAAGACTTTTACCGTATTTATATTTATCTTCACATTCCACCATTAAATCTTTAATTCTTTTAACCTCTTTATCTAAATTAGATAGATTTAAAATAATTTCCGAATCTTCAGAATGGTTTTTATTTTTAAAATATAAATCACTTGATGTAGATTTTTTATTATTAGATTTCAAATCATTAACAAGACTAGCTTGTAAAAAACCATTATTAATTGAACTTTCCATATTATAATTCCCCCTCTTTAATATAAATAAATTACAATATTTTACTTCAATATCTTTCCTTGAATTGCGATTATCATATCACTTAAGCAATTAATTGTCAAAAATGCAAAGCTCTCACAGATGGCGTTTTCACCTAGGCTTGTAGGTATATTATTTTTGTAAAATTACTAAAACACATAAAAAATAGGTCAAATGACCTACTTTTTATATTCTTTTTTCAATAATCCATAATCTAGGAAGTCTTTATATTCATTAGTATTTTTAATATAAGCTGCTTCTCTTCTTACTCCTTCAAGAGTAAACCCTAGTCTTTCTAAAAGTACTTTAGATCTATTATTATCACTGATGACATCAGCATATATTTTATTTAAGCCTAACTCATCAAACCCTATACTTAGTAGTTTTCTACAAGCTTCACTTGCATAACCTTTACCTGTATAATCACTATCGAAGATATAAGATATTGATGCATTGTTATTATCTTCATCAATTGATAAACCAGTAAAACCTATTGGTGTACCATCTTTCAAATAAACTGTTAAAGATCCAGCATGACCATCTTTAAACTTACTATTTTTCTTTTCTAAAAAAGCAATTCTTTCTTCTCTAGTCTTATTCTTAATACCACCTAAATACCTTTGAGTATCTTCTTGTTTATCCATCTTAAGTATCAACTCTATATCATCAATAGATGTAGGTTTAATAATAAGTCTTTCAGTTTCAAAAGGTAATAAACTAATCATTTTCTCATTTAACATAAATACTCCTTATAAACAATAAAAACACCTAATTACTTAGATGCTTTTGCTGCTTTTTTAGCTGCTTCTTTTTTCTTCTTTGCGTCAGCCATTTTTTTGTTTATGAATTTTACTTTTACTCCACGATCAAATCCAAACATAGATTTAACTCCATCTGGTAAATTCTTTTTATAAGTTCTCATTTGTTTTTTCACTCCTTTGCGTCAAGACACATTATAACAAATTGTACCCGCTTTTACAAGTTATTTTTATTCTTCTTCATCTAGTAAATACTTAGAAGAATCATATACTTGAACTCTATATTGATAAACATCATTGTTATTTAAATAAAAAGCATCATATATATGTATTTGACTAGCTGTAATAAAGAAAGCAATTATAATAGAAGTCATTAAAAATATTACAAATGTATCATTATTAGAGAATACTTCATAACCAGAGAGTTTGTTTAATTTAGATAATATTAAATACATAATGACATAAGCAATTAATAGGGATGTAAATGCAAAATAACCACATATTCTATAAAACTTATATCTAGTACTAAATATATTACCAAATCTAATCTTAGGTACATCTACTAGATCTTTATCAACAATTATAAAATCTATTTTACTAACATATTTAGAATTAAGATTATTTATATCAAAACTAGATATCTTATTTGTTTTCTCATTATAGAAAACAAACTTATCAGATAAAAAGTCATAATGAGCAGATATAAAATATGAAAGAAAAAGAAAAAACACTAATAATAAAACACAGCAAATATTCTTTAATGCTTTCATATGTTCACATCCTTTATATTTATTATAACTATTAATAAATTAAATTAAAATAAAAAAGCAAAAATATTTTTGCTTTTATTATTATAATTCTTCAATAGTCCAAGCAGACTTAATATGAATAATTGTTTTTAATTTTTTACTTTCAAGATAAACATGACCAATTACATATTCTATTGATTTATAATCATCTACATTATCAGTGAATACTGATAAATTACCTTTAAGTACTTTTGTATCTTCATTTACTTCATCAATATTTAATGCAACTTCACTTACCTCAACTCCAAATATTTCTGCTAAGTCTCCATAAGCATTTCTTGCATCAATTATTTCATTCATCTTTTCTTCAGTAACACCTGTGAATGCTTTTAATTCTTTTTTAACTTGATAAACTATTTCTAAATCACTCTTAGTTAATTCTTCATCGTTTTTAAACTTTTTATAAATTGGAGCAAAGCTAATTAAGTTATTAACTTTTTCCATATATTCTCTATTATCTTTAAAATTCATTAACTTTTGTTTTAAGTCATTTAAATATTCATCCTCGACATTTGCATTTTCTCCAAATCCAAATACACCAGTTACTTTAATACCATTTACATAGATCATTAATTTAACTTGCTTGTCTACAAGGAAGAATAATACATCATTCTTATCAAGTACATTATAGAATTCCTCACGTGTTAAATTCCATACATTATTATCTTTAACAACATTAAGTAAGTCTATTGGGTTACTCCCCTTATTAAATCTAATCCATTCTTTCATATTCTTTTCTTACTCCTTTCTTTATAATTTTGATTTATATAATTAAATGCTTCATTAGTCTTAAAGTTAAACTCTCTAGTCATAATATTATAATCATATCTAATAGTACGTTTTAAATTATCAGGAAGTTCAATAATAACTTGAGTTAACTCATTGTTTTCATCTTTTATAGTACGAGTAGTTTGAAGTCTTTCAAATACATCCTGATCTAATCTAATAATATTATTCTCTTTTTCAAATTCTTCTACTTTTTCAGAAGATATTACATATAAAGTAAGTGATTCTTCATTATCAAGTTCAAGATAGCTATTAGCTACTGTATTTCTCTTTATATTGTGTCTATTACCTGCGAATAAAAAAGTATTCTTTTCCATATTACCACCCTCTAGTAACATTATAGTATATTTATTTTATTTTTGAAAAGAAAAAAGAATAGATTAACAAATCTATTCTTTTAATTTTTCTTGTATATTTTTAAGAAGCTTTCAGCACACTTTAAACCATCCATAGCTGCAGTAGTAATACCTCCTGCATATCCTGCTCCTTCTCCACCTACAAATATACCATCTATATTACTAATAAGTGCTTCATTTCTTTCCATTTTAATTGGAGAACTTGTTCTAGATTCTATAGCTAACATTAAAGTATCAGGATCACTATAACCTTTTATCTTAGTATTAAAATAAGGCATTGCTTCTTTAATAGAGTTACTTATAAATGAAGGAAGTACTTGATTTAAATTAGCAAAAGTAAACTTTCCCTTTGTTATAGCATTTATTCTACCTATTCTTGTACTTACTTCATTATTAACAAAGTCTTCATACCTTTGAAGAGGAATTAATCCTTTACCATGAATAAATGCAACTTTCTCTAGTTTTCTTTGAAACTCTAAACCACCAAATAAATTTTCTCCAAAGTCACGTTTATCTACAGTTACAACAACTGCTGAATTAGATGCACCTGAGTCTCTTTTATTATTACTCATTCCATTTATAGCAAGTCTTCCTTTTTCACTTGAAGCATTTACTACATATCCACCTGGACACATACAGAATGAATATACTCCTCTTCCATCTTTAGTAGTATATGTAAGTTTATAACTTGCAGGTTCTAAATATTTATAAGCATCTCCATACATAGCTTTAGATATATCTTCTTCATTATGTATTACTCTTACACCAACAGCAAATGGTTTTGGCATCATTTTTATACCAACACACTCAAGCATTTTAAATGTATCTCTTGCTGAGTGTCCTATATGTAAAAATAATACATCAGTAGGTATTATCTCTTTATTATTTACTTCAATAGAAGTTATTTTATTATCACTAACATTTATATTAGTAAGCAAAGTATTAAATCTAAACTCTGCACCAATGTCTATCATAGCAAGACGCATATTCTTAACAACTTTTCTTAAAACGTCAGTTCCTATATGAGGATGTGAATCATATAATATATCCTCATTAGCCCCGAATTTAACAAAAGTTTCTAAAATAAACTTTTTTCTAAATTCTTTATCATTTACTAAAGTATTAAGTTTACCATCTGAAAATGTTCCTGCTCCACCTTCACCAAATTGAACATT
>DJYF01000042.1 GCA_002450035.1 Caryophanales bacterium UBA6985 | reverse complement strand
ACCCTTTCTTGTATTTTTCATTTTCATCTTCCTTTCTATTATAAATTATAAATTTTTATAATTATTTTTTCAATATAAAAGGAAATTAATTTACATAATTTCCATTTTCTACTTCTTCTTTTTTCTTAAAGTTTAGATGTATATAACCTTTCTTTTGTAATATATATAAAACTAAAACTGTTATTCCACCTAATACAATTAAAGATATAAATATTATTAATATAACTATTAAAACTTTTGAATTCGAGTAAACCACAGTAAAAGTATATGTAAATGTTGCTCCTGTCCCATCTACAGTATTAATTTTAACAACAGATCCATTAGTTAGATTTTCATTTCCTTCAATCTCACCAGTACAATACTTAGACTGAGGTCTAAAAGACATTGTTAACTTTTTAGTATTTGAAGGAACATATACTTTATAGTTATATGTATCATCATTAAACTCAGGTTCAAGTTTTCCATCCATTACATAAACAGAATCTAAATAAAAATTACTCTTAGCATTTTCATAATCAACTAGACGAAAATAATTAGATTGTAAACTGTTAATAGTTGTCTTGTAAGTAGTTACTCCCCCAGAAAAAACAAATAAAAATGCAATCAAAAGAATAATTAAATACTTTTTCATATCTTCACCTTAATTCTAGATAAATTATAAAGAATTTAGGAATCTTTTTCAACAAAAAAGAAGAATTTAAGAATTATATCTTAAACTCTTCTATAAATGATTGTTGTTCTTCTACAATTTCTTCTTTTTTCTTATTTGGTTTTATACTTTCTTCTATCTTAATTGGTGTTGCAAATACAAATGCACATAGATAGTTTTTCTTTGAAATTGTTGAACCAGTAGAGGCAAGATCCATAATAGAAATTGCAGAATTTTTTAATACTTCAACATCTTCTAATAATTGTAAACCAATCTTATCTTTAGCATCAGAAATAAATGCTGTAACAATATCATATTTTGTAGTCTTAACTTTCTTAATCAAAGTTCCTCCTCTTTTAGCTCTACTAAGAGTTTGAAGGTCACTTATCTTAATACGTTTAGCAGTCTTTTGACTAGTGAATATATCTAAATATTCATCAGTTTCTTTATAACCCATGCAAGATACAACAATATCATCATCATGAAGTGCAATACCTTTTACACCACTTGCTTTTACACCAGCAAAAGGTATTTCTTTACTAAAGTAACTTAAATAATATCCATCTCTTGATACTATTAATATCTTATCATCTTCTAAGGCAGCACTTACTAAATAGTCTCCTTCTTTTAATTTCATTGCTGTATATACTTTACTATATCTTTGAACAATGAAGTCTTTTAAAGCAGTCTTTTTAACCATACCTTTTGAAGATGCAATAATAATATTTGGATTATCATTATTTTCATCAATTATATAAGATGCTACTATTTCATCATTTGGATCTAATGTAACAATATTAGATATATGTTTACCTAAATCTTTCCATTTAGAATTTGGTAAATCATTAACAGGTACATATAAATAGTAACCCATCTTAGTAATAGCAAGTAATCTTGTTAATGTATTTGTTTCATATAAATTAATTACATAGTCTCCTGGTTTTAATCCAGTTTCATCATCAGGTGTTGCTGCATAACTCTTCATGGATACTCTCTTAACATATCCAAGTTTAGTGGTAACAACCATGACATTTTCTTTTTGAATTAAATCATCTTGATTAATTACTATATTTTGTACTTCATCTATAATATTTGTTCTTCTAGGAACATCATATTGTTTCTTTATTTGTCTTAATTCTGCTTTTATATAAGAATCTAACTTCTCAGGATTATTAAGTATTTCTTCTAAAGAAGCAATAATCTTTTGTAAGTTAGCAAGTCTTTCTTCTAAATCAACTATATCTGTATTAGTTAATCTATAAAGTTGTAATGTAACAATTGCAACTGCTTGATCTTTAGTAAAACCAAACTTTTCTACTAAGTTATCTTCGGCATCACTTTTATTCTTAGATTTTCTAATAGTTGCAATTACTTCATCTAGTATAGAAATAGCTTTAATTAAACCTTCACATATATGTGCTTCTCTTCTAGCTACTTCTAAATCATATTCACTTTTCTTTCTTACTATTTCTCTATCAAAAGCAATATAGGCATCTATTATTCCTAGAATACCAAGTAATCTAGGTCTTCTATTAACAATAGTTACCATGTTATATGAGAAATTAGTTTGTAAATCAGTATTCTTAAATAAATACTTCATTATTAATTCTTTATCAGCACCTGGTTTTAAATCAATGGCAATTCTTACAAATGCATCTTTATCAGATTCGTCTCTTACTTCAGCCATACCAAATACTGAATTATTAATTCTAATATCATCTATTTTCTTAACTAATAATTGTTTATTAACATCAAAAGGAATCTCTGAAATAATAATTTGTTCTTTACCTTTTTCTTTAACAAACTCATATTTAGCTTTAACAACTACTTTACCTTTACCAGTTTCAAGTGCTTGTCTAATTTGTTCCTTACCTTCTACAGTACCACCTGTTGGAAAGTCAGGTCCTTTTACTATTTCTAAAATAGTATCAAGTTTACAATTAGGACTATCTATTCTCTTAATAGTTGCATCAATTATTTCACCTAAATTATGAGGAGGAATATTTGTTGCATAACCAGCAGATATACCAGTTGTACCATTTACAAGTAAGTTAGGATACTTAGCAGGAAGTACAGTTGGCTCTAACATAGTATCAGAATAGTTAAGAGCCATTGCTACAGTACCTTTATTAATATCTTTAAGCATTTCTTCTGAAACTTTAGAAAGTCTTGTTTCAGTATAACGCATTGCTGCAGGTGGATCTCCATCTATAGAACCATTATTACCATCAACTTCTACTAAATTTAAGTTTTGTTTCCACTTTTGGGATAAGTGAATTAATGCATCATATACTGATGTATCTCCATGTGGATGATATCTACCTAATACTAAACCAACAGCATTAGCACACTTCTTAAATGGTTTATCATGAGTATTCTTATCTTGCCACATGGCATATATAATTCTTCTTTGTACAGGTTTTAAACCATCTCTAACATCAGGAATTGCTCTATCTTGGATAATATACTTAGAATATCTTCCAAAACGATCTCCCATGATTTCTTCTAAAGCATAATTATGGATTTTTTCAATTACTTCAGGTTTTTCTACCTTTGTCATTTTAATCACCTTGCCTTATTATAGCATAATTAAGCACAAAAAAGGTAAACTTTTTAAAGTTTACCCCTACTTCATAACTATTTAAATAAAAAAGCGATTACTTTTCGTAAACGCTTACTTTTTTCTTATCTCTACCAAATTGTTCGTATTTTACAACACCAGCAACTTTAGCAAATAAAGTATTATCTTTACCCATACCAACATTAGTACCAGGATAAATCTTAGTTCCTCTTTGTCTATAGATAATTGCTCCAGCAGTAGCAGTTTGACCATCAGCAAGTTTAGCTCCTAATCTTCTACCAGCTGAATCTCTACCGTTTTGAGTAGAACCTTGAGCTTTAACGTGGGCAAAACGTTGGATGTTTAATGAAATTCTATTAAATAACATATTACATTTCCTCCTTATAAATTTTTACGTTTTTAGGATAATCTGTTTCTAGTTCTTTAAATAAAGAAATCATATTGTCTATTAATTTTTTAGTAACATTATCATCACTATTAATCCTAATTGTAACTAATCCTTTTTCATCTGTATAAGTAATAGCATCATGATTTAATTCTAAAATACCATTTACTGTTGTATACATGATTGATGAAACACTAGCACATACAATATCTTCAGTCTCACTATAATTAGCATGACCTTCAATAGTTATCAGATTTTCCTTAAGTTTAATCTTAATCATAATTAACCTGCAATTTTAACTACTTTTAATTTAGTATATGGTTGTCTATGACCTTGAGTTCTTCTATAGTTACTCTTTGAAACATATTTGAAAACTCTAATTTTCTTTTGTTTTCCATGTTTAACAACTTCACAAGTAACTTTAGCTCCTTTTACATATGGAGTTCCAACTTTGTCTCCTACGCTTACTACAGTATCGAAATCAACTTTAGAACCTTCTTCAGCTTCTAATCTTTCAACAAAGATTTCTGATCCTTCTTCAACATAGTATTGTTTTCCACCAGTTACGAATATAGCTTTCATACTTTTACCTCCTTATAAAATTTTGAAGACTCGCCATTAAGGTGACATAAAGTACTTATAACCTTCTCTGTGCGGTTCGTAAGAAAGACTTACAAACAAGAAGATAATACCAAAAAGTTGTCAATTTGTCAACGAAAATACGTTGAATTAGGCTAATTCAAGAAATTCGTTATTAAATCATAATTTTTCATAATACTTTATTCCATTTATAATTATCAACAAAGCATACATACAAATAAGTTTTATATCAAACAAGTGCATATTCTCTAGAGATTATTCTATCATCCGAACAATATTTAATTACATATTCATTATTTTGTTTACAAATAATTATCCCGACTGTATCATTTTCTTCGATAGTTTTAATATTTTTATCAATGTAATTCATATATATTTGTATCTGTCCTGTATGTTCTTTCTTTAATTCTGTTACTTTTAATTCTACTACTACATAACACTTGTATTTAATATTATAAAGAAGCAAATCTATATAATTATATCTATTACCAAATTTAATTGGATATTCATTATCTATAAATGTAAATCCATTTCCAAGTTCTTTCAAAAAAGACGCAATGTCCTCAAGTATTAGTCTTTGCAATACTTTTTCTGATATATTTTCATAATTATTACTTTTTTTAATTCTTATTAGATTAGGAATTAAATCGTTCGGCCTAAGTATTTCATTTTTGTTTAATTTGTTTCTTGATTCAATAGGTATTCTTTTATATTCATTACTCTTTATTTTTTCTTGTAATTGTCTTTGAGTTCAATTATTATTTTTAGATATATTTATATAATATATTATTTCCTCATAATCACTTATCGATAATAATAGTAAATAATGTGACCAAGTTAATTGTGTCAACATTGTTGTCACTTTCTCATTGCAAAATACATTATAGAATTTCTTCATTCTAAATAAAGTCCTTCTATTATATTTTTTACCAACCTCTGCAACTAATTTTTTAGAGTATTCATCTATAATATTATCTCCATACTTGCCACCAGCTTCATTTAATAATCTTCCTATTTCAAAATATGTGATTACTTTATGCCTTTCTTTTGAATAATCCTTTACTTTTGAATATATTTCATTATCAATTAATTTATTTTTTATCGCATTATAATAATTCATATAAACTTCTCCTTAATATTATTATTAGCGGTAAAAGTTCGTTTTACTTGAAATCTATATCTAAAACATAATACTTTTCCTAGAATTAACTCTATAACCAACAGCTAAAATTACATCTAGATTATAATATTCAACAGGTTTATCTGAATTTGCAATATGCATTTTTTGCATATTACTTTTTTCACTAAGTACATTATCTTTAAAAATATTCATATATCACACGTTTGTTTAATAATAAATAAAAAGATATTTCTATTTTTTATTAGAAATATCTTTAATTTTAAATAATATATTAATTGCTTCCATTGGTGTTGTTTTAATAGGATCAATTGTTTTTATATATTCTTCTAATTCATTGTTTCCTTCACTTTGTGAAAAATCCATTGCTATTTGTTCTATTAAAACATTACCTTTATTCTTTTTAGCACCAGTTTCATACTTCTTAAGTATTTCTTCAGCAGACTTTAATAAATCACTTGGTAGACCTGCTAGTTTTGCTACATGAATACCATATGACTTATCTGCAGCACCATCACTTAACTTATGTAAGAATACTACATTACCATCATGTTCACTTGCTTCAACATGTACATTCTTAATAGCACTTATCTTTTGATCTAGATCAGTTAATTCATGATAATGTGTTGAGAAAAGTGTCTTACATTTAATCTTTGTTGTAACATACTCTAAGATAGCTCTTGCAAGACTCATACCATCATAAGTACTTGTTCCTCTTCCTAGTTCATCAAATAATATTAATGATTCACTTGTGGCATTCTTAATAGCATTATTAGCTTCAAGCATTTCTACCATGAAAGTAGACTCTCCACTTACTAAGTCATCTGATGCCCCAATTCTTGTAAATATCTTATCAAAAATAGGAAGTGTTGCACTTGTTGCAGGTACAAAAGAACCCATTTGAGCCATGATAACAATAATAGCTAACTGTCTCATATAAGTACTCTTACCTGACATATTAGGACCAGTTATAAGAAGTGTATTAATATTACTATCCATCTTACAATCATTCATAACATAACCATTACCACTTACAACCTCAACAACAGGATGACGTCCTTCAACAATATCAAGAGATCTTTCTTTAGTTAGTGTAGGTCTTACTAAATGATATTCTTCACTTACTCTAGATAAAGAAACATATACATCCACTTCTGCAATTATCTTTGCAGTGTTTTTAAGTTTAGCTACATTGTTTTTAAGAATATCTCTTATTTCATTAAATAAGTTATATTCCAACTCTACTATTCTTTCTTCAGCATTTAATACTAAAGCTTCTTTTTCTTTTAATTCAGGAGTAATAAATCTTTCTGCACCAGTTAAAGTTTGTCTTCTCTCCCAATGTGCATCCTCTGGTATATTAGCAATTTGTCCTTTTGTTACTTCTATATAGTAACCAAATACCTTGTTATAACCTACTTTTAAGTTATTTATTCCTGTTCTTTCTTTTTCTTCTTTTTCGATTGCAGAAATAAAATCTTTTCCACCTTTTCTTATTGTCTTAAGTTCATCTAATTCTTTATTATATCCTTCTTTAATTAAATATCCTTCTTTAATAGTAATAGGTGGTTCTTCATATATACTTTTTTCAAGTAAACTATATAGTTCTCCATGTTCATCAATCGTGTATTCAAATCCTAATTCTTTTAATATCCTATTAATATCTGGTAATACTTTTAAACTTCTTTTAATTTGTAATACATCTCTTGCATTTAAGCCACCACAAGAAACTTTACCACATAGTCTTTCAAGGTCATATATTTCATAAAGATCTCTTGATAACTCTTCTCTTAGTAAGAATTCATTATTTAGTTTTTCTATTTTTTCATATCTCTTATTAATTTGATCAATATCTTTTAAAGGATTCATTAACCAATTCTTTAAAGTTCTTGCACCCATGGCAGTTTTAGTTTTATCAAGTAACCATATAAGAGAATATTTTCTGTCCTTTAGTCTTAAAGTTTCTATTAACTCTAAGTTTCTTATTGTATGGACATCCATGTCCATATAATCATCTTTCTTAATTTCATTAACATGTCCTAGATGACTTAATTCTTTTAATTCTTTAACTCTTAAATAATAAAGAATATGTTTAATACCATATATTACTCTATCATCTTCTACATCTTCATATATACTCTTATACTCATCTTCTAACACATCTTCACTTATAGATAAATTAAGACCATAGTTATTTATAAGTGTATTAAGTATTTCTAAAGGAAACTCTTTTTGTACTATTACTTCTTTAATATTTAAATTAATAAGTTCTTTAGTAAGTGAATCATTATCGTGATTAATATAAAGTGAATTAACTTCTCCAGTAGATAAATCTATATAAGTAAGTAAATAAATATAATTATAATCTATTAAGCCACCTATATAGTTAAAGTCTCTTTCATTTAAGTATTCAAGATCTACCATAGTGCCTTTAGTAACTACTTCAATTACATCTCTTTTAACCATACCTTTAGCTTGCTTAGGGTCTTCTAACTGCTCACATATAGCAACCTTATAACCTTTATTAACAAGTTTTTCTATATAAGTTTTAACAGCATGATGAGGAACACCACACATAGGAATTCTCTCTTTTAATCCTGCATTCTTACCAGTTAAAGTAAGTTCACATTCACGAGATACTAATTCTGCTTCCTCAAAAAATACTTCATAAAAGTCTCCAATTCTTGAAAACAATATGCAATCATCATATCTATCATGAATCTCTAATAATTGTTGCATCATTGGAGATAGTTCACTTCTATTTACATCTTTTCTATTCACTTTTATCACCTGTATTAACTATTATACAATTTTTTTAAAAATCAAAAAAGGAAAAGTTTACTTTTCCTCTTTCTTTATAATATTACCATCTTTATCTTTTATACCTTGTTCTATTTCTAACTTAGTTAAATATTTATCTATATCATTTATAATATTACTAAAGTCTAACTTTTTTCTTATATCTTCAATTTCCTTTTGAAAATCTTCGGCATTTATTTTAGATAAATCTAAATTACCACTTTTATTTTCTTTATTCATAATTCCCTCCTACTTATCAAGACTATCTAACACTTGTTTAAAGTTTTCTGCTTTTATTAATTTAATTTTATATTTTTTCTTCTTTATATAGTCTTTTGCTTCCTTGTAGTTTTCACTTGGAACTATAAATATATCACTTTTACCATCTACAGCTCCTTTTATTTTATAAGTTACTCCTCCAATTGGACCAACATTACCATCTAAATCAATTGTACCTGTTCCACTTATCTTACGTCCTTTTGTAATGTCTTTCTCTACTAAAGCATTATAAATTGATAAAGAAAGCATTAACCCACCAGAAGAACCTATTTCACTTTCATGATAACTATATTTAACATCAGGTTTATTATCATAATTAAATATAGTATCAATTACTATACCTATTATTTTTCTTCCTTCTATTTCTTTAACAACAGCATATGTATCTACGTTCTTACCAAATCTATCTACTTTAAAATTTATTTTATCTCCAACATTCTTTTTACTAATGTATTCCAAAAGATTAGTTTGCACATCATAGTTAACACCATCATAACTAATAATTCTATCTCCTATTTTTAAAGTAGTTTCGGCCCTTTCTTTTAAAATATAATAAACATAAAAATTTTTACTTGTTATATTTACATCTATTCCAGCGGCACTATAAGCATTATAAGTAGCATTAGAAATAGACTCATATAAAGATATAGTTTCTCTTAAAGTTAACTCTTCCATATCTTCATCTATCATAAGTCTATCTTCATTTTTAACTAAATCCCAATTAGGTAAAATTAAACCTAAAAGGTATGTTACTAAGTTTCCATCTAAAGTACTAACATATGTTAAATTAATAGAACCTTTACTCTTATAAACAGGATTACTAAGGCGTTCTTCTATATTAATAGTTCCACCTGGACAATATACTGTATAAGGTACTTTTATATATATAACACATATAATAAATATCAGAAAAATAATACTAATAAAATTCTTCTTAAATATATTTAATAAGTAATTAATAAATACTTTCATCTTCCTCACCATAAAAAGAATTATAACACAAAAAAATGCTAATATAAATTAGCATTTTGTTGGATCTAAGACAGTAACACCATCAGTATATGTAACAGTTACACTTGGATATTTACTCTTAAGAGTATTATAAACACCACAAGCTACTGTTTGATTTACTTTAGTAATAATCTTAATTGGTACTTGTCCTTTTCCACTAAATCCAGTAGAAATAAAAGTATCAAGATTAGTTGTTAAAGAAGATAAATCAATGGTTAAATCTGTTATACGATCACTATTACCTCCAACATTATTAAACATATCTACGAGATTAGTAGACTTAGTTAATTTTGGTAATTTAATATAAGAAAAATTATCAACACCATGAAACATATAAGGTAAAACAGGATTTGAATTAAATTCAAAATCTAATAATACTCCAAATTTATTTCTTATACCACCTAAAATTGCTTCAACACCAGCATATTCAAACATGGCGGTACAGTTAGCTACACGCTTTATATTCATCGCGCTAAAGAAATTGTCTGGAAGTCCCCTTAAAGAAGAACAGTTAAAAAACATTTTTTCCATAGAACTCGGCATAGCATCCAAGGAATCTTTATCAAAGAAATTTTCAAAATTTCCTATATGATCAATATTTGTATCATCACTAGTATCAGGAGTATCCATTCCATAATATGTATATGTTCCATCATAATACTTGTTATTATCCCAGTCTCCTTTAACATAGTCAAAGTCAACAAATCTAAGTGACCAATTATATGCAAACATTGAAAGCATAGAAACTCTCGTTTTAAAATTAGCATTTCTCATATAAACATTTTTCAAAGTATTTTTACCACTCGAACCACCAGCAGCAAACATATTTACACATGAAACAGTACCTTCGGTTACTTCACTATTAATATTATCTAAATAAATAACCTGATAACGTGTAGCCAAAAACATATTAGTAAACTTTTCACACTTGGATAAAGATCCTTCTTTAATATAGTTAAATACAGCCTTGGAAGAAGGTCCTGCTGCACTAAACATAGAAGTACAATCAACTACATTTGGTAAATAAAAACCACCCTCAATAGTATCCAAATAATTATAATAAAACATATAATTAGCATGAATTAATACCGATTCTCTTGTATCATTATTAATTAATTTCTTTATACTACAATTATAAAACATATAAGAGCCATTGTATGGACCACCATATCCTTCTGTTCCAAACGTATCATCGCCAAATGAAAACGCTGTTAAACCTGCTCCAAAAAACATATGGTCAGCATTATAATTATTTACAATCGTCCAATTACTAATATTCAAACTTGAATTAATTTTTTCATAGTAAAATGCATAAGAAAGATTTTCCAAATTAGGAGTGTATAAATTTACAAATTGCATTCCACCACCAGAATATACATGTGTTTCAGAATTATATGTTCCTAAGGCACTCATAACCGAAACATTGGATGAGCTTACATGAAAACAAATTCTTTCAATAGTATTTAAAGCTGGGAAACTACAATTAATAAGTTTGAATGTTGTCAAACTATTACAGTTATCAAGCATATGCGCCATAGAATTCAAATTATTCATAGAAACACTACGAGAAATATCTCCAATTACAACAGTTTGTATATTTGAATCACTAAGCAAACGTAAGAATGATGTAACATTATCACACCACAAATCCTTATAATAAATAAACTCAGTTAATCCACTATTAGAAAACATTTCAAAAGCATCCACTAAGCTACTTAAATTAAATGCATCACCAGATGATTGTCTAAATGGAGATACAGTAATACGTTTACATCCCTTAAACATAGCAGACATTTTTCTTACACCATCGAAATTTAAATTTAAAAATCCGTTTATACCGTCATTAGTAAGTTTTTCACAATTTTTAAATAAATTCTTCATATCTTCAATTCCATTGGAACTAAAATTTTTAAAATTAATGGATTCTAACCTTATACAATCAGCAAACATGTTAGCCATGCTCTTACCAGCAACAGTAACGCCACCAGATTGACCAATCATTATATCGTATGTATCTGTATTATCGTCAAATTCGTAATATAGAATAGATGTCTTATTTTGAGCAAGAGATACATCTATACCATATCCACCAAACCCATTAGAGTCTAGCGAATTACTAAACGTAATTTTTCTAACATTATCTGGCACAATACCTGCCTTATTAACATTACTTAATGTCAAGAAATCTTTGTTAATTCCCATTGAAGTAGAAACAGACTTCTTAGTTGCAGTACAAGTGTAATTATATGTCTTATCTGTTTCACTTTTTGTTCTTCCAGGAAGATTTGATGAATATGTTTTATTACAATTTTCATCCTTAGAAGAAGTACATACACAATCAACTCCTTCGTCATCACAAACAAAGTCTATTCTTTGCTTTGCTTTAGAAGGATCAGTCTCATCTGGGTAATATAATCTAAATGAGAAAGATAAATCTATATCATAGTGATAATTATTACTATCAACAATAGGAATAACTATATTAGCCGAATTAACTTTTTGTCTACTATACTTTTCAGTAGGATCATATTCTGCTGAATAATTAAGAGAAACATATCTAGTTTTACCTGTAACTCTATCAACAAAACTACCAAGTGTTACATCATTATTAAGTTTTTGAACAACACTATATGACTCAATCCAAGAACTACCATCACTTGGTGAATTTCCCATAACACAGTTATCATAATAACCTCTTGCATATTTAACTACCCAAGTAGCATTATCATAAGCATTTTCATTTTGTTTATAAACCATGATGTAACCCAAATCATTAATATCATATGATTTATTAAACTCTAACCTAGCACAAGCATATGGTTCGCTTTCATCAATCTGATTACTAAACATATTAAAATCTTCATATGTACATGCTGAAACAGCACTTACTCCTATTTCAATCATATCTTGCTCAATTGCTTTAGTAATTACTGCTTGAGAAATCAAAAGATTTGATTTCTTCTTAGCAGCACTATTAGCATTTTGAACTTGTAATAGAAGAACAAATAATAAGCTCATTACAAATGAAATAATTATTACACTTACTAATACTTCAATAATAGTCATACCAGACTGATTATAATTTCTTTTCATATTATTTGTCCTTTCTATTTACCATATAAAATAAATGGATTTTTAACAGTTCCTGCTCCACCTGAAATTGGAGCATCCATCTTAATAGATATAACAGGTCTTAACCCGTATGAACTAGATGCACCCCAATAATCCATACCATCATTTGAAGAATAATTACCAACAGTAATATGCCAAGCAGTCGTAGACAAATATCTAGGATTCATTACATAAAATGCTAGCTTAGTATCAGATATGTAATTATTAGTAGAAGCTCCTAAAGCTAAATACTCTTCAGCAGTTAAAAGAGCAACTGGATATTTAAGTAAATGATTACCTGTATTATCACTATCCTTATAACTATAAGCATATTGAGTATCACATGCAGTAAATTGACTATATTTAGAAGCACTACTTCCACCATAATAATACTTATCATGTTCAGTGCTTGAATAGGTTTTATTATCAGAAACATAAGTTACAAAAGTTGAATTATTAAAACGGTTATACCATGTTGATTCAGAACCATTAAACGAATAAGCTATTGGAGTAAAATCGTTACAAAAGACAGCTTTATCATCTAAAATTTCATTATACTTTTTAAAATATTTCTCAAACCATTTATCAATAGTTGCTTTTGCATTTGAATCAGTTGTTCTTTGTTCAACCGAACCAAATGTGTAGTTAAATAAATTAGGAGGAATAGATTCAGGAGAATCACTATTACTATAAGAAATTCTATAATACTTAACATTATCACCGCTACCAACCATTGCATAAATAAATGTATAACCATTATCACAATAAAGATTAGTAACACCTGCATCATCTGCAACCAATTTACCAGTACAATAATATCTATGTGAAAACGAATTCTTAAAAGTTTGAGTATCTTTCATCGTATAAATAACACTTGTTTCAGCAGGTAAATAATATTGTCCTTTTGCACTATCATATCTTATTTCTGATGAAAATTGGCTCTTATAATCTTTCCAATGATTTGGATCAAAAGGTTGTTTAAATAAATCATAAGCATACTTAATAATTAGTTTACCATTTGAAGTGGTTGTTGCAAGAGGAGATACTCCAGCAAAATATGCAATTTGATTACCACATATAGTCTGTGATGAATCCATACAAAAATATTTATATTTTTCATTATGAACCTTATTAATCAAATCTTTATAATTATTTGATAAGTAATCATCAAAAAGAATTCTTTCAGCTGTATCATCCAAAGAAAATACCCCATCAACATTTTTATATCCCTTAGCCAAATATATATAAGTACCTAGTTTTACAGGAGCAGTTGAAGAATCACTCATTACGTCAACATAAGCTTCGTAAATATGAAAACTTCTTAAAAGTTCCCAGAAAGTTTGTTGTGACTCTATTTTTTTACTATTTCTATAATATGTATATCCAGCAGTGGCAATACCTGTAGCTCTAGAAAAAGAATAAGAACTATTATTAATAGACATATTAGAAGAAGTACAGCCTGTGGCAGAATCATATAAACCAGCATATATAGCTTTAAATCCTGTTGAAGATCCAAAATTACTCATTAATTGGAAGCATGGTTGACCAACAAGCTTTGGTTCACCATTAACTTTGCTTTCTGTATAAACATAATAGTTTCCTAATGGTTTATTATTATTTTTTCCATCATAATAATAAGTTGTTACACCATCAACAACAGTTTCTTTTAAATTATCAACAATTCCATTATTACACTTCATTAATCCATCAAGAGTATTATCACCACACCAAACAGCATAAAGTGTTCTATTATTATCTGTTGCTTTTACACTTGTATTAGCATAATAACATAGAACTTCAGTTGCAGTACCATTATTTGTACTCTCAACGCAAGTATTTAATTCATCAGCTGTAAGACCTGACTTAGTTGACCAACCAATAATTGTTTTACCACCAAATTCCTCTAAATCAGAGAATAATCCTGTACCAACAGTAAATGATTCTCCATTAAAAATATCTCCACCAGAAAATGCTTCTCCTCTTTCTCCTTCTTTAGGATAGAAGAATATCGGATAAGATCCTTCCTTTTTACTTACATCTGTCATAGATACAGATGAGTGAGAGGCTTCTTTACTTATAAGTAACTCTAAATCAGTAGTATCAAACCCAGCTGGATAAACAAATGGTTTTTCATATTTAATAATAAGCTTGTCATTATTTTCATTACTATCTAGTGTATTTACATAATTAATAGATGATGCATCAAAAGCAGCATTTAAAGCTTCTTTAGCCATATCTTGGCTCTTTTGTAATCTATTAGTATTTATATAATACATTTTTTCAATTCCATATGTAGCAATCGCATTAAACAATGGATCATTCTTGATAATTTTTGCTTTTTCTTTTAAAGAAGGATTAGCATTTAATTCTTCTTCTGTATATGATGCAATAGTTTTATATTCATCATATGAGCAAACTATAAAACTTGCTATCTTATCGCTTGAATCATAATTACTTATATAATTGGAATAAGAAAGTTTATTACCTGCATAATCGTATGCCTTACATATTGGGTTTAATCCCGTATCATTCGTAGAATATGTACTTGCATAATATCTAAATGATTCTTTAAAACGAGATGTTGCAGCTGTAGCATAAGTTGCATCAATTAAACTTTTAACATAATAAGTTTTATATATTGTTTCTATTGAATCGTGATTATTTCTTTCTTTTGATTTATTAACTAAATATGCAAAAGAAGAATAAAGTGACATCAAAGTAACTGTTAATAATAAAACTACAATTAATGTTTCGATTAAAACAAATCCATTTTTCTTTCTCATATCTATGCCCCCGTTGTAAATAAATATGGTAATGTAGCTGTTCCATTTCCAGAGTCCGCTCTACCATTTCTAACAAGATTGCCTTTATTAACAGTTAATACCACTACAAATCTAGGAGGATACTCACCATTACTGCTTCTACAAATATAATTACTACTATCTTGGCAATCTCCTAGAATATCACTTGTTACATAATAGCAATAATCAACAAAGTTTTGTCCAATTATACCTGAATATAAATGTCCATAACTTAAGTCATTACCACTATTATTGCTGAAGTCCATAATGCCACCATTAGAAGAAGCACCAGTTGAATGGCATACTCTATTTACTTCATCTGGATTAGTACCACTATTAGTATCAGTTGGTCCAAGGAATTCTAAATATTCTCTTTTATAAACCGTAAATCCACGTCTTGTACTGTCAAAATAAGTACCAGTGTTCCAGAATACAAACTTATCTCCTTGATCCATAATTGCATCAACAATATTATCATTTAAACTTAATATTTCATTTAAGTCATCATCATTTAAATATCTAATATCTGTTATTCCACCATTAGCAGTATATGGGAATGCATATTTATACGCAGTTTTAGCAGTTTCATCCGCTTCTACTGAAGACCAATATTTTCTTGATGAATAATATATATGACTGTTTAAAACTCTTTCAATATTTTTTAAATTTGGACTGTATGTATTAGTATTTAAGTTAGTATTATCTGTAATAGGTGCATAAGCTCCACTATTATCAAGAGCAAGTGAATTAACTAAAGGTTGATATTTTTGAGCAGTTGAATCAGATACAAAATAGTATACTGAGTCTTCATACTTACCCTCATTTTTATCTATTAAATCTCCACCTTCTATTTTAAATAGAATCCATCTAGCATCTGGACTAATTGGAGAATCATATACTTTAACTCCTGATAAAGCATCTGCTCCTTCAGGATCAATTGTATCGAAAATTACATAATCTCCTAAAGCAAGATCTGTAACATAAGTATTATTATATTTTGATAAATCTTCTTTTGCTAAATCAGCAACTCTATCTATTAATAATTTATTTTGAATATAGTTAGCCATATAAGCTAAGAATAAAGTAAGGAAACAAAGTAAAAAAGCATACAAAACTGATGTAGCAATAAATCCGTTTTTATCCTTCATTCTATATCACACCTATTCTATACAATATTATAAATTAAGAAGTTTAATATAACAATACGATAGACAACAAAAAAAGCATAATTACTTATGCTTTTTAAATAAATCTTTATAAACATCTTCAAATGTTTCAACACATACTATTTCTACTTGTTCTTTAACATTTTCAGGTACTCTTATCAAGTCACTTCTATTATCTTCAGGAATAAAAACTTTTTTATAATTATTATTGTAGGCACCAATTATTTTTTCTTTGATTCCACCTACTTTTAATATATCTCCATGTAAATCTATTTCACCAGTAAATGCTACATCCGCGCTTATTTCTTTATCAAGTAAAAGTGAAAGTATTGCACTAGCAAGTGCCATTCCTCCAGATGTACCAGATTTTTTTATTGAATATACTAGTGAATTAATATGAATATTCTTAGACATAATTGTTTCTTGTTTAAGCCCAAATGTTTTAGCATTTCTAATTATATAATTAAGCGCAACTCTTGCAGACTCCTCAACTGAAGAAACAACATTACCAGTCATAATAAGTTTTCCGTTCCCTGGTAAATCAATTGCTTCAAAATTAATAATAACACCACCATAAGGAGTAACTCCTAAAGTAGATGCAATACCTGGATGAATCTTTTTAACCATTGAATAATTATATTTAATTGGTCCAAGTATTTCTCCTACTAAATCAACAGTTAAAGTTTTACCTTGTTTATCATTAACAAGCATATTTCTAACTATTTTCTTTAATGTTCTATCTAAATTACGTACTCCTGATTCTTTAGTATAACCATCAATTACAAGTCTTAATGCATCATCAGTAAGTTTTATTTTCTTCATATTATATTCTTCAAATATATTAGGAAGTAAATACTTCTTTGCTATATCAATTTTTTCTTCTTCTGTATAAGAAGATACTTCAATAACTTCAAGTCTATCTCTTAACATAGGAGGAATATCTTTAATATCATTAGCTGTTAATATAAACATTACTTTTGATAAATCAAAAGGTTCTTCAATATAAAAGTCTACAAAGCTAGTATTTTGTTTTGGATCTAATATATCTAGTAATACAGCTGCAGGGTCTCCTTGATAGTCTTTAACCATCTTATCAACTTCATCAATTAAGATAACAGGGTTAGAGTATCCACATTTCTTAATACCTTGCATAATTACACCAGGACTTGATCCAAGATAAGTTCGTTTGTGTCCTGTTAACTCAGTTGAGTCATTAAGTCCACCTACGCTTATCTTTAAGAACTCTCTATTTAAAGCATTTGCAATAGATGCACCAAGTGTTGTTTTACCAGTTCCAGGAGGACCAACTAAACAAATAATTGGAGAACTAAGTTTACTACTTTGTTTCTTAATTGCAATAAACTCTATAATTCTTTGCTTTACTTCTTCTAGTCCATAGTGACTAGCATCTAATGCTTTTCTAATTCTTTTTAAATCAGTTTCATCTTTAGAAAAACTATTCCAAGGTAGACTTATTACAGTATCAAGGTAGTTTCTAATAACGGATGAATCTGGATTAGTTTCACTTGTAAACGAATACTTCTTAACTTCATTTAAAAGTTTAACTCTACTCTTTTCACTTATTTCAAGATTATTAATCTTTTCTTCATATAATAAAACTTCTTCATTCTTATCTAATGAAACACCTATTTCTTTAGAAAGTTTAGAAATCTTTTGTTTAATAATATAATCTCTTTGTTCTTTTTCAAATGAATCTCTTAAATCATCATCAATCTTATTTAAAAGTTCAGTTGCTCTTAGTTCATTATAAACATCTTTAATTAAATCTTCCGCTCTTTGATTATAATCAAACTCTTCCATGTATTTTTTCTTTTTTTCTAAATCTAAATCACATAAATTAGTAACTAAGTCAGTTATATAATCTAGATCATTACTATTATCAATTAAAGATTCAATTGAGTTACTTGCTCCTGGAGTTTCTTCCATATATTTATGAGCAAATTCTTTTATTTTTTTAGTATTAGCTTCTTCTTCAACAGTTGGAGGATAACTAATATAAATTCTTTTTACATTAGCAAATAAATTATCATCTTCATAAAAATATTCTTTTGCTTTAACTCTATTAAGTCCTGATAAAATAACTCTTAAATTACCATTTGATAAAAGCATTTTTCTTGTAATCTTAGCAATAACACCAACTTCTGATAATTTTGAAACATCTCTTTTACCTTGAGATTCTCCACTAAAAATAACAAGAATTTTTTTGTTGTATTCTTCACATGCTTTATCTACTACTTCCTTAGAAGTATCCATAGTTAAATCAAGTTTAAGATCTTGATAAGGAAGCAAAACATGTTTACTTAAAATAAGAACCGGTAACTTTTCAGTCATTACATCTTCCTCCTTCAATTGAGGTTTATTATATGTACAACTTTAAGTTTTGTAAAGAAAAAAATACACAATCGTGTATTTTTATTTTTCTTCTTTTTTACTAATCAATTTTAAAACTTCTTTTGCATCATCAAAAATAGTTTTTAATGATTCTTTTTTATTAAGTTTATTAATAATGTTTGCAAGTCTCTTTGAACAATCTACATCCACATACCAGTTCTTTTCTTTAATATCATTTGATACATAAGAAAGATTAGTTGAGTATAGTTTATCAAATATTCCTTCATCATATGCTTTAATAAACTTATCAGGTCCTTCAGTTAAAAGAGCAAATGTAGAAACCAAATATACTTTATTTGCACCCTTTTCTTTTAAGTAAGATGCTGTTTCTATCATTGATGAACCACTGGCAATCATATCATCTACTACTAAGCAGTTCATACCCTTTACATCTCTTCCTAAATAAACATGCTCTACAATTGGATTTTTACCATTTACTACTTTTGATAAATCACGTCTTTTATAAAATACTCCAACGTCTGTTCCAAGTATATCAGCATAGTATCTTGCTCTCTCCATTGCTCCCATGTCAGGACTAATTACAAGTAAATTATCTATTTCTTCAGTATTTACAATAGACTCTAATATATCATGAGCAACATAGAAATTTTCAAAAGGTAAATTAGGAATGGAATTAGATACATTAGGATCATGTGCATCAAATGTAATAATATGATCTACTCCTAATCTTTCTAACTCTTGAAGAGCAATTGCACAGTCAAGAGACTCTTTACCTTTTCTCTTATGTTGTCTTGCTTCATATAAAAGAGGCATTACTAAAGTTATTTTAGATGCATATCCACTTATAGCAGATATAACTCTTTTAATATCTTGAAAGTGTTCATCAGGTGCCATATGATGAGTAAATCCATGCATTTCATAAGTAATATCATAGTTACCTACATCACTTAGAATATATATTTCTTTATCTCTTACAGTACCATTTATTTTAATTTTTCCTTCACCATTATTAAAACGATCTCTAGTAATAGGAATAATAAAACTCTTATCAGTTTTATGCATCTTCATTAAATGCTTATCTACTTTTTCACCAAATTCTTGAATATTATCAAGAACTATTAATTTTAAGTTTTCCATATATTACCTACTTATTGTTTTTATATTCAAATAATACAGATGGTCTATGTCCTTCACCCGTTTTCATTTTATTAGTTTTACTTACCTTATCTTTAATAATTCTTCTAAAAGCTGGATCAAGTAATTTTTTACCTAGTATTACTTCATATACTTTTTGAAGTTCTCCTAAAGTAAAATACTTAGGCATCATATTAAATACAATATCAGTGTATTCTAACTTATTTTTTAAACGTTCTAGACCAGAAAGAATTACAAGTGGGTGGTCAAATGCTATAGATTTATTATCAACAACTTCAAACGAATATCTATCAGTTGTCTCTTCTTTTAATACTTTCTTTATACTAAATTTTAAAGTATCAGATCCATTATCTAAGACAATAGTAACTATATTATCCTTTTCTTCAAAAAGAGTAATATCAAACCAAGAAGCATTTTTATTTAAAACCTCAGTTAACATATTCTTATCTATTAAAGACATATATGATGTAGAAATAATACGCATTCTTGGATCTCTTTTTGGATTACCAAATGTATATAATTGTTCTAAATAAATATTATCTAAATTAGTTTCTCTTTTTAAAATTCTTTTAGGTGCTTCATCTAAATCTTCATCATATCCAACAAATCCTCCAGGTAAACACCACATATCTTTAAACGGATAATTATCTCTCTTAACAAGTAATACACTCATACTCTTATCATCAGTTTTACGATAATTATTTGAATCATTACTTGATACACTTAAAACTAAAATATCAGTTGTTAAAGATACTTTTTTAAATTCATCAGGATTATAATCTTTTAAGAATTCTTCTTCACTTTTATACTCTTTCATAACTACACCTCTATTCTAATTATAACATACTAGTCCTAATTTAATATTGATAATAATTCTTCCTCGATTCTTTTAATAATAAGTTCTTTATTATCTTTTCTATCTTCATATTTAGTATGCATTTTTATTTCATGATATTGCTTATTCTTTTTCTCATAAATACTTACATAAATAGTATTATCATCACCATATGGATTAGCTGGATCAACTACACCCATTTTACCAGTTACTCCAACTCCAATATCAGAATGAGCAAAATCACTTATGCTCTTACTCATCTCTCTTGCTACTTCAATAGAGTAAACACTATATTTATCAATAGTCTCACTACTAACACCCATTTTTATTTTATATTCATTAGAATAAGTTACAGCACTGAATAAAAGTACTTCACTTGCACCTGGAATATTAGTAATTGCATTTGCAACACCTCCACCTGTACAAGATTCCATAGTAGCTATATATAATCCTTTTTCTTTTAATTTTTTTACAACATCTTTCATTTTAGTCTTCCTTTTCATATAAATTATTATTTTTAA
>DJYF01000067.1 GCA_002450035.1 Caryophanales bacterium UBA6985 | reverse complement strand
AATGGAGCGGGTGATGAGAATCGAACTCACGTAATCAGCTTGGAAGGCTGGAAGTCTACCATTGACCTACACCCGCGTGTTTGCCACTGACATAAATAATTATAACATAAGATTACCTAAATGCAACATTTTTTTGCTCATATGAGCATATTTTTTTGCAATTATTACTTACTGTGTTAAAATACACCTAGGTGAGGAATATGTTCAAAAATACATTAGATAACAAACGTTATTATACTTTGAATTATTTTTACAAGAAAACATTTAATTCTAAAGTTTTTAAAGTATCTTTAAACGCAGGTTTTACTTGTCCAAATAAAGATGGTACTAAAGGTATAGGTGGATGCATATACTGTTCCCCATCTGGATCTGGAGACTTTGCAGGTAATATTAAAGATAACTTAGTAAAACAATTTAACGAAGTAAGAGATATTATGCTAAAGAAATGGCCTGAAGCAAAATATATTGCTTACTTTCAAGCAAACTCTAATACATACGCTCCAGTTGAAGAATTAAAAGAAAAATATGAGTCAGTTATTAACTTACCCGGTGTAATAGGATTATCTATTGCTACACGTCCAGATTGTTTTAATAAAGAAATATATGACTATTTAGAAGAATTAAACAAAAAAACTTTCTTAACTGTAGAACTAGGGCTTCAAACTATTCATGAAAAAACGAATAAACTTATTAATCGAGGACACTCATTAAAAGAATTTGAAGATTGTTTCAAAGAACTTAAGAAAAGAAATATTAAAGTAATAGTTCATATCATAAATGGTCTTCCAGGCGAAACTAAAGAAGACATGTTAGAAACAGTAAAATACTTAAACAATTTAAAAATAGATGGAATAAAGATTCATATGCTACATATTACTAAGCATACTAAACTGGCTGATATGTATGAGAGTGAACCATTCCACGTTTTAACTAAAGACGAATATATTGATATTGTTGTTGATGAATTAGAACTTTTAAACGAAAATATCGTAATAGCAAGAATAACAGGAGATCCTGTTAGAAGTGATTTAATAGAACCAACTTGGTTACTAAAGAAATTTGTAGTGCTTAATGATATTGATAAAGAAATGGTAAGAAGAGACACATATCAAGGAATTAAAGCAAAATAAAACACATCATAATGATGTGTTTTTATTATTAAATTAAAGCAGGATCTATTCCTTCTTGAATTAACCATTGAGAGAATGTTTGTTTAAAATCTTCAATAGCCTTAGTAATTCTATCAGGATAAATAGTTCCTGTGTTCTTCATAGCTAAATAGAAATGTTTAAGACTAACAGATTCTACTCCTTCAAACATAGCATATGAAAATGCACTAGAAATAATTGTTAAACATATATCAGGATATCTATTTTGAACTTCATAGATACGATTTTCTTCAACTGTATGTTTAACTATCCAAGTATAAAGTCTTTCTTGTTGGAACTCAGTATAAGCCATTTTAATGCCCATTTTCTTTTCAAACTTAGGAACAGTACCAAGTAATACTTTAACTACATTTTCTCCAGTTAATTCTGCTATATCTATTTTCATGAAACGTCTTACAAATGCTCTATCTCTTAAGATATAAGATTCATATTCTTCAGAAGTGGTAGCACCAATCATCATAATACGTCCACGGTCTAAGTAAGGTTTTAACATGTTAGCAAAGTCTACATCTAGATTAGCACCATTCTTAGAAACTAATAAATGAACTTCATCTATAAATAATATTGTTTTTTCAATATTATCAATTTCATTAATTAATAATTGAATCTTAGATACTTCAACACCATTTACATTAATCTTTCCTAGTAAAGCAGGAACATTTATCTTAATAATTCTCCAACCTCTTATAGCAGGAGGAACAGCATTTATACCTATTCTATACGCAAGTCCTTCAACAAGTGCAGTTTTACCTATACCTGGTTTACCAACTAATAAAGCACTTTTATCAGGTGTAAGAATAGCCAAAATCATTCTATTTATTTCTTCATCTCTTGCAATAGCAGGATTAGTAACATATTCTTTATCTGTTAAAATTTCACCATACATATCAATCATGCTAGGCATTCCCTCAAATGAAGGATCTTTTACTTTGTTCTCTTCAGGGTGCACATTTTTTTCAACTGGTTCATTATTAACTACTTCAGTTACTTCTTTATGTTTTTCTTCTCCACCAACATTGATGTTATTTAAGAAGTCTTCAATTTCATTTTTCTTTTCATTGTTTTCGCTACTAACAACTTCACTTGTTTTATTATTATCAACATCATCATTAACAAATTTACCTGGAACGAAAGTATCAACAGGGTTTAAGTTATTATAAGAAAAACTATCTGCTGGATTAGCATAATTACTAAAAATAGAATTAGAAGGACTATCCTTCATTTCTAACTCTTCATCAATAAAATCTTTATTTTCGTCCATATAAATCACCTTTTCTAATTATACCATGAAATACATCATTAAATAAGATTAAACAACTAACATGCTATCAATTGTTCCACCTTCAACATTATAACAATCCTTCGAAATTATTCGTGCTTTTTTATCAAATTTAAGCACTCCAGTTTTTAATTCACCAAACTTTTCAATTGGTATAACACATAATACAATTCTTCTATTCATAAACCCTACACCATTTGTAGAATCTAATATTGTAAAACCACATTTTAAATTAGTTTTAATAAATTCAATTACTTCTCCCTCATTCTTTGAGTGAATCATACATAACTTATGGTATGAATGTCCAATTAAACATATACCACAGAATTTATTATTAACAATTAAAAATATAATAGCATATATCGTCTTAACTATACCAAATATATAAAATCCTGCAAAGATAATTAAACCATTAATAATATTACTTAATGTAGTAATAGGTTTTTTTCTATATTTCTTAAATATCTCAATAATAGTATCCGTTCCCGCAGTATTAAAACCAGTTCTATAAACAAAGCCAAATGCTGCACCATGAACAGCTCCATATATAATAGTATTTAGAAGTGGACTATCAAAGTCAAACTCAAAGTAACCTGCAATTGGTGCAGTTATATTAAGCATTAATGTATATACCAAATAACCAATAATACCATACATGGTTTCTTTAGGTCCTAGAATAATGAAACCAATTATTAAAGTAAGAATTGATAAAATATTAACATATACAATTGGTGATAATTCATATATAGAATTTAAAACAATAGCAAGACCAGACATACCACCACATACTAAGTTATTAGGAACAATAAAACTATTATATGTAATTGCACCTATAAAAGAAAATAGTAAAAGGACTATTCCTCTAGGAATGACATTATGTTCGATTATATTCTTTTTAACCTTAGATTTCATTTCTATTCTCCTATTCTAATTATAATCCATATTTGAACATAAAAAAATGCAACTTCATAGAAATTGCATTTTTAATATCAAATTGTGTGTTAAAATTAGTCAATGATTTCTGAAACAACACCTGAACCAACAGTTCTACCGCCTTCACGGATAGCGAATCTAGTTCCTTTTTCAAGTGCTACAGAAGTGATTAATTCAACGTCAAATTCAACGTTATCACCAGGCATAACCATTTCTACACCAGCTGGTAATTCAATAACACCAGTAACATCAGTAGTTCTGAAGTAGAATTGTGGTCTGTAGTTTGTGAAGAATGGAGTATGTCTTCCACCTTCTTCTTTAGTTAAAACGTATACAGAAGCTTTGAATTTCTTATGAGGAGTAACTGAACCAGGTTTAGCTAATACTTGTCCTCTTTCAACATCTTCTCTTGAAATACCTCTTAATAATACACCAGCATTATCACCAGCTTGAGCGAAGTCTAGAGATTTTCTAAACATTTCGATACCAGTTACAACTGATTTTTGAGTATCTCTAATACCAACGATTTCAACTTCGTCGTTAAGATTTAATACACCACGTTCAACACGTCCTGTAACAACAGTTCCACGTCCTGAAATAGTGAATACGTCTTCAATTGAC
>DJYF01000011.1 GCA_002450035.1 Caryophanales bacterium UBA6985 | reverse complement strand
AATATATTTTTTATATCTTTCGTCTTCTTCATTAACAGCAACTGCTGTATCCCCAAATAGTGTTTCAGGTCTTGTAGTTGCAACATCTAAATATTCATCAGTTCCAACTATCTTATATTTTAAGTGATAGAATGCACTCTTTTCTTCGGAATAAATTACTTCTTCATTAGATAAAGCTGTTTGAGCAGCTGGATCCCAGTTAATAATCTTTTCACCACGGTAAATTAACCCTTTGTTATAAAAATCAATGAATACTTTATTAACCGCTTTAGCCATTCCTTCATCTAAAGTAAATCTTTCTTTATTATAGTCTACAGATACACCCATAGCAGCCCATTGATTTCTAATATTGTCTCCATATTCATGAGTCCAATCCCAACAAGCGTCTAAGAATTTTTCTCTACCATATTCGTATTTATCGATACCTTTATCTTTAAGTCTCTTAACTACTTTTGCTTCTGTTGCAATAGCAGCATGGTCCATACCTGGTAACCATAAAGTATCAAACCCACTCATTCTCTTATATCTAACAATTGCATCTTGAATAGATACATCATATGCATGACCTATATGTAATTTACCTGTTACATTTGGAGGTGGAATAACTATACAAAATGGATCTTTTTCTTTATCTCCTGAATTAAAATAACCTTTTTCTTTCCAAGTGTTATATTTATTTTCTTCTACTTTTTTATAATCATATTTAGTTTCTAACATAATTAACCAATCCTTTCTTTTAAATAATCATTAAATTTCTTTCTATAATCTTTTACAAACTCTTCACCACATATATTAGCAACAATATCAAATTGTTTATTAATTAAATCTAATTTTTTTAATATTTTGAATGATTCAGGATAATTTAAATCATAAAGAAATGAGAAATATTTATATAAACTATACCCATCTTTATCATATTTTCTATTATCAACAAGTCTTTCATTATCAATGTCTTCTTTTATCTCAGGACTCATCTTATAAACAGACTCAGTAATATCATAAATCTTTTGAGTTTCTAAAATATCAATCTTATCAGCATCTCTTGTAATATTACAAAACATCTTTTCTCTTTCACTTAAATCATCTGGAATTGCATATTTGTTATGATATTTAATTGCAATTCTAACTATATTATTTTCATAGCCAAGTGAATCAAGAATAGATGCACTTAAATCTCCATGATCAACACTTTTAAAATCTTCAAAAGTTTGATAATCTCTCCATTGAACAAATCTTCCAATGTCATGAAATAATGCACATACTTTTGCAAGAGTGACGTCCTCCTCACTTAAACTAAGTGACTTAGCAATTCTTTCTGCATAACCGACCACTCGAAAAGTGTGATCATATTTCAAATGAATATTTAATTCTTCATCATCAAATTTTGAATAATAATCATTAAAAATCTCTATTTCCTTATCCATATTATCACCTCATAAAAAAACCACGTATCAAACATCTTAAAGGACGCATGACCGTGGTACCACCTTTTATTATACTCAATTACTCTTAACGCGAGTTTAACGTTCATATCTACTAAATTCAATATAACGACTCCCAAGCTACCTTCAAATAGTCTTTCTTGAAAAAGCTTCCAGCCAACGACTTTTTCTTTCTAGAAGTAGTTTCTATTTTACTCCTCTTGTTCCATGTCTTTAAATTCAACATATAGATTATATATTCAAATTCCAAAAATATCAAGTAAAACAAAAAAACTACAAGTTTTTCTTATAGTTTTATCTTTGATAATATTTTTCACATATTTCTTCATGATCATCTATTATACCTATAGCTTGTAGATAAGAATAAATAATTGTTGTACCAACAAATTTCATTCCCCATAGTTTAAGAGTATTAGATACTTCATCTGATAAAGGTGAAGAAACAGTATTACCATCGCCATATATTGTTTCTCCTTCAGTAAAAGACCAAATAAATTTATCAAATGAACCATACATCTTTTGAATTTCTATAAACTTTTGAGCATTTCTAATTGTTGCTTCAATCTTTAATTTATTTCTTACTATTCCTTTATTTTCTTGAAGTTCTCTTACTTTATCATGATCATACTTTGCGATCTTTTTAACATCAAAATTATCAAATGCTTCTCTAAAAGCTTCTCTTTTATTTAATATACATTCCCATGATAACCCTGCTTGAAATGATTCTAATACAAGCATTTCAAATAAATATCTATCATCATGACTAGGTACTCCCCATTCATTATCATGATATTCAATATAAACTGGATTATCTGTAACCCAATGACATCTCATTATAACCCCCCTAAAAACTCATCTTCACTTAATACTTCAATACCATTATCCATAAGTAATTTTGTAGTAATACCAAATCCATCTACTAGTTTTCCACTAAACGAACCATCATAGATTTTACCTTTACCACATGAAGGACTTTTACTTTTTAAAACTGCGCGTTTTATATTAAATTTTTTAGCAAGTTTTAATACTTCTTCTGCTCCTCTTTCATAATTCGAGGTAACATCAATTCCTTCTTTATTAATTACTTTATTTGATTTTATTTCTGCAGGAACTCTTGGTGTTTGAAGCCCACCAAATATCTCAGGACAAACAGGTATAAATTGATAATTCTTTATTTTTTCTACTAATTCTTCATTAGTCTTCTCTTTTCCATCATACCTAACTTTTAGTCCTAATAAACAAGCACTTACTAATATACGTTCCATTATTTTTTATCATTAACTTTATAACAGAAATATCTTAATTCAGAGTAATAATGCATTGTTCCTGCTGTAAAAGCTACTAAATCTAATAAAGATACTACTGCCATCCAAGAAACAATAACACTTCTTAATTCTTTTGTAGAAGCAAAAACCATTACACATAAAATACCTACTATTACTAGTAATATAAATGCTAATGAATAAGATATTAAAAATTGAATTTTTCCATATTCAGTCTTAGAAAAACTTCTTAATAATTGAAATAATTGTTTCTTTGATAATTCATATATATTCATACTTATTCTCCTAATGAAAGTATAACATAAAAAAAGATGTTTAAACAATTTTTAAACACCTATTTTTAAATATTTTTTTAGTCACTCATATCTGCATCTAACACAGCAAATAATTTATAATCTTTAAATGATTCACCAATCTCATTTTCAATAGCCTTAAAAGTATCAAATCTATTTTTGGAATCAAAACTAATAATGATATCTATATTAATAGTTTTTTCTTCTTCATTAACATAGAAACCATGAGTTGATAACACCTCAGGATATTTACTTAATATCTCATCAATTTGTTTCTTCATTTCTATAACTTTCTTATCCTTTTTGTTAAGTGAATAAATTCCAATTGCTGAAACAACTACTCCTGTTTTATCATATACTTCTTTAGTTATCTTTCTCGTTAATACATCTATTTCAACAGCGTTCATACTTTCATCAACTTCAACATGGAATGAACCAATATAAGAATTAGGGCCATAATTATTTAAAACTAGATCATATACACCTTCTACTTCTTCAAATGAAGATGCTACACTCTTAACTTTATAAGATAAATCTTTATCTATTCTCTTACCTAAAATAATGCTAATAGCATCTTTAATCATTCCTACACCAGATTTAATAATTAGTAAGGAAATTATTAAAGCAAGATATGCTTCAATACAAATTTTACCTTTAGAAAACATAAATATTAAAACAGCAAGTAAAGTACTCACAGAAATAATTGCATCAAATCCAGCATCTATACCACTATTGATTAAATTTGAAGAATTAGTTTCCTTACCTTTTCTTTTATAATAAATGAATATAAATACTTTAACTAATATTGCAAATATTAAAATTATTACAGTAGTTATATTATAATTTGGTACATCTCCTGATAGAATCTTTTTAAATGATTCTAAGAATGCTCCAAATCCAGCAAACATAACAAAAAGTGCAATCACCATAGAAGTTAGATATTCTATTCTTCCATGTCCTAAAGGATGTGAAACATCTGGTGCTTTAGATGCAAGCTTAGTTCCAACTATAGTAATAATTGAAGATAAAGCATCTGTTAAGTTATTAACAGCATCTGTAATAATTGCAATTGAATTAACTGCAAATCCAATTATAGTTTTAATTATAACAAGTAATATATTTAAAGATATTCCTATTATACTTGTTTTAACAATAACAGAACTTCTAGTTTTTTTCTTCATTTTTATTCTCTTTTCTATTTACTAAATCTTTCATTTCTTTTAAATAAGGATTTAACTCTTTTTCAACTTGGTTATTATTATCTATACCATCACATTTATAACTTTCTTTAATATTTTTTCTATAAGCTTTTGCATTATCTTTATTTATTTTAGTATAGTCATAACCCATGTAAGGTTCCATCCATTTATCATAGTATTCCCTGCTACTTGCATTCTTAAATTCAGGACTTTCCACATTTATTCCTTTATTCATACAACTTCACCAATTTAATTATAACAAAAAAGAGAGTAAAATAAATCGCTATTTTGATTTCACTCTCTTCTTAACATCATCATCTGCTAAATTAGTTAAATTACTAACTTCTGTTTTCTTAATACCTACCATATTATGATCCATGCTAGATAAAATATAACTATAAGTTCTAAGCATTTGTCTTGACTCATCTGAACAACTTCTATTTTTATAAATAGTTTCATGTTCTAAGGCAGCCCAAGCATCCATTAAAATAGTTCTAACTTGAATCTCCGCCTTAACATTAATAGTACCACTTGATAATTCAACAGGTATTTCAACTATTAAATGATGAGATCTATAACCAGATTCTTTAGGAAAAGTAATATAATCCTTACTTTCAATTATATTAATACCTGGATACATTGTTAATAAATCAACAATTTTCTTTACGTCTTCTAAGTCTAAACATACTATTCTTGCAGCTATTACATCTTTAATAGAATCTCTTATATTGTCTAAAGTAAACTCTAAGTTATTATTAACTAATTTTTCATCTATACTTTCGATACTCTTAGTTCTAAATCTAATATTTTGAATATCAGAGTAATTTCCAAGACTATCATACTCAGACTTAATAATATCTATGTATGACTCAAGTATCATTGAAGCTGCATCATAAATATATAAGTTTTCTTTAAAGTTTTTTAATTCTTTACTATCAATTACATGTCTTACTTTTACGTCATCTCCTGAAGTAAGTTCTCTTTCTCTTGTTTGAGACATATTCTTTTCAACAAAAGCAAGCTCATAACTATAATCTCTAAGTCTATTTTTAGATTCTTCAGTACAATCTTTATTCTTATAAATAATCTCATGTTCCAAGCTTGACCAAGCATCCATTAAAATTGTTCTAACTTGTATTTCTGCTCTAACAGGAACTGTTTGACCATTTACTAAAGGTACATCTATTTCAATAATAATATGGTAAGATCTATAACCAGATTCTTTAGGATTAGCAATATAGTCTTTTTCTTGAATAACTCTTATACTAGGAACACTTTTTATCATTTTAACAATACTATATACATCATCTTCTGTTAAACAAATTATTCTTGCTCCAACCACATCATTTAAATATTTTTCAATATTTTCAATTGAAAAATCATGACCATTTTTCTCTAGTTTTTTAAGTATACTTTCACGAGACTTAATTCTACATTTAATACCTTGTAAGTCATTATGCATCTTATCTCTATCATACTCAGACTCGATAATACCAAGTTTAGTATTAAGAATTTTCATGGCTGTTTCATATATAAATAAAGAGTCATTAAATTCTTTTAAATTATCATCACTAATCTCAGTATTTGTCTTATAAATCATATTTTTAACAAATTCCATGAAAATTTCCCCCTTTTTTTAAGTGTTATTAGATAATAGCACAAAATGACCATTTTATCAAATGAGAGGAAAATAAAAAGACGTTAAAACATATTAACATCTTTAAAATAAAAGTAGTCTTCTATATACATATCACCAAATATAAGAGGTTTACTAAATACGTATACACCACCTATATGATGATAAAACTTTTGACTTTCATTTCCTCTTACACATCCAACATAGAAGTCCTTATAACCCATTTCTTTAAGTCTATTAACTCCAACACGGAATAGTTCTTTTCCGAGTCCTCTTCCTTGATAAAAAGGATCTAAATATATCATTGCAACTTCACCATGATCTTTATATTTCTCATGTTTACATTTATCTACTTCTATATAACCTATTAGTTTATCATTTTCTATTAAAACAAATACATTCTTGCATCTTCTATCAAAGTCTTTAAGTTCTAATTCTATTCTTTCTTCTCTTTTTTTACAAAAGCTTTCAATATATTCATTATTAATAATACCTTTATAAGTTACTTTAAACATATAAGAAGTAAAATCTACAAGTTTTTCTATATCTTCTTTTCTATAATTTCTTATTTCCATATAACACCTAATAATTAAATATCATTAATATTTCTTCTTTAACATCATTATAATCAAATAGTATTAATACTATTAAATTAGCAATTGATAATAATATACTTATATGAGCTAGAATATCTATTGTAGTTATATTAAATATAACTAATATCATTGGTACAAATGATAAAAATATATTAGAAAGTAATACACTTAAATACTTTCTTATATGATTTCTCTTCATTATAAATGCTACAACATCAGAAAAAATTAGTTCAACTAAACATAAAGTAGGAATAATTATATCGGGAATAAAAGTCCAACGAGTAACATAATACCAAATAAATATTATTCCTATTACGACTAGTCCATATCTACAAAGGAGCAACAATACATCTTTATAACTATTAGTAATATAGTATAAAGAAATATAATTAGATACTAAAGCAAGTAAAACAATTCTACTCCAACTAAATCTATGATTGAATTCAAAATCTATATATCCTGTTACTAAAAGAGCAATTAAAGATATTAATAATACTACTTTTAAGAATGTATTCTTTTTTCTTTTAATAGCAGGAAAAGCATATGATTTAACTTTTCCTTCTAAAGGATTATTACAAAGAGGACATCTTTTACCTCTTGAATTTACTTCTACACCACAATTATTACATCTCATGATTACACCCCATTTGTAACAATACTTACTTCTAGTCCAAGGGCTTTTAATTCTTGAACAAAGTAGTTAAGCACATTACTCTTAGCAAACCTAGAAGAAGCACTTATACATAAATCATCTTTATAAGAACATACTACTAATTGTAATCCACTTGTATTGGTAGATAATTCTATTCCTTTTATATAATCTTCTACTTCTTTTTTAAACTTAAATTTACCTAAGTTAGAAATATTAGATGTAGTCATTTTCTCTGTGAAGTTAGCAATTACTCTTAAACCTACATTCTTAATTATTAAAGGAATACTTCTTACTACTACATTCTTTACTAATCCAAACATTTGATTACTTCTCTTATTAATGTTTTCTTTCTTAAGTGAATCCTTCAATTGCTCATCTATACACTTTATTATTTCCTTGGCACTTACATTTTCATCTTGATAAATATAATCAACATGAACCATACCAAAAAAATTCTTTGTAGTCTTTGAGTAATAATATCCTCTTAAGTCAACAGGAACAGCTATTCTAATAACTTCCCCTTTATTCTTATACTTCATAGTTTTAATAATAGATTTTATATATAAAGCAGCAAGAGCAACTGTTAAAGTAGTATTATTCTCTTTACTAAATTTTAAAGCACCTTCTACACTTGTATGCATATATATAAATCTTATTTTATTTCTCTTTAATTTCTTACCAGTTATATTATATATTTTTTGTTTAGGTTTAGCTGGTTTAGAAGTCTTTTCATAGTATTTATCAAAAGAATCTTCTTCACGTTCTAATAAAGATGCCACAGGTCCTGTTTTTAAATTTTTAATTTTATATTTAATACTACAATAGTTTTCAATTAAACAAGTAAAGAATTCTAAAGTACCTCTTCCATCAGATAATATATGAGACACTTCTAAATTAATTCTATTTCTATAGTAATTAAGTCTATATAAAACATCATCTGCATATAAATCTAATCTATTACAAACAGGAAGATTTTCTTCTTCAACTTCAGGTATATCTTCTTGTTCATCTAAATAATACCAAAAGAAACCCATTTTAAGAGATGAATTAAAACTAGGATATTGTTTTATAGTATCTTTCAATGCTTTATTTAAAGAAGTTTTATCAACATTATCTGCCATAATTGCTGTAAATCTAAAGATATCAGGATTAGGTTTACTTGATGTAGATGCATAAAAAGTACCAATATTATCTAATTTATGATATTCCATCTTCTTCACTTTCTTTCACATATAAAATTATAACACAAAAAAAAGGATTATTTTAATCAATCCTTTTTATTTTTTAATACTGTACTCTAATAAGTTCAAGTTCATAAAGAAGTTCATCACCAACTTCTCCATTTACGTCTACTCTTTCATTCTCGATTTTATCAATGCATTCAAAATCACTTCTCTCGAGTATTTTAATTGCACCAATATTTCTTGAGTCACATGTAGCATAAACAGAACCTAAACCTTCTTTTTTAAGTCTTCTAACTATTGCAGCCATGACTTCATGTCCATATCCATGACCCCAATATTCTTTTGCTAAATATATATTTACTGATTTACTTCTACTATCTTCTTTATATACAGAAGCATATCCAATAATCTCATTTGTCTCTTTTAACTTTATTACACCACGATCATATAAATCACTACGAAATGTATTAATTATATGTTCTGTAAATGTTTCAACTGTCCAATTAGGATCATAAGATGGAATATATTTACCTACTTCATGTTCTCTATCAAATATCTTAAACATAACAGGTATGTATTCTGGGATAACTTTTTTAATTTCTAATCTTCTTGTTGTAAATTCCATAGATATACCTCCTTATTCTAAATAAATTATACAATAAAAGTAAAAAAATAAAATATAGTATTTAAGAAATTATTGTTCTTTTTTATTCTTATTCCTAAATCTATTTAAAATCATTTCTTTAGAATCATTTAACATAAATGATAATAAAGAATAACACATCTTTTTAGCTTCGTTATCTAAATTTGTTATACCCTTTACTATATCTACTAAGTAAGCACTCTTCTTAGCATATATTTCACTCACGGAAGTAACATTACATTCTTTGAATATATTAAATATTTGATTAACAAATATTACTTTTTCATCTTTACTATATGACATACTCCACCTATTAAATGCTTTATGAAATGAATTAGATGTTATTTTCATTTCAGTATATAAGAAATCATCATCTTTAATCATCCAAGTATAAGCATCATGTCCAATTATACCTGATTTATTAGATTTAATAACTGTATATTTCTTATCAGCAAATAACATACCAACTACACTACAATTCGGAACAATATGTTCATATCTATCAAATATTCGTCTATATCTCCAACTATTTATCTTACTATTCCATAAACCGGGACCATCAAATGAATAAATTTTCTTTATATGTTTTTGTTTAATTAAATCACAGTACATTGAACCATATAAAGCAAGAGTTCCACCTTTCGAGTGTCCTACAATTACATATTCATTTCTATCAAATGGTTTTATAGCTTTATTAATATAACGTTTACTTAATACTTCTGCAGGAACAGGAAATTTATAAGACATTTCAAAGTCTTCTCTCCATCCTGATATTAAGTCATCAGTTCCTTCAAATGCAATTACTTTTAATTTATCTGAAAGTATATAAGTAACAGCACTAAACTGATATTTATTAGAACATTCATATTTATAATTATAAAGTTCTAAATCTTTAAATCTCTTTTTACCTTTTAATGCTCTTAATACTTTTATTGCAGATCTAGTTGCCGTACATTGAATCTTAAAATAACTCTCATTATATTTATCAAAGAAAATATCAATTACTTGTTCTAATGTTACTTTTCTTGTAGCACCAGTTGAAACAATACCATCTAAATCAATATAAGTAAGTTCAGCAAATATTAAATAATCAATATTTGTTGGTTTAAGAGTATTAAAACTTCTATTACCATATTTTTCAATATAACCAACTAAATTCATAATTCACCTAAATCATTCCTGCAATACCATTACCAATAAGAGTACCAACTCCCATGATAACACCAGCAAGTACTACACCGCATATAACAGCAATAATAGACTTTTTAAAATCTAAGTCAAGTATTGAGGCTGCAAGTGTACCAGTCCAAGCCCCAGTTCCAGGAACAGGAATACCAACAAATAACATTAAAGCAAAATATATTCCATTTCCAGCTTTAGCTTGTAACTTCTTTCCACCTTTTTCACCCTTCTTTAAACAAAATGTGAAAAACTTTCTAGTTAATTTCTTATCTTTACCCCATATAAGTACTTTTCTAGCAAAGAAAAATATAAATGGAACAGGTATCATATTACCTATTATAGATATTACTAAAACACTCCAAAAAGGAAGAGCAAATCCTCCTGATGCAACACCAACAGGAACTGCACCTCTTAACTCTACAAGAGGAACCATAGAAATTAAAAAGACTATTAGATATTTTCTTAAAACACTCATTATTATTCTCCTCTTCTAAGTTTATTTATTTGTTTTTGATAATTATCACTCATAGCAACAAATGAACCAGATACTGCAATATCAAGTCCATCAAGTAACTTAATTGTATCTCCATTTACTCCACCATCAAATGATATTTCAAAGTGATAATCAAGATCATCACGAATACGCATTAATTCATCAATCTTCATAGTAGTTGACGTAATTAATTCTTGACCACCAAAACCTGGAATAACTCCCATTATTAAACAGTAATCTGTGTTTTCTAAATAAGGTTTAACAGCTTCAACTTTAGTATAAGGATTAATGGCTATACCTGCTTTTTTACCTTTAAAGTGGATATATTCAATTAAGTCTCCTATATCATGATTTATCTCTTCATGAATAATTATATATTTACAAGCTTTTAGTTTAGAAAAAGCATCAATATATTCTTTAGGATGATTAACCATCAAATGGATGTCTAAATCTTTAGTAGTATCTTTAAATAATCTTAAAACATCATCAATTTCAAATGTTTTATTATTAACAAATTTTCCATCCATGACATCTACATGAATATAATCAGCATCAGTTTTTTCTACTTCTTTTATAGAGTCTTCAAAAGATGTTTTATTTTTTAGAATGCTTACCGATATCTTCATATTCTTCAACCATCTTTCTATAATTTTCATATCTAGAAGTCATTACTTCATGTGCTTCTACTTGTTCTTTAACTCTACAGCCAATTTCATTTATATGCATACAGTCATTAAACCTACATCCTGAATTGTCAAACTCAACAAATGCAAATCTAATATTTTCTTTTTCAACATCAACATCAAGAGCACTAAAACCTGGAGTATCAACAATACTAAAGTCATCAAAAGTATAAATTTCTGTGTGTCTTGTAGTATGTTTACCACGTCCAAGTGCTTCACTTATATCTTGAGTCTTAATATTAAGTTCAGGTTTAAGCTTATTTAAAAGTGTGGATTTACCAGCACCTGTTTGTCCTGTTAATGTAACAAGTTTACCCTTTATTAAATCTTTTATTTTATCTAATTCACTATTAAGTAAAGTTGGAATACCAATTTTATTATAATAATCAATAATTGGAATAAACTCTTCCATCTTTTCCTTTGTTAAAAGGTCTGACTTTGTTAACACAATAATAGGACTAATATTTTTTAAAGTAACATTAGCAATCATCTTATCTAGTAAGAAAGAACTAAAATCAGGTCTAGTTAAACTAGCTACAATTATTACATTATCAATATTAACTACCTCAGGTCTTTTAAGTTCATTAATTCTTTTATGTACTGAATCTATAACTAATTCTTTCTCATTAAATTCAACTATATCACCTACCAAAGGGGTAAATCCCTCATATCTAAACTTACCCCTTGGAATGCAATCATACAAATTGTTATTAGATGATACAGTATAAGTATTACTAATTATCTTAACAATTCTACCAACCATAATAACTATCCAATATCAACTACTGAACCAGCATCAAATGGTTCTTGAGCAATACGTATTTGTAATGTTTGACCTGCTTGAACTTTAGAACCAGCTGCTTTACTTTGATAGAAGATTGTACCAGCAGGATAATCTGAAGTTTCAACATATTCAGGTTCAGATAATGTAACACCATTATCATTACACCAATTTTCAATATCACTTAAACTTGAATTAGAGAAATCTGGATAAACATCATCAATATGTTTAATATATAAAACTACTGTATCTCCTGATTTTAATCTTTCGCCTGCTGCAGGTTCAGAAGAAATTATTTCATTTGCTTTAGCATTCTTATCAGTATCAATTGCCTTAATTTGAACATATAAATTATGTTCCTTTTCTAAAGAATACTTAACATTACTTGCATCTTCACCTATAAAGTCAGGTAAAGTATATGCTTCATCGCCACTAGATAAATAAAGTACTATTTCTTTACCAGATTTAACTGTTCTACCAGCTGCAGGATCTGTCTTAACAACACTTCCTTCAGGTATATCAGCACTAGGAACATATTTATTTTCCTCAGCTACAGTTAAACCGGCTTTTTCTAAAGCATCAGCTGCTTCAACTTCAGACATATTTGATACATCTGGAACCTTTAATTCTTTAACATTACCTGTCAAATTCATAATACCAAATGCTGTAACAATTATTAGTACTAAAGCTGTAAATATTACTCCAAGTACTAATAAAACCTTATTTTCTCTTCTACGAATTTCACGCTTAATTTCGTTTTCACTTAACTTATGAGCTTTTATATCTACATCACCCTTTTCTTCATTTTCTTTATGTTTTACACTCTTTTTATCTTCTTTTTTATTCTTTTCTTCTTCATCATCAAATCCAGATAAATCAACATCATCTTTTTTAACAGTCTTTTTCTTTTCTTTTGCGTCCATCTCTTCCCCATCATTTTCTTTATATTTAAAACTAAATGTTGGTTCACTTGCTCTTTCATCAGATAAAGCTGTTATTAAATCATCATGCATTTCTCTAGCATCAGCATATCTATTTTTAGTATTCTTAGCTGTTGCTTTCATAATGATATTCTCAATTGATTGAGGTAAATTAGGAAGAACACTTCTAATTCTTGGGAAAGGTTCTTTAATATGTTTAAGAGCTATCTCAACTGCATTATCACCTTTAAAAGGTAATTGACCAGTTAATAACTCATACATAAGAATTCCCATTGAATATACATCACTTTGAATAGTAGCACCTTTACCACTTGCTTGTTCAGGTGGTAAATAATGAACTGAACCCATTACTGAATTAGTTTGGGTAAGTTGAGTTGAATTAAGTGCCATCGCTATACCAAAGTCTGTTATTTTTATTAATCCATTTTCTAAGATCATTATGTTTTGAGGTTTAATATCTCTATGAATTATATATTTATCATGTGCTGCACTCATACCATCAGTTACTTGTAACATGATATCAACTACTTCAGTTAAAGTAAGTTTACCTCTTTGTTTAAGTAATTGTTTTAAATGTTTACCTTTAATATATTCCATTACTATGTAGTAAGAACCATTATCTTCTCCTACATCGTATACTTCTACTATATTAGGATGACTTAAACTACTAGCAGATAATGCTTCTCTTTGAAATCTTCTTACAAATTTTTCATCAGTCGCCAAGTCTCCACGTAAAACTTTTACTGCTACGTTTCTATCAAGTATAGTATCGTAAGCAAGATAAACATTAGCCATTCCACCTTCACCGATGGTTTTCATTATCTGGTATCTATCGTTTATCCTTTGACCTTTAGTTATCATTTGCGTACACCTTCTTTGTCTATGAATGCTATCGAAATATTATCAAGGCCCCCACGTACATTAGCTTTCTTAACAAGCTTAATTAATTTATTATCAACAGATAAATCATCATCATTTAAAACTCTTTCAATTTGTTCTTGACTAAGCATATTAGTTAGTCCATCTGAACATAACATAATAGCATCAACATCAGTTTCAACTTCAAACATGTCCATTTCACATTTATCAGTTGCACCAAGAGCTTTCATTAAAACATTCTTCTTAGGATGATTAACTGCATCTTCTTCACTTAATTCTCCAGTTTCAACTAAGAAATTAACAAGAGTGTGATCTTTAGTAACTTTCTTCAATTTACCATCTTTAAATACAAATCCAGACGAATCGCCAATATTAACAAATATTAGCATATCTTTAGTTAAAAGAGCCATTACACAAGTAGTTCCAAGACCAGCTGCTTCAGGATGTTCATTTGAGTAACTAATTATTTTAGAGTTTACTTCTTTTACATTTTCTCTTAACCAAGCAATTGCATCCTGTTTAGATCCAATAGTTGATAGTTTTTGAAATCTTTCACCTATTTGTTGAATTACCATAGAAGAAGCAACTTCTCCAGCTCTATGTCCTCCCATTCCATCAGCAACAATCATTAAATGCTCACTTGCAGCATTTTTAACAATAGTTACAGAATCTTCATTATGACTTCTAACTTTGCCTGTATCTGTAATATAAAATGATTTCATTACTTGTTCACCTCATTTGCTCTTAGCTGACCACACGCTGCATCTATTAAACTACCAAATCTACGTCTAACAGTAACGTTAATCCCTTTTTTCTTTAATTCATCATAGAATTTCATAACATGTTCATTACTACTTTTCTTGAATTCTATATGACTAGTTTCATTATATGGTATTAAATTAACATAAACATTTAATCCTTTTAATAATGAAGCAAGTTCATCTGCACACTCTATAGAATCATTTACATTATCTAACATCAAATATTCTATAGTTACTCTTCTATTTGTCTTTTCAATATATTTAGAAATAGCATCAATTAGTTCTTCTATTTTAAATGCCTTATTAACAGGCATGATTTTGTTTCTAATAGTATTATTAGGTGCATGTAAACTTACAGCTAAATTAGTTTGTAGTTTTTCATTACCATATTTTTCAATACCTTTTATTAATCCAGATGTTGAAACAGTTATATGTCTTGCACCTATTGCAATTCCCTTTGGATCATTAATAATTCTTATAAATCTCATTACATTATCATAATTATCAAAAGGTTCTCCAATACCCATTACTACAACAGATGATATTCTTTCTTTGATATCATCTTCAATCATAAGTATTTGAGTTACTATTTCATAGGCTTGTAAATCTCTTACTTTTTTAAGTCTACCTGACTCACAAAAAGCACATCCCATATTACAACCTATTTGAGAGGAAACACAAACAGAAATACCATAGTCATGTCTCATAAGAACAGACTCAATTAGATTTCCATCGAATAATTCAAATAAATATTTAGAAGTATCCTCACTAACTTGTTTCTTTCTTAATTTTAAAAGAGAGATATCAAAGTTTTCTTTAAGTTTATTTCTTAAATCAATACTAAGATTACTCATTTGATCGAAGTCATATACCCTTTTTTGGTATATCCACTCAAAAACTTGTTTAGCTTTGAATTTCTTTTCTCCGATACTAAGAAAGTATTCTTCTAACATTTCAATTGTATAATCAAAAATACTATTCATATTTCCACCCTATGTCAATTATACCAAAAAAAGCAAAAGAAAAGAATAGTAATATACTATTCCTCACTTAATTTAGCCTTTATTCTCTTCTCTTCCAGTTGAGCTGAAGTTGTATAATAATCAGTTTCAACAGGTAAACTCTTCTTTCTTAAATTGTCATTTATAAAGTCTCTTACAATTTCATAAATAATTGTAAAGCATGGAACTCCAATTAAAAGTCCAACAACTCCAAATAATCCACCAAATACTGTAATTGCAAATAGAACCCAGAATGATGGTAATCCTGTTGCATTTGATTGAATTCTTGGTGTAATAAAGTTTGAATCAATTTGTTGTAAACAAATAATAAATAGAATAAATATAACAGCCTTAACTGGATTAACAACTGCAATAATAATTGCACTTGGAATTGTTCCAATATATGGTCCAAAATAAGGTATTAAATCTGTTATACCAATAAGTATTGCAATTAGTAATGGATATGGATATCCACATACAAGTACAAATACAAGTGTACTTAAACAAACAATACTTGAGTCTGTTAATTTACCAATAATAAATCTTAAGAAAATACTATTTACATAATTAACTTTATTAATAAAATTATTTACCTTTTCAACATTAAAGAATGCATAAAGTGTTTTACGTGTACCACCAGCAAATTCTTTAGTATTAGCAAGTATATATACTGAGAATACTAAACCAATAAGTAAATTAAAGAATCCTGATACAAATACTCCTACACCATTACTAATAGTAGAAAAAGCATTTTGAAGTGCTGGTAAGCTATTCTTTAAACTATTAGTAAAGTCATTTATATAAACACTATAAGTACTAAAATTAGCTTCACCAATAACTGTTTTTTTAACGAAATTTGTTATAGTAATAGCATATTGATCTGAATGTTGAATAAGTAAGATTACACTACTTAATAATTGTGGTACTACAATTCTAATAATAGTGGCAGTAACAACTATAGCAATTACATAAGTCGTTGCTATAGAAATGTTTCTTCTCTTCTTACTAGATTTAACATTCTTATATGCTTTCTTTTCAAAGAATTTAACAATTGGATTTAATAAATATGCAATAACAAGTCCAATTATTAAAGATGTTAATATCTTTAAGAAACCACTTATTAGACTAATTAAATTACCAATGTTGTCTATAAAATAATTTAAAAGCATAGCTGCAACTATTACTAAAAAAGCAGTTAAACCCCATTTAAAATATTTACTTTGAATTATATCCTTCATATTACCTATCCTTCCATATAATTAATCGAAAAATCAATATTCTTAATTGTAACGTCACCATCTTGTGTATTACCAACATGTTTAAATGTTAATAACATAACTACACCACTATTCTTAGGAAGCGTATCTCCTCTTGAAACTGCAGTACCATTTTCATAAGTAAGGTTATAGTCTAAATTATCACAATAAGTTGCATCTGAGCATACTGCTCTGCTTAATAAAATAGAACTAATAACAGCATCTCTATTACCTGAATTAAGTACATTTATTCTATATGTAATTGTATCCCCAGCATTATCAAATATAAAACCTAATTTTGATAATGAAGTACTATTCTTATTTAATCTAACTTCATCATATAAAGAAGCAGTACTATCAACTACATTTACAGCGTTAAATGACACGTTCCATCTTGGAGTTTCTTCATCTAAACCATAAGATGAAGATAAACTCATACATATAATTGAAAACAAGAATACAAAAGCTGTAAGAACTACAAATGAAAATTTATTTCTATCATACATTGTTTACACCTTCAATTCTAATATAAGTATAGTTTATTTACACATTTTAGTAAACAAAAATAAAAGCAGATAATGTTAAATATCCGCTTTATCTTAATAAATTGTAAATAATTATTAGTGCATGTGGTATTAAAATCAATATATTAAAGTATAGTAAACAATAAATACTATTTATTTCTAATTGAAATAATATACTTGTAATAAACATAGTCATTATAAGTAAACAACTAATACTTACAAATAATATATCTATTAACTCTATTC
>DJYF01000019.1 GCA_002450035.1 Caryophanales bacterium UBA6985 | reverse complement strand
AATGATAATCAAGGTTTAAGTGGTATTGAGTATAGCTGGGACACTACTTTAACTGGTACTTCTGGTAAAATAGTTGCTTCTAAAGATGCTAGTCAAGGTGAAATTCCAAATACAGAAGAAACCTATATTGCAGCTGAGAATGGAAGTGACCTTACACTTACAATTGATTTAAACATTCAAACTATTGTTGAAAAATATTTAAAACAAGCAGTTGAAGATAACTCTTGCTCACGAGGTGGCAATGTTATAGTAATGGATCCTTCTACAGGAGATATTTTAGCAATGGCCTCATATCCAGATTACAATTTAAATACTCCTTTTACACCAAATAGTACATTACAAAAAAATTGGAATTCTTTAAGTGCTGACGGCCAAAAAAGTGCATTACAATCTATGTGGAATTGTCGATCTATTTCAGAACCTTACGAGCCAGGTTCCACATTTAAAGTAATAACATCTTCTGTTGCATTAGAAGAAAATATTACTGGTACTGACATTGCAAATAATTTTGTTTGTACTGGATCTGAAAAGTTTAGTGATGGCACAGAAATAAAATGTTGGAGAACTGTACCTCATGGATACCAAACATTAAGGCAAGCCTTAATGAACTCTTGTAATCCTGCTTTTATGCAATTAGGCAAAAAAATAGGTGCTCAAACACTTTATAAGTATTACAAAGCCTTTGGATTTTTTGATAAAACAGGAGTCGGTCTTTCTGGTGAAGCATCAAGCTGGTTCTGGCCAGAAGATAAAGTAGGAGCTGTCGAACTTGCAACAATGTCATTTGGCCAACGTTTTACTATCACTCCACTTCAGATGATTACAGCTATATCAGCCGTTGCAAATGATGGTGTTTTAATGAAACCAAGACTTGTAAAAGAAGTAAAAAATACAGAAACAGGAGCTGTAACCACTATAAATACAACAAAAGTAAGACAAGTTATTTCTAAAGAAACCTCTGCTAAAGTAAGGTCTTTAATGGAATCTGTTGTAACACAAGGAACTGGAAAACACGGTGCTGTTGCTGGTTATTCTGTTGGTGGTAAAACAGGAACATCAGAACCACTTGCTAAAAATGTTAAGGAAGGCTATGTAGCATCTTATGTAGCAATTTCTCCAGTGGAAGATACAAAAGTTGTACTACTACTTGCTTTATATGATCCTCAAGGTAAAAGCTATCAAGGTGGACAAGTTGCAGGTCCAGTTGTTTCTCAAATGCTATCAGATATTTTGCCTTACTTAGAAATACCTTCATCAATAAATAACACAGATGATAATAGTAGTAATACTATCACTCTTCCAAATATAACAAATAAGACTGTAACTGAAGCTAAAAAAATACTAGAAGCTACTGGCTTTAAACCCAAAGTTTCAGTTACTGGTGATGAAAATTCTTTACTTGTAAAGAGTCAAGTCCCAGTTGCTGGTACTCAGTTATTAAATGGTGCAACTGTACTTCTATATTCTGAAGAAAATGATACTAGAACTTCTGTTAGTGTACCAGATTTACGTGGAATGTCAGCAGAAGAAGCAACCAATGCTTTGAAGTCAAAGAATTTAAACATTATTATTGATGGAAAAGGATACGTAACCAGTCAAGACTATGCTAAAGATTCTACAGTAGAAGAAGGAACAGTAATCAGAGTTACATTAAAAGAGACTTTAAAAGATGCTCATTAATTTAGTTTTATATATTAAGAAGCAAGGCGTTATTTTATTGAAATAACGCCTTGCTCTTTGACATTATTTATATTGTTTATACTATATGTATATTACTCCTTCCCATATCTTTATTCAGTACAACTCCCATCATTAGAATATCTTCACTATCTTTATCTATGTATTTATTCCATTTTTCTAAATGATTATCATCTCCTTTATGATTATTTATGTATTTTATAAAATCTATAAAATGTATTTCTGTACCATTCTCTAATATACCAGATGCATTATCTTTAATTTCTAAAAATACACTATTTTTATATCTCTCCATTCCTACCTCAGATATTACTACATTATTAATAATAGTAGTCATATTAAAGTCTTCTTTTGTTTCTTTTAATTTTTCTTCATATAGTAAACACCAATAGCAAAATAAAGACTCCTTTATTTTATCTTTTTTTATAATTTTAAAATATATATCTACACTTTCCTCCATTCCTAAATAGCATTTTGCTTTAACTAGCGAAAATTCATATTCTGAAATAGTATCAAACTTTTTAATACTATCAAATTCTATTTTTTCTACTTTTAGTCCTAATACACTTGAAACTAAATCATTTATCATAAGTGAGTTATTACTGTCTCTAAATATGTCTTTTAACATATTAGAATTTTCACTTGATAATTTTGTCAATTGTACCTCCTTTTATTAAATTAGTTTAATTCTGGATTTTTATAAGAAAAAATCTTAGAAATTTAAAATTTTAATGAGTTATAACTCTATAAGAATGCAACAAAAATGTTGAATTAAATTATATAATTTAATGTTAGTATAATATTTTTTACAATTTTTGTCAATATCTTTGATGATATTTTTTAAACTTTTCATCGACATAATTCGACAAGCATGAAGTGCACCACGTTTTCAATTATGTATAAACATTGATATCTAGGTTACAATAAGATAAAGGAGAAAAAAATGTTTAAACCAAAATCAGTTTACTATGAAAAAGAAATTGAAAATTACGAACTTGGTAGACAATTACTTAAAAAATATGAAAGTATTCCAAAAGTTATTATTAATAATCATAACAATATCGAAGAAATGCGAAAAAAAGAAAATAGCGAATTCTTAAATATGAAACAAAACTTAATAATAGGAACAAGAAAGACTCATAAATTTGTGGAAAATCATAAAACATCAGATTTTTTAGTTCCATATACTTCATCTGGTTGTACTGCAGCATGTATGTATTGTTATTTAGTTTGTAACTATAATAAATGTGCCTATTTGCGTCTTTTTGTAAATAGAGAAGAAATGCTAGATAAAATAATAAAAGTTGCAAATAAGTCTGAAAATAATTTAACATTTGAGATTGGAAGTAATAGTGATTTAGTATTAGAAAATACTATAACTGGCAACCTTCCATGGACTATTGAAAATTTTAGTAATTCACCTAAGGGATATTTAACATTCCCTACTAAATTTGAGATGGTAGATGATATTCTAAAAATTGACCATAAAGGAAAGATAACAGTAAGAATGAGCATAAATCCAGATAGTATTATAAATCAATTTGAAATTGGAACTTCAAGATTACAAGGACGTATAAATGCAATAAACAAATTAAAAGATGCTGGCTATAATGTTGGGATTTTAATTGCACCTGTTATAATGGTCGATAATTGGAAAACTCTATACTTAAAT
>DJYF01000053.1 GCA_002450035.1 Caryophanales bacterium UBA6985 | reverse complement strand
ATGTAACCTTGAGAGGGTTATGTGTTAAACCACTTCACCAACAGACCAACCTGCGTTTATATAATAACACAAATAGTAGTAAAAACAAAACATTTTATCTACTATTTGTGTTCTTCTTCTAAACTATTTTTCTTTATCTTTCTAGCAGGTGCAAAATATCTAACAATAAATATTAAAACTATTAATACTATTACGCAAATAAATAAAACTGTATCATTTGTATAATAATCAATAAAAGCAGGAATATCTAATTTCATATCTTCATCTAAATATAAAGTAAAGTTACCAATTAATTTATCTTTATAATAAAACTTTGCATTACCTATTGTTTTACCCTTTAAAGAATTATACATAATTGAATCTATTAAAGTTCTTTCAACATGTACATCATCAGGACTATAGTCACTTGGTAAATATATCTTTATATCTTCAGGAGCTTTGATTAAGTAATTACTCTTTTGTGATAAAAATGTTGGTATAGCACCAATAATATCACCCTTGTTAACAACAGTATAATAATTATAATTATCATCTATAAATTTAGCTAAATGAGCAAAGTCACGTATATTACGACCTTCCTTATATTCACCATCAGCACCAATTACAATTATTAAGTATTCATGTTCATCAGATAAATAGTATCCGGCATAACACATACCAGCATCCTCAGTAAAACCAGTTTTACCACCTAGTAAATTATTGGTATCAATTCCTTCTTCTTTAAGGATTCCTTCATACCATCTTTTTAATGTAAGTCTTTCATTAAACTTATACTCATTTTTATTATAAATATCTTTAAAATCATTATTTTTAAGTGCTTCTATTATAAGCTTATTAAGATCATTAATAGTAGAATAATGATTACTATCATCTAAACCATGAACATTAGCAAAGTGAGTATTAGTAAGTCCTAATTCACTTGCTTTTTTATTCATTAAATCAACAAAAGCATTTATAGAACCAGCTACTTTATAAGCAATTACATTTGTAGCATCAGCTCCACTATCAATAATTGCTGCATAACATATTTCTCTTAAAGTAAACTCTTCTCCTGCCTTTAATCCACTTAAATGTAAGTCATAAGGTATACCTTGTAACATTTCATTTGTAATTAAAACTTTATCTTCTAAATTTGCCTCACTAACAGCTACATAAACAGTCATTAATTTAGTAAGAGATGCAATACTAGTAACTTCATTAGTATTTTTTTCATAAACACTCTTATCTTCAGTTTTATCATATACTAATACTTTAGTAGCATATGTATTTGGAAACTCTAAAGCAAATACTCCAGTAAAAAAAGAGAAAAAACATAATAATATAAATAATATTTTTTTCATATATTTCACCATATAAAAGAGTAGCATAAAAACTACTCTTTTAAAACAATAATATTAGATTTTTGATATTAGTATTAACCAATTGAACAAATAGTTCTTTATCTATTTTATTTAATAAACTCTTTAATTGATCAATAGGCATTATAACTAAATCCATTCTATGAAGAATTAGTTTATAAATACTTGTTTTTAAACCAAGTTCATTAAAATATAATAAATTTTCTCTTACACATGATTCCGCAAGAACGAGTCTTTGAATTTCTTCTTGAGTAAGATGTGCCATTAAATATTCATAGTCAAAATTACTAACACCATATTCTTTAATATACTCTATCATTCTTTAACACTCTTTCTAGCCTTTTTAAATACACTATTAATTATAATACCATTAATAGTATCATAATTAGTAAATGAATATTTCTTAATTGCTTTCTTAGTAATTAATTGTTGAAGTATATTTTCTAAACTTTCTACTTTAAGAAGGTTAAAGTCATCTTTACCACTCTTAAAATAATTAAACATATTAACTTTATGACTTAATAGTACACTTATATTGTTTATTATTATTGTTGGATTAATAGTAAGTGTCTTATAACATCTATTAATAAGTTCTTTAGGATCACATCCAAATTCATGACAATATTCTAAAGTATATTTAAACATTTCATAGTTTTGACTCAAGAATAAAGGATCTCTTTTAATTAATACTTTATAATTAACTTTAAATTCTTTTAAGGCATCCATGATATTTAAATAATCATCATTCTTAGGTTTAAAGAAATCATTAACTCTATCTATAAATATACTCATATTATAGTTAAGTAATATTTTAAGAGATTCAATATCAAGTCCATCTTCTTCCGTTGTAAGAGAGTCTACTACATATTTAACTGCAGCAGGAGATGAATAAAGAACTAATACTACTCTTAATATCGCATTTTCTTTAGGTATTAAATGTAATACTCCTCCATCCTCAGCTTTATTCTGTTTTATAGTTTCAAATGTACTATATATTAAAGTAGGATCTGTTTCTTTTAAGTCTTTTAAAAGAAAATCAGGTAGAGTTCTATAATCAATATCAAACTTATCAAGAATTTCATGTATCTCATCACTTAGTTCAATATCTTCTATTATTTCAATATCAAAGTCTTCAAACTCAATATCAGGTGGATTAAGAATCTTTAAATTATGCTCATTGATATATTTATATATTTTAAGCATATTAGTTTCAAAATCTTTCTCATTATACTCTTGAGCAAGTTCCTCAATAAATTCAAAATTTTTAATTAATTTATGATTATCAAGACCTTGTTTTAATTGAGTTAAATTCTTATCAACTTCTACGAAATCCCTAGCATGAGGAGATTTTTTATTAATTATTTTTAATAAAGCAGTTTTAAAAGTATCAAATGCATTTTGATACTCTTTACTTACTTTAACGTATAAGTTATAGTTTCTTTTTCCAATTAAAAGATCTCTAAATTGAAGTAAGTTCTTTTTTAAATTAACATCATCAAGTTTCCCATCTTCTATAACTTTATCGATAATAGAATCAGGAACATCACATAAATTATCCATATCTTTTTCAAGAGTATCTGCTATATCTACTAAATTAATACCATCTACAACTATATCTTCTTGATTAACAATAGACATGTTATCTTCTTTAAAGTCAATTAACTTATAAAGAAGTTCTTTCCCTTCATCCATATTATCACCTTTTTATTCTTTGTATTTTTATCTTGTTCTATCAACAAATTCAATTAAATCTGTATCTATATATTTCTCACATAATTGAGAAATTACTTTCTCATATTCTTCATCTTTTTCAGGATTAGTATTGTTATCATATTCATTTAACTTTTCTTTTATAACATAAGCAATCATAAGTTTTTTTGTTTGCTTTCTAGAATCAAATTCTTCTCTATTATCCGCATCACTTACAACAATATCTTCAGGAGCAGTAAATGTTACTTTTCTTAATTTATCAATTTCTCCTTGAATAATTCTATTAGTTTCTGCAATAACGATTCTTTTATCACTGTTAGCCATGTTATATAAATTTTTAATAGTATCTGTATGCTTAGATGCACCAGTTTCTGCAAATCTTTTATATTCTTGATCTGACAAAATACTAATAATTATATTTTCTACTAACTCACTTGAAACATTGTTTGCTTCTGCTATTTCACGAGCAAAACTTTTTATACCATGTAGTTCTATTCTATTTCCATTTTTCTTAATTTCAGATAGAATTACATTCTTAAGAGTCTCAACATCAACTCTAAATCCTGTTTTAAGTTCTACATCATTAGTTTGATATCCATGTAGATAAGTAGCTTTTTGAGTTATTTCAGCGTGTTTAGATAATGAAATAATTCTATTAGCAACTAATCTTTGAATAAATAATTTTTCCTCAGATAATAAACCTAATGTTGTAATAATTTTATTAGTTTTTTCAACAAAATCTTTAGTAAGTACTATTTTACTATTTTTATTTGTAAGGAAGTCTACGAAATCATTATAATCTTTTAAAAAGCTTTCATTTTGATTTATTCTATCCTTATGAACTTCAATAAATCCTTTTATCCAATTAAGAAGTTTTTCTAATCCTAAATAATCAGTTAAATCAATATTAGAAAAATCACTCATCTTCATTTCTATAGCTTCAATTATACGTTTTAATTTTGAAAGTGGTTGCTCTTTTAAGTCATCAATAGTAAGTGTATCAATATCTCTACTAAATAAGTGTTGTAGATTTTCTAGGGATAGTTTATCCTTTTTAATCATCTCATCATATAAACCAATTTTGTTTTGAACTGTGTTTAGTATATTCACTAAACTCTTATCTTTCTTATCCATTTTACCACTTTCCTACTATATAAAGTATAACATAAAACATTTGTTTTAATCAAGGAAATATATTAAAGAAACCTTATTGAAGCGAAGTATAACATGTGATAAGATTTAAATGCAAAGGAAGTGATAGTATGGCCTCATCAAACATTAAATTACTAGATGAAAATAATAACATTTCACCTGATTTTAACGAAACAGTGGAAATAGTTTTAAAAGGCATACATGGAGACAAATATTACGATGTTGATGAAGAACTACAAGATACTAGAGCAATTGCTACACTAAAAGAAGAAGTAGAAGATAAAAAAAATAATACAAAAAAACAAAAAGTTTCAATTAAAGACTTTATACCTGTATTATTCTTCATAATAGTTACTATTCTTTTATGTATAGGAGGATATTTATTCCTTAATCAGTTTGATCCCTCATCAATCCTAGGAGGATAAAATGGAAAATAATACATTTAATAACATTGATATAGATATTAATCCAGATTATACAATGATGAAAAAACAAAAAAATGGATTATTCTTATCTCAAGAACAAGTTGAAATATTAGAGGAAAACAATATAGATTATAGTAAGTGTAAAACTCTACAAGAATTAATTTACACGATTGAACAATATATAGATGATAATAATTACGACGTTTTAAACAATTTACTTGACATATTACAAGAAAGAAATTACTACCAAAACTATAAATAATTGTTGATAAACAATAATAAAATGGTATAATTTATTTATAAACGATAAATCGGAGGTGTAGTATGAAAATTATTATACGTTTAGACAGAGTGATGGCAGATAGAAAGATTAGCTTAAATGAACTTGCACAAAATGTAGGAATTACTCCTGCTAATATGAGTAATTTAAAAACAGGAAAAGCTAAAGCTATTAGATTTTCTACATTAGAAAATATTTGCAAAGTATTAAAATGCCAACCAGGCGATATTCTAGAATATGCTGAAGATGAAATGGATAACTTACTATAGATGAAAAGATATTTTATAGATTTTGATGGTGTCATCCTAGACACAATCCCAATATATAGACTTGCATATTCAAGATATCACTTGGAAAATGAAAACAATCTATTTAGATATCTAAATATTTCAGATGTTTTTTCTAAAAAAAGAGAAATAAATAATTCTCTTAAATATTTAAGAGAAGCTCAAAACAGATTAGATATATCAATATTAACTAAAGTTAACAATGACTATGAGGCTCGTGTAAAAAAGGATTTCTTAAGAAAAAATGGTATAAATGTACCAGTTATAACAGTACCTCAATATGAAATGAAAACTAACTATGTAAAAAATATTGATAAAAACACTATCTTAATAGATGATCTACAAACTAATATTGATGACTGGGTATCATCAGGAGGAACTGGATTACTATTAAAAGAAAAAAGTATAAAATATTATAACTGTATAAAAGATTTATCAGTTATATTAGAACAAGCATAATAAAAGAGTAACTTTCGTTACTCTTTATTTGTTGGAAAAATATCAAATTCCTTTGGGATTGGACTTACAAACTCAAATATATGATTTTTAAATGGATGTTTTAATTTTAAACATCTATGATGTAAGCACATTCTTCTTAATGGATTCTTAGTTGAACCATAGTTCTTATCTCCAATAATAGGATGTCCCATATTAGCAAGAGCTACTCTTATTTGATTCTTTCTACCAGTGTCAATAGTTACTTTTAACACTGAATAGTTTTTACTAGCATAAATTGTTTCAAAATGAGTAATTGCAAGTTTACCTTTTTCTTTAGATGTTGCAAATGTATGAAGAGTTTTGCTTTCAGTTAAGTATTCTTTTATAGTACCTGTTTTTTCCTCTACTCTACCTTCTACTATAGCATAGTACTCTCTTAATTCAGAATAATCATTCCAAGAGTCTTGAAGGGCTCTTTTTATTTGCTCATTTTTAGCAAACACTAATACTCCTGAAGTATCTTTATCAAGTCTATGAACTACAAATACTTTTTGATTCTTCTTATGTAGATAATCATAAACTTCTCTATATAAAGTATTTACTTCACCCTTATCAGTAGCAACAGTTAATTGATGTGCTTTCTTATTAACAACTAACAACTCTTTATCTTCATATATAATATCTAATCTATTCTTTTTCATACTTATAACTCCATCTTAATAATAATACGAGTAATAGTAATATGGAATTATCTAGAACTAAACTTTTTAAAGTTGACTTACTAAATTTACTTACATTAGCACTTTGAGTTTCTAAGGAGTTTTCACTTATAGCATCTTCATTTTTACTACAAAATTCATCCTTGGCACCCTTACTCCAAATACCTAAGTTATTCTTTATAGCGTCTTTTTCATTATTACATAACTCTATCAAATTACTATATGCACTTTTTACGTTATCTACTTTCCCATATCCAAGTTTTATTAACTCGTCTTGTAATAATACTCCATCTACATATATCCATACTAAATCTCTATTATATTTATCTGTCTCTTTATTCTCAGGATCATACTCAATTTGAATAGATGAAGCATTATTAAATTTATTACAAATATATTCTAATATATCGTTATTAAGCTCAGTATCATCAGTACTAAAACCTAACATACCTACTCTTTTAACTTCTCCATTTATGTTAAACCAAAATGAATTTGTATTACTACAGTTTTCAATAGTAACATCTATTCTATTTTCTTCTGCATTAACATCAAAAGGAAGTAATAAAAATGAAATTAATATAACTAGAATATATTTTCTCATATCATCACCTAGGAACATATTATAAACACTTTGTCTAAAAAAGTAAATTACTTGTTTTTTACGTCTATCATAGATATAATTATTAAGAGGTGAACAACATGGCTGAAAATGTTAAAAACGAAGAAACTAAAAAAAATACAAAGAAAAAATCTACAAATACTGCAAAGAAAAACTCAAACACAAAAAAGAAAACTACTTCTAAAAATACAACTACTAAGAAAAAAACTACTTCTACTAAACCTAAGAAAAAAGTATTGCCTGTTGAAGAAGTAAAAGAAACTAAAAAGCAAGAAGAAGTAATTGAAGAAGTAAAAGTTGAACCTGTAGAAATAGTAGAAGAAAAAGAAAAAGAAATAGATCCAGATACATTTGATCCAAAAGAAACAAAAGAAGAAGATATTGATACTATTGAAGAAAAAAATAAATTAGCGGAAATTATTAAAGAAGATAATAAAGAAGAAATTGCTTTAATAAAAAAAGAAATTAAAGAAGAAAATACTTCTAAAAAAGATAAAGTAATTGATGCTGGTATTGTTGTTGTAGTTCTAGGATTATTTGTTTTAGTACTTACAACATATTTAACAAGTGTAATTCAACTTAGTTATCAAGAAACTAACATTTTAGTAATAGTAGCACTAGCTATTGAAGCACTTGGTGTTGCAATCATGTTAGTAGGAACATTTAAAAAATAAAAATCAGGAAATATCCTGATTTTTTTATGCTTATTTTAATAAAAAAAAATACTTCAAAATGCTATAATATAACTGGTGATAAAAATGGATTTTTTAACTAAACTAAATAACAATTCAATTCTAATATTACCAAGTAATTTAAAAAGAAAAGTCTTGGAATATATAAATAATAACAGTTTATTATTAAATATAAAATTCATGTCCTTCAGTGATTTAAAAAAAAGATTAATGTTTGATTATAATGATGAAGCAATAAACTATCTAATGAAAAAATATTCTCTAAGTTATGATATAGCAAAAGAATATATTAATAATATTTATTATATAGATAAAGATACCTATGATAATCAAAAATTAAATAAACTTGTTAGTATAAAAAATGAACTTAATAATCAAGGATTATTAATCAAAGATAATTTATTTACTAATCTTTTAAAATCCAAAGATATTATCTATGTATATGGATATGACTATATAAATAAATTTGATAAACATTTATTAGAACTAGCTAAAAAGTATATTAACTATGAAATAATAAATAAAACTTATAATGATTATAAACATAAAGTATATGAAGTAGATACACTTAATAATGAAGTAGCATTTATTGCAGAAGAAATTTCAAAACTCATTGAAAAAGGTACTCCTTTAAATAAGATTTATATTGCAAATTACTCTGATGAATACTACTTTGCTTTTAATACTATTTTTAAAGAATATAATATCCCATTTAGTTTTAAAGAAGAAACTTCTATTCTAAATACAAGTCTAGGAAAATACTTTCTTAAGAATATTAATAAAGATATTAAAGAATTGTTAGTTGATATTAAGAAAAAATTCAATATTGAACATAATACTAATAATAATCAATTATATTCTAAGTTAATTGATTTATTAAACTCTCTTAATTGGACTGATGACTATAAATCAATTAAAGAAATTATTAAAAATAGAATGAAGGACACAACTATTCCTTCTAATCATTATAAAAATGAAATAACTTCTACAAATATTATTAATAATTTATTTGAAGATGATGAATATGTATTCTTAATAGGATTTAATCTTGGAGTATTACCGGTTACTAAAAAAGATGAAGATTATATTACAGATGATATAAAGCCATCATTCTTAGAGTCTACTGTAGAATTCAATGTTTCATCTAAAGAAACTTTACTTAAAGTAATAAGAAATATTAAAAATCTAACAATTACTTATAAAAAAGTATCTACATTTGAAAACTTCTATCCATCATATATTATTGATAATGACTATTTAGTAAAAGAAGAAGTTAAAGTTAATTATTCAAACTATTCAAACGACTTTAATGAATTCCTATATGCAAATAAAATAGATAAACTAATTAAATTTGGAGAAAAAGATGAAGTATTATCAATACTTGATAGTAACTATTCTATTCCTTATGACACATATGATAACAGTTTCAAAGGTATTAATAATACTAAACTAATGCATGAGCTAAAAACCCCTAGTAAATATGACCCAAGTAAACCAAAACATAATTATTCATATTCAAATATATCCACATATTATAAGTGTCCATTTAAATTCTATATGGATAACTTCTTTAGGTTAAATGACTATGAACAGACTCTAGATACCTACATAGGAATTCTTTTCCATGAAGTATTAGAAAAATGCGTTAATAAAGATACTAATATTGATGAAGTATATGATAATTATATAAAGAAAAATAAAAAGAAAGACTTAACAGTAAAAGATGAATACTTTATTGAAAAGTTAAGAGACGAAGTACATTACTTAGTAAATATAATTACTAAGCAATATGAAGTAATTGGATATGATCCAAGTAAAGAACTTCATGAAGAAAAAATAGAAATGAATACTAAAGACTTAGATTTAGATACAGTATATGATACAGTTATCAAAGGATTTGTAGATAAATACATGGTAAATGGTAATGATATAGTAATTGTTGACTATAAAACAGGTAACAGTGACACCATAGACCCAAGACTATTTGAATTTGGTCTTAATATTCAATTACCAATTTATCTATATTTACTTAAAAACTTTAATAAAGACTATACAATTGTAGGTATGTACTTACAACACATATTACCTACTTTACCAAAAAAAGAGAAAAATAAAACTTTAGACGAAATAAAAGAAAATAACTTAAAACTAGATGGTCTTACTTTAATAGATGAATCTAAATTAAAATTGTTTGATACTTCTTATGAATCTTCTTTAATAGTTAGAAGTTTAAAAACAAAACAAGATGGTACATTTTCTAAAAGTAATAGACTCATGGATATTGAAAGAGAAAATGAAATTTACAATGAAATAAAATCATTAATAGAAAATTGTATAAATGAAGTTGCTAAAGGAAACTTTGAAATTAAACCAACTTTAGTACCTGGAAAAGTAAACGCATGTGAACTATGTAATTACAAAGATATTTGCTTTAGAAGAAAAGAACAATATTCTATTAAATATGTAAAAACTGAAGAAGGTGAAAAAGATGAGTAGTCCAACTGAAGAACAAGCAAAAGCAATTAATACAACAGGTAATAATATCATTGTCTCAGCTGGTGCTGGATCTGGTAAAACCTTCGTATTAAAAGAAAGAGTATTAAAAACAGTTCAATCTGGAGTATCAGTAGAAGATTTAATTATCTTAACATTTACTAAAAATGCAGCATCTGAAATGAAAGATAGAATTAGAAAAATAATCTCTGAACATCCTGAATTAAAAGAAGAAAGTGAAAAAGTTGATTCAGCATACATAACAACTTTTGACTCTTTTGCCTCTTCAATAGTAAAAAAATATAATTACTTACTTAATATTTCTAAAGATTTTTCTATAATAGATGATAATATTGTAAAAATAGAATTAACTAAAGCTTTGGATGAAATTTTAGATAGTTATTATAAAAATCCAACAGATGATTTTAATCACTTTATAAATACTAATACAGTAAAAAATGATACAGAGATTAAAAAAGCAATCTTAAAGTTATATAGTAATCTAGGTAACTTACTTGATAAAGATACATTCTTAAACGAAGCATTAGATAAATATTACAGTAAAGACTATATAAATAAAAAAATAGATGAATATACTAATTTAGTATTTGATAAATTAGCAGATATAAAGCCTTTATATCAAGAACTAATAGATATAAGTCCAACAGAAAAAGCAATTGAACAAAACCAAGACTACTATGCTTCTATTGATGAAGCAACTACTATAGAAGAATTAAAAGAAGTATTTGATACCAAAAAGTTAGCAGTAGTACAAAAGCAAGAAGACTATAAAGAAGCAAAAGAAAAAATATCAGACAAAGTAAAAGACCTAAAAGATTTAATTACCTACTCAACTGCTGAATTAAAAACTAAATATTTAAGTACTAAAACATCCGTAAGTGTAGTAATAGACATATTAAAAGAACTAAATAAGAGAATAAAGAAATTTAAAGAAGACAATAATGCCTATGAATTTGGAGATATTTCTAGAAAAGCAATTGAACTTGTAAGAGACCACGTAGAAGTACGTGAAGAATTAAAACATAAAGTACATGAAATCATGATAGATGAATATCAAGATACAGATAATATTCAAGAAACATTTATTAATTACATAGCAAATAATAATGTATACATGGTTGGTGATGTTAAACAATCAATTTATAGATTTAGAAATGCAAACCCTTACCTATTTAAATCTAAATATGATACTTTTGATGGTACTAAAGGAATAAGAATAGATTTAACTAAAAACTTTAGATCAAGAAAAGAAGTAATTGAAAATGTAAATGATTTCTTTGAAGCAATCATGACAGATAATATAGGTGGTGCAAACTATAAAAAAGAACATATTACAATTGCTGGTTCTGCTGATGCATATGATAAAGCAGCCATGGATAAATATGACTATAACATGGAAGTACTTGAATATAAATTAGAAGATAAAAAGTACAAAAAAGAAGAAGTAGAAGCCTATATAGTTGCAAAAGATATAAAAGAAAAGCTAGAAAGTAAAAAAGAAGCCTGCCATGAAAAAGGAGGAGATAAATATTTAGCTCCAATTACCTACAGGGACTTTGCAATACTAGTAGATGTTTCAACAAACTTTGAACTTTTAAAGAAAACACTTGAATCATTTGGTATACCTTCTGTAATAGAAAAAGCAGTATCAGTAAAAGAAGATGAAGAAATACTAATACTTAAAAACTTAGTAAATCTTCTTATACATATTAAAGACAATAACTTTGATATAGACTTTAAACATTCATATATATCTATAGCAAGAAGTTATATCTGGAACATGTCTGATGAAGAATTATTTGATTTATTTATTTACAATAAAGATATTAAGGAAACACCACTTTATAAAAAGATGTATGAATTAACTTCTATAGTTGATTCAAAATCAAATAAAGAAATTATAAAGACATTAATAAATGAATTTGATATTGTTAATAAACTAAAAACTTTCAACAATGTAGATAATAGATTAATGAAACTAGAGTACTTCATTAAAGAGTCTGATTCTCTAGATACATTTGGATTAGACATATATGGTTTAATTGAGTACTTTGATGAAATACTTTCAAGTGATGAAAAACTTGAAGTAAAAGCGAAACAAGTATCAAGTAATGCTGTTACTATCATGACAATACATGGATCAAAAGGACTTGAATATAACTATGTTTATATGCCATATCTAGATGGTAAATTTATTAGTAATAATGATAGACCTCGTTATAACGTAAATGATTTATATGGTTTTATATTCCCATACTTCGATGAAGGAATTGAAAATACTTTCATCTATGACTTAAACTATGAACACGAAAGAAAAGAAATAATCTCAGAAAAAATAAGATTATTCTATGTTGCTATAACAAGAGCAAAAGAACAATTTATCATGATTCATAATAAAAATGAAAAAATAGAACCATGTTCTATAAGTGAAGATGTAATAAAAAAATGTTCTTCATTTGGAGATATTATTTCTTATATGTCTACATTCTTTAGTAAATATACTAAAACAATCGATATAGAATTTCTTGGTATAGATAATAAAACGGAAGCAAATAAAACTAATTATAAAGAATTAATTGATAAGACAAATAAAGTTATTAACATTAAAGAAATATCAATTGATAATGAGCTAATAGATAATAAACACTTTAGTAAAACAATTAATAATATTATTACTAAAGAAGAAAAAAAGGCTTTAGAATATGGAACTCACTTACATTACATATTTGAGTCCTATGACTTTAAGAAAAATAATTTAGAAGAGTTAAATATTACTGATGAAGAAAAAGGATATATTAAAAACTTCTTAAGTCATAAAGAAACTGAAAATATTAGTAAGGCTAATACTTATAAAGAACATGAAATACTATTTACTAAAGACAATAGTTTATTCCATGGTATTATAGACTTGCTTGTAGAATATCCCACTTATTTTGATATCATAGACTATAAAACATCAGAAGTAGACGAAGATGCATATCTTGATCAATTAAAAGGATATAAAAACTACATAGAAAGAACTTATAAAAAGCCATGTAATATTTATCTATATTCAATAAAAAAAGATTTATTTAAGAAACTATAAAAACTAACCTACAAGGTTAGTTTTTATTCTTCAAAATTAATTATTTTTCATCTTACTTTTTTGAACTCTAATTAAAGGTTTATGATATGCTTCTTCTAATTCAGTACCTTTATACTTTTCATTTATTAATCTTCTATAATAATTAATATGATTAATAGTAGCACCTAATAAACCTAAATTATTAACATTAGAATTATACTCAAAAGCTTCCTCATCTTCAGTATCAAAAGATTGACCACTGGCACATATGTTACCATTAACATCAATATTAATTACTCCATATAAAGTATTATAATTTTTATCATAATCAGCATTAACTTTACTAACACAATCATAATTATGAATATACTTTGGATTTCTACTTACCGTATATTGAGTACCATATTTTTCATTTATTTCAGCAAGCCTATCATCAGATAATGTAAGTGCATTACCAATTGGATATAAATTACTAGTTGGTGTAGATTCATAAGAAATATATTCGTTAGCACCAAATTTTTCTTTTAATTTATCAGCATTATCTTTTCTTAATCTTAATAGTCCTAATCTTTCTAATTCCATATGATGGAATGCATCATATGATAAATATAAGTTTAAATTACCTATTGAAGCCAATTCCTTTAAAGCACTTATAACATTTTTATTTACTACAGTTGCATTTGTAACAAGATTAATTTTATTTACTTTAATCTTATTCTTTTTAATTACTTCTATAATTGTTCTAATTTGTCTAACTGCTGTTAAAGGTTCCCCACCACTTATAAGTAAAAAGTCTATTTCTTTAATATTCTTAAAAATGTTAACAATAGTTTCAGGAGACATAACTTCATTTCTGCTTTCTCCTCTAAAACAATGTTCACATTGTAATGTACAAGATCTTGTAATTTCTAAATGTAAACTACTAACTATCATACCAATACATCCCCTTTTTCTATTCGACTATAATAACAAAAAATAAGCACTTATGCAAATTCTCATCATTTTTGTTTAAAACAAGTAATTAATAAACTATTCTTTAATAATATTATTATGGATAACTTAAATATAAATGGAATAATACTAGATGATTATCAAATGAATGCTATAAAAGCAAAAGAAAAATCAGTTTTATTAATTGCTGGTGCTGGATCAGGGAAAACACTTACGATTGAAGGAAAAATTAAATATTTAATTGAATATGAGCATATAAAAGAAGAAGAAATACTTTGTATTTCATTTACCAATGAAACAGTAAATAACCTATATACTAAACTTAATAGTCTAGGATATGAAATAGAAGTTAAAACTTTTCATAAGTTAGGCATGAAATACCTAAGTAATTTTAACTATTCAATATGTGATGATTCTCTTCTACCTTTTATTACTGATGAATATTTTAAGTCTTATATTAAATATAATAAAAATTATAAAAAAGAGTTTAAAAGCATTTTTAAAACTTTTAAAAATATAGATAATCTATTATCTTCCTATGAATATACAGAACTAAAAAAAACCATTCTAACATTTATTAAATTATCAAAAGCTAATAATATACCTTTATACGAAATATATAAAAAGTATAAGCATTCATTCTTCATAACAAAAGTAATTTTAAAGTACATTCTAGAAATAAGCAAAATATATGAAAATGAATTAAAATCATCAAATAAAATAGATATGGATGACATCATTATAAAAGGAACTGAATGTATTAAAAACTATCCAATTAATTATAAGTATATAATAATAGATGAATTTCAGGATTCATCTATTATTAGACTAAATTTAATAAGAGAATTAATTCGGTTAAGTGATGCATCCCTTTTTGCTGTAGGAGATGACTACCAAAGTATATATGGTTTTTCAGGTAGTAATCTAGATATATTCATTAACTTTAAAAACTATTTCAAGGATGCTAAATATTATTACTTAAAGTACACCTACAGAAACAGCAATGAACTTATTTTCATAACAGTAAACTTTATCATGAAGAATAAACATCAATTAAAGAAGAATATATCATCAATTAAAAGTAATTCCAAACCAATTAAAATACTATTTAATTACACGGTTGAAGAGACAATAAAACTAATTAATAGTAAAGAAATACTTATACTTGGAAGAAATAACTCGGATATAGATAAAATCAATTATGAAAATAAACTTACCATTCACAAATCAAAAGGACTCGAATGTGAAAACATAATACTAGTAAACTCAGATAATATACCTTCTAAAATTAAAAATAATAATATAATAAATTTAATAAATAAAACTAAAATATATATACCCTATGAAGAAGAAAGAAGATTATTCTATGTAGCTCTTACGAGGACTAAAAATAATATCTATATTTTAGTAAATAAACCATCTATATTTATAAAAGAATTAATGCATGATTATATGGAATTTATTGAAATAAAAAAGAAGGGTTCACTTCATTAAACCTTCTTTATTTTTGCTACAAAGAATCCTTCATATTCTTTTGTTGGCATAACTGTAACAACTCCATCTATTGTACTAGGTAGAGTTTCTATATCAGTATTAATAGGAACTATTTCAATATTAAATTCCTTCTTAGCTTTATTAATAATATCTTCATTTTCACATTTTAATATAGAACAAGTTGAATATACTAAAGTATTACCTTTCTTTAACATACTTAGAGCTTTCTTAAGTAATTCATACTGAGTCTTTTGTATTTTATTAATTAATTCTTCACTTATTTTTGAATAATTACTGTTTTCAATAGTACCAGATCCTGAGCAAGGAGAATCAAGTAAAATATTATCAAATACAAAATAGTCATCTAAGTCTCTTGCATCTTTCTTTAAACAAGTAACATTCTTACAACCAAGTAACTCTAAATTATGTTTAAGTCTATCAAATCTTATAGCATTAACTTCTGTTGCTGTAACAAATATATTATTATCCATCAAAGCACATATTTCACTTGTCTTACCACCTGGACTAGAAGCCATATCAAGAACAGTACTTCCCTTTTTTAAATCCAAGTATAAAGGAGGTAACATAGAACTTAAGCTTTGAAGATATATTTTTCCTTCCTTGTATAAATCCAAATTTCTTAAAACACTTTCATCTGCATTTATTATAAGAGCAAAATCAATATTATCTACTTCCTTATAATCTATATTATTATCATTTAAGACTTTTATAACTTCGTCTTTATTTGCTTTTAAAGTATTAACTCTTAAAGATGTAACTCTTTCTTGACTATAAGCATCAATAATTTTTCGGGTTAAATCATTATCATAATAACTAATTAAAAGATTATTTAAATAAGTTGGAATATTCATAAATACACCTCGTAACAATTATATCATGTATTTATAAATTCGATATAATTTGATAAAATAAAAGTGGTGATAATATGAAATATGTACTAACTTCATTACTTTCAATTTTGAGTTTATTTAATTTTACAATTCAACATGATACAGACTTTGAAGTATCTAATACAGAATATATTGATCAAAGTATTATTCTAACGCTTAAAATGACAAGCGATAATATCATGGCTATAGAACAAGAAATGACTTATAATTCAAACGAATTTGAATTACAAAAAGTAAAAACAAACTACTATTTCACATATACTGAAGGTAAACCCATTAAAAGCGGAAATAATACAACTATAAAGATGTTATTTGATAGTACAAATTCATTTAAAACAATTGAGTATGCTCAAATATACTTTAAACCATTAGTAAAAGATAAACCTTTAAACATTTACTTTGATAATATACATTCTTCTGACGTAGACTATAAATATGAATCATCATATGGATGTCGTGAAGAAATAACGGTTTATTCAGACTCCGATAATATAAAAATAGTAAAAGAAGATTACACATTAAGAAATCAAGTTTCTAAGTGGGCGGATGAAAACAAAACAATGCTAATACTTATATGTGTTGCACTTATAGCATTCATAATAATAATTAATATTATAAGAGCAATTAGAACTAAGATACGTCTTAATAAAAAACCTTTTAAAACAGTTACAATTGAAACTAATGCTACATTCCCAATTAATAATCAAACTCCAGGAGTACCTAGTCAAGTTAATACTTCACCTACTCCAGTTTCTGGGGAGTTTATTATTAACGAACAATTAGAAAAAATTAATGATGATCAAATAGGTGGCAAGCAACTTGAACAACTTGAAGCTGAGGCTAAGGCAGAAGCTGAAGCTGAAGCATCACAAACCCAAGATGCTTCATCAAATGATGCATTCAATGGTAAATATGAAGTATTTATACTTCTATTATTAGTGGGTACTCTACTATTCACATCAAACGTATTTGCAGAAGATTCTAGAGCTAAACTACCACAAATAAGAAATAATATAGTTAATAATGAAAAATATAATTCTGAATTAGATAATAATAAAGATAAAAAAGTTAATCTAATAGATTTAATATATGAAATTGGTACAACAGATGCCTTAAATAAAGGATATATAAAGTTCCATTCAACTGAAGAGGAAGAACAAAAACAACAAGAAGAAGGCCCAATTCATGACGAAGAAGAAACAGATATGAATAACATGTGGGATAAAGTACAATAAAAAAGAACTTAGAAATAAGTTCTTTTTTTAAACTGTATAAGCTTCAACTATAACTGCTTCAGCTTTATCATATTCTTTAGAAGAATTTAATACTTTTACTTCTCCGGTTTCTTTAATACCATATGCAGATCCAAATTTAGCATCTACTATTTTAGAATTACTATCGTAAAATAAAGTAACAACAGATAATCTAGTAATACTTTTACCAGTTTGGTTATTTACAATATAAGTAATTTGATTATCATTAATTGTATAATCTTTGTTTAAACCAACTTCTTCACTTAATAAAGACTTATAAATAGTCTTCTTATGATTAATTTTATAGTCATACTTATCATATACACCTATTTCAGATTTATTAACAATAAACATTGTTTTTTCACCAGTTCCAACAGCATATATTACATAATCAAATGTATTAGCTAATTCACCACTTGCATAAGTATTAAAACTTAAAAATAAATCATTATTACCAGATAAATCATTATCAACATCAATAATAAATAAATCACTTAACTCAGTTATATTAGAACTAACTTTACCAGTTTCCTTAGTAGTTTTAGTTTCTACTACTTCAGTAGTTTTATCTTCATCTTCTTCATAGTAATTAGCTTGTTTAAGCATATTATTCATACTTATACCAAGAATTACAATTGTTACTATTAAAACAATAGTTAAAACTATAGCAATTTTAAAATTCTTTCCTTTAGTTTCAGTATAATCATTCATCTGTGGATTAATTACAGGTTTATTATCTTCATTCATATATTCCACCTCTTATATCTATAATAATATTTTAAAAGAAAAATATAAAGAAAATAACCTGTTTATTTACACAAAAAAAGATTATGCTATTTTAAGCATAACCTCTTAACATCATCTAAATTTTGAGTTGTATATTTATAAGTTGTTTCATCAAGCTCTTCTCTAGCAAAGCCTAACAAATCAAAACATCTTTGCGCTGTTTCATTAGATTTTTTAATCTTACAATATAAATAATTCATATCACAAAGAGAAAGTAAACCAATTAATCCTTCAAGAAGAAATCCTTGTTCTTTATAGTTTTGATATATTTTATAATCTATTTCACCATAGGCTTTAATCTTAATATAACCAATGAAACTATTATTTTCTTTTAATCTAAGTTCATAACATATAGTTGCGAAGTCTGTATTCATCTTTTGATACATTAATAATCTATCAGTAGTTACACAATCAGTAAAATTATCTATGTTAAAGTTTTCAAGACAGGAAACCATTCTATCATCAAAGTTAAAACCAACATCTAACTTTTGATTTAAAATATCATGATAATCATCATCTTTTGCAAGTTCATCAATTAATTCAGCAAGTCTCATAGTTCTATCATAATTTGCCTTGCATAAATTAAATTTTTTACATTGAATATCTAAGTAAGCAGCTGCACCTTCAGTACCAAATTGTTTACTTCTTGCATGGCAATCAACAACTTGTTCAGTTGCTTGATCACTGTTCATATCATTAGGATCATCAAAATAACCCCAGTGATGGTCATTATTTTGTTGATGTAAATGTGTAGCCTTCTTAACCTCTGGTGAAGGTTCATAATGTATATTAGATAAATCATCAATACTATCTACAATAGAAGCCAAAGCTAAAAACTCTTGTACATTATTCAATTTAGATAAATCGTGTGTTTGACATCTACAAATAAGCGATGTTGAATCCGCACCTCTTTGAAGTTTTTTAAGTTCGGTTGCTAAATATAACCCACTTCTTTGAACACATTCCCTATGTATTAATGTATCAATTAATACATCAGTTAGTTTTTTTGGTTCTATTTTTCTCATGATTTAATACCTTTCCATCGACTTTTTAGTCTATTATACACTAGAAAAATATAATATCAACAAAAAACCAATTCCCTTATTTATTCTTAAACTTCCATATACTTACAAGTATACCACAAATAATCGTCTATATTTCTATTAATTCATATTGAGTAGAACCTAAGCCAAGTTTTTCAGCATAAGAAAGTATTTCTCTTCCTAAACGTGTATCAATTCTTTCTTGTAACTCCTTAGCCCCAGGATCTTTAGATGCAAATACCATATCAACAAATGCTTGATCATTTGCAACTGGATCAAGTGAACCAACTATTCCAAGATCAGCCATAACTGGTTCTCCTTGTTTGGAATCACAATCACAATCTACCGATAAAGCATTCATAACAGTAATATATATAATTGGTTTATTATTTCTTTCACAATATTCATGAACTGCAGTTGCAGCTTCAGCCATCGACTCAATAAAATCAATTTGTTCATGTTTATCTACCCAGCACTCATCAGGATTTTCAGTATGACCACATGAATGAATATATGCTTTACCATTACGTGATGCAAATCCAATTGATTGATTCTTTAGATTAGCACCAAATCCTCCCATGGCATGTCCTTTGCCATGAGCAAGATTTATGAATGAATCATACTTTTTAAAGCCTTCTCCAAGTAAATCGTACTTTAAGTGCTTTGCACCAACTGGAGCAGGTATTCTAAATTCACCTAATCCATCAATAATTTCAACACCCTTACCCATCTTAGTAAAGCCATGTTCTTCAGCAACACTCATATGTTCCGTAGCCTCATTACGACTTCCTGGATATGCAGTATTGCATTCAATTATTGTCCCATTTAATCTATCAACTAGAGGTTTAATAATCTCCGATTTTAAGTAACCTTTTGCCCCTTTTTCACCAGTTGAAACTTTTATACCTACGTTTCCTGGTAATTTAACTCCAAGTGCTTCATAAACTTTCATAAGTCCTCGAGCACTGATGTCTTTTGTAAAATATACTTTTGAATTTTTCATAAAATTACCTCCTCATATTTTACAAGACAAGTATAGCACATAAAAAGAAGACTTACAAAAGTCCTCTTAAACTAACGTTTTTACGGTGATTTAAAGTACATCTTCAACTCTAACAGCATTAACACCTATTTCATATAACTCATCAATATTATTCTTAACTATTCTATCTTTTCCATAAATAATAGTTAGGTTATCTCTTCTTAAACATCTAAATTTACTACCAAATTTATCTTTTAAGTAATACGTATTCTTTGAGTCATACTTACCATTAAAGATGTCATATTTAATAACCATCGCTTCAGGTAAAGTATCAACAATTACTTCTACATTTGGATGTTTTCCGTATCTTTCTTCGTATGAATTTATTAAATCCTTTATTTGATAATCATTCATTTCTAAAGATAAACATACTCTTTTAACTCCAAGAGAATGAAGAAGTGCAACAGAATATGAATTTGTAACATTTAAAGACCAATCTGTTGCTATATCTTTAAACTTATATTTATAAACGCTTCCAAGTTCAGAGGCCATTATTAAGTTCCCTTTTCTTTCACTTAAGTGTTCCATGACTCTAGGATTTTTATAACGAATCCAATAATCATCAAAAGATTTGTTATAAGGAATAATTACTTCGTTATAATGACTTCCCATAGAAATATTATATTTTTCAGTATTATCTAATAATAATATCTTCCAATTTGTCTTATCAAACTTAGGTAATTCGATATTATATTGTCGTTTAACGATATTATTAACACTTGCAACTCGAATTTTATCTAAATTATCAAGAGCATCTCTTCTTAAATCATTTATAGTTTTAATTGGTATAAATATATTATCATCACTTACGATATCTAAAGACTTAATATTGTAAATTGTATTGCCTGTTTTAAGTAATTGTTTTTCTATATCTTCTTTTGTAGTTGGTCTATTAACACTTTTATCAACTATATAATCAGAATTCATAGAAATATCATTTATACCATCATTAACACTTATAGAAAGTTTTTCTCCTAGAAGTGCTTTAAACTTAACATCTACATTTATTTTTCTATTATTTGCTTTTATTAAAGCATCTAAGTTTTTTAATTGTTCATAATCGGTAGTTTTTAATACTTCAGAACCTACTTCTACTTCTTCAGGAGAAAGCAAAGTAATTACTTCATTCTTCTTTGCACTTCTAACTTTCTCATTATTTTGAAACATTTGTTGAATAATCATACCAACGTCTTCAAATCCACGTTTAACAAAACGTATTCCATCATTTAGATTAACTCCGTCTGTTAATCTTATCTTTACTCTATTCTTTTTAACATCGATTACATTACCTATCTTAACACCCATATGATTTGGTCTAAATGTATTCATAAACTTATCATTTGGGGTATTAAATAAGAAACCTTTTGTATAATTTCTATTAAATATCTTCTTAAGCTCGTATATTTCATCTTCACTTATATCAACTTTTCCAGTTTCAATATAAGAATCTACTGCTTTTCTATAAAGAGAAGTAACTAAATATACATACTCAGGTCTTTTCATTCTACCTTCTATTTTTAAAGAATCAATACCTAGATCAATAAGTTTACCAACATCTTCCAAAGTACAAAGATCTCTTGTAGATAAAAGATAATTATCTTCACTTATCTTTATATCATTACAGTATAACTCATAAGGTTGTCTACAACTTTGAGCACATGTTCCTCGGTTACCACTTCTGCCACCTATTAAAGAACTCATTAAACATTGTCCTGAGTAAGATATACATAAAGCCCCATGAACAAATATTTCTAACTCAATATTAGTGTTTTCTCTTATCTTTTTAACTAGTTCAATTGGAGTTTCACGAGCAAGAACTACACGTGATGCACCTAATTCTTCAACAAGTTTAGTACTTTCAACGTTATGAATATGCATTTGAGTAGAAATATGTATTTCAAGATTTGGGAAAGTTTTTCTAATTAAATCAAACATTCCAATATCTTGTACAATAACTGCATCTACATTATTCTTATGTAAAAACTCAATATAATCCATGAACTTTTCAACTTCAAAGTCATAAACTAAAGTATTAGTAGTAACATATACTTTAACTCCATATTTATGAGCATAATTAATAGCAAATACTAATTCTTCATCACTAAAATTATCAGCAAACGCTCTAGCACCAAATAATTTACCAGCTAAATAAACAGCATCGCATCCACCTTCAATAGCAGCATATAAAGAAGCCATTCTTCCAACAGGTGCAAGTATTTCGGGTTTCTTCACATTTATACCTCCTTTTTAAATAAAAAACACTAGTTTTTATAACTAGATTTTTTTACATTCTATCAGGAACTTCAATTCCTAGAATATCAAGCAAGAATAAATTAGTTTTAAGAACAACCGAACTTAATACTAACCATGATTCTTGTTGTTTTTTATCTTCTTCACTAACAATATAATGATCTGCATAGAAAGTATTATAAAGATTAGTTAATTTAAATAAATATTCACATATTTCATTTAATAATTTTTCACTTATGCCTTTCTTTAAAGTATTAGATAATTCTATTAAATGAAGTATCATATCTCTTTCTATAGATGATCCAATATTATTATATGTTTTATATTCTACTCCTTCAACCTTTTGGAAAATAGATTTAATACGAACTGTATTATATAAAAGATAAGGACCAGTTTTACCATTTAAATCACTGAATTTAACTGGATCAAATGTATAATCAGTTGTTCTATTAGGTAAAAGATCAGCAAACTTAATAGCAGCAACAGCTATTATTCTAGCAGTATCTTCTTTCTTTTCTGCAGGTATAGAATCACTTAACTTTTTATAACACTCATCATAAACAAGTTTGTAAAGAGCATTTAAACTCATTACTCCACCATCTCTTGTTTTAAATGGTTTACCATCAGGTCCATTCATTGTACCAAATGGTAAATGAGTTAATTTTATATCATCAGGAACTATCTTAGTCTTTTTAGCAGCACGGAAACATTCAACAAAGTGAAGAGATTGTCTTGAATCAGTTAAATACCAAATATCATTAAATTTAAATCTCTTAATTCTTGAATAAAGTGTTGCAAGTTCAGTAGTATCATAAAGAACTCCACCATTACTCTTCTTAATCATAAATGGAGGTATTTCAATCTTATCATCAGGTTCATTTACAAATATAACTTCTGCACCCTCAGATATTTCTGTATAATTATTTTTTTCAAGATAATCTATTAACTCAGGAATATAATCATCTGCATCTGCTTCTCCTTCCCAAAGGTCAAATGAAGTATTTAGAAGTTCATAAGCTTTCTTAATATCTTCTTCTACAGATGTATGAACTACATGTTTCCAAAGAGCATAGATACCCCTTTCTCTATTTTGTAGTCTTAAAGTCATCTCACGAGCTTCTTCTAAGTACTCAGGATCTTCCTTAGATCTATTAGAAGCAAATGGATAAATTTCCGATAAATCTTCAGCAGTAACTGGAGATTCAGTTGGGTATTCTCCAGTATAATCTTTATCAAAATATACTAAATCTGGTTGACGCTTTTCAATTTCAAGCATTACAAGACCCATAGGTCTTCCCCAGTCTCCTAAATGTACATCACTTATAGTTTTAAACTTACATGCATTTAATAATCTTTTTAATGCTTCACCAATATTAGCACTTCTTAAGTGACCTACATGTAGTTGTTTAGCTACATTAGCACCACCATAATCTAAAAATATAGTAGTATCATTTTCATCTTTATAAATATTCTTTTCAAAATCATTATTTATTTCATTAATGTAATCAATTAATACTTCATCCTTAAAAGATATATTTATAAATCCAGGACCAGCAATATTAATATTAGTATAATCATCAAATTTAGATAATTCTGCAACTATTTTTTCAGCAAGTTCCCTTGGATTAATCCTGTTGATACCAGCAAGCTTCATTACACCATTATATTGGTAATCACCTAATTCAGGTCTAGAAGACTTAACCACGCTTACTTCATCATCATAACCCAATTGTTTCAAAACAGTTTGAATATTATTATTTAACTTGTCTATTAAATACATAAATACTCCTTCTTTCTATAAAATATTAATTAATTCAAAGCACTTAATAAAGGTTGAATTATTTCAGTATAATAACACAAATTTCTTTATAATGGTACCCCATTATTTCTTACCAATAAACAAATGTTTAAAAGTAGATAATATTAATTCTTTAGAAGCACTATCTAACTCTTTATAACTATTAAGAAGCTTTCTTAAATCAGCAAGCTTAATTTTAGTTAAATGATATGTATGAGTAATATTATTAGCTTTAAAGAACTCATCCAAAATACTTATAGCCTTATCTAACTGTGGTCTACTTAAAGAGTTAATATTTTCTTCCATCTTATCTTTAAAATCTAAAGTTTTACTAGATACATCACATCTTAAAAAGAAACTACCATACGTATGCCAATTAACAATATAATGTTTATAAAAACCAACACCATTTGCTTGTACGTATCTATATTTATCATTATTCAAAATAACACCAATCATACTACCATCAGGTAAGAATGTAGTTGTTTTCTTACTTACCTCTAAAAACCTTTCAGTTTCGTACTCATCATTTCTAAATCCAGGTCCATCGAAGTTATATATTTTTCTTATTCTTTTAAAGATATGATCATCTGCAAGATAAGCAGAACTAAGTGCAAGATTACCACCCTTTGAGTGTCCTCCTATATAGATATTCCTATCCCCTTTTTTTATAGTATCTCTTAAGTAGTTTATTCCATAGCTTTGAGTTAAAGTAGGAAAAGTAGTTATTAGTTTCAAATTTTCCAACCAACCCATGATAGAAGTATTAGTACCTTCATATATAACAAGAGTATTACTTCCATATCTTAATGTATAAGCACCAAATTGTAACTTATCATCATCTATTTTTACAAAGTCATATACTTTAATATCTTTATATCTTTTTACACTTCTTACAGCATCCATTAGTTCTAAGGCCATAGGTGTCATAGCACCTTCAAAACTACTTGCATCAAAACTTTTAACAATTTCACCAAATTTTTCAATTGTAATTCCATTTTGAATATTTACATATGGTAAATATACAAGCATAGAAAAAATAGCCATATCAAGTTCATTAAGTTTAACTTTTGAGAAACTAAGGTTACCATAATACTTTAAGTATTCAAAGTAGTTTTGCATATATAATCACCTACTATAATGTTAACAAAAAAAAACAAGAGTATAAATAACTCTTGTCATATTTTACAAGCCATTTCTAGCTTTTAATGATGCTTCTTTTAAACGTCTAATACGTCTAATTTCATTTGAACCATGATTTCTGTAATTTAAGTCATTATGATATAATGCATCACTTATCTTTCTAAGTGTACGAATCATATCCTGAATATCTTCTTTAAGTGCTCTAACTTCGCTTACTCTACTAAATGTGCTAGGGCAATAAAGATTTGTACTTCTAGCTTGTTGAAGAGAATCTCTAGTATCTATAATACTACTTCTAGTCCCATTATAAATACCTTCATTAACAATTTTTACTTTCATATGTTATCGTATTCCCTTTCATTTTTATTAGCAAGGTCTTCTAAAGAATCAGCATAATCAACTAATTCATCACCAATTGCTCTTAAGCCTTCTCCAAATTTAACATAATCTCTTTTTTCATATGAAACACGGTCTCTATATTTAGGATATTGTTTACCTTTCCAAACACCGTTTATATCAAGAGTAGTTAATATCTCAAAGAATTTATCAATTGACTTATTATAATCATTTGCAAAATCAATGAATTTTTTTCCTTCATCTCTTAGCATTTGTGTATCACATTCAAAATCAGCCATCTACATCATCCTTTACTATTTGAAAAAAACGTCTTAGCGCATGCTTTGACGTCTTAATCTTTCCATTCTTTCTAATCGTTCTTGTTCTCTAGCTTGACGTTCCTCTTCTTCTCTTCGTTCGATTTCACGTATCTCAGCTTTATTAGACTCGATTTCACTATCAATAGCAGGTATTAAACTAGATAAAATATTATCTCTTTTAGCTAAAATCCTTTTAGCTAACTTTTCAGTTTCATAATAACCTGCAACTGAATTATTATTAAGGGTGTAATTCTTATCTAGGTTAGTCATAATTTTATGTGCGTCATTATTTGCTTTATAAAGTCTTTCCGCAACTACTAATAAATTAGTACGTAATCTTTCTAAATCTCTATTTTCCGCCATAAGCGATGACTTTGATGCCATAGATTTACCTCCTTATTCTTAATGGTTATTAAACTATTAGTCTACTCTAATAGCGTTAGCTTCTTGTTCAAGAGCTTGAGAAGCTTCATTAATATTTTGAGCGTTTTGACGATCTCCTTCGTTCATAGCTCCTAATGCTGTTTCAGCATCTTTAATAAAGTTTCTATAAGTAGTTACATATGCTTCAAGTAATTTTTGAGCATTTGCTAAATATCCGCCTAAAGCAATTTCAGCTTCACCTTTAATTGCATCATCTCTTTTAGCTAATTCATTGAATTTTGCTAAGTCTGCAGTTGCATCTGTAATTAATTTTTCAACAGCTACTTTAATGTCACCCCAGTTATTTGCGTTGATACCGATGAAACCACCAGAATAAATTGAACCAATTTTAGTTACTGCAGCGTCAAATATACCTTGAGTTTGAGCAAAAATACCTTGGATAGTGTTATCCCAAGCACTTTTTAAGCCTGCTCCTATATTTCCTAATCCAGCTCTAATTCCCATATTAATCTATCTCCTTCTACCAGTTTTTAATTTGTTGAGCTAAAGCATCATCATATTCTTCAATGTTGCTACCAGCGTTATTTAATTGATCTTGAATTTGTTTTCCAGCTTCTTCAAGAGTTTTACACATAGTTTCAGTGTCATCTGTTAATTTTTGTTTAAATGCCTCAGCAGAAGCACCAACCCATACTGAGTCAACTGTAGTTCTAACATCGTTTGCATCACTTCTTAAAGTAGCGCATGCAGGAACTACACATTGAGTATTTACTTCAGTAATAAGAGCTTGCATTCCGTTAACATCATATCCAGAAGTAGCTCCACTAATATTTAATGTCATAAAAATTCCTCCTAATTTTCCACATTAATTTTCTTGGCTTGTAACTCATGTTCAGCAGCAAGATCATTAAAGTAATTAGCTTCGAAAGATAATAAATCAACCGTGCCGTTCTTAACTTTCATCAAGTCAGATGTGAAAGTACCAAGGTTATCTCTTAATAATTCAAAGTTTTTTCTATAGCTAGAAAACTTTGCAACAAATTCGTCAGATTGATTACATTTAAAATAATCATTCATGTTGTAAAAAATCATATCCATAGAATTTAAATCACTAGTGATATCATCAATAAGATTACCTAAATCATTAACAGTACTATCAATTGAGTTCTCGTTAATCTCAGCATTTACCGAAGTATCTAATCGCATCAGTATCTTCCTTCCTACATCGTTACTAGCATGAGTAATAGTCTTCCTATACTCTAAAATCATTATATAAAAAAAATACCAATATGACAAACTAAAATACGTCCTTTACGTAAAAAAAAGAAACAATTTAAACACTGTTTCTTTTTCGTTTTAAAACAATACTAATTGTGTTCCATTTTTGATAGTTGTATTTCTTACATACGCACCATTATCGTATATTTCTCCAGTACGTCTATTACATAATCTGAAATTATCTCTTATAGGAAAATCTCCAAATTCAAGTTCCTTAATTGCTTGATTAAATATTGTTATTACAAAATCTACATGTTTATTAATAGGAACATAGAATTCAAATTTTTCTTCAATCTCAGGAACATATAATTCTACTAAAATTTTATAATCCATATGCTACTCCTTATCCATAACAGACTTAATAAGTGTATACTTACCATCTTCAATAACGAAAGCTTCACCTTCAAAGTTAAGTTTTCTATCTTCCATATCAACAGTATTAACACCAAATAAATTTTGATTTTCTAAACCATTACCTAACCAAATACCAGATGTTAAGTTAATATCTTTAAACCATGGCTCTGGTCTAAGTCTCTTAAGATTTTCATATGAATCAACTAGAATAACACTTGATTTATTAGCACTCTTAAGTGCTTCAAAGTATTCAAGCAATTTTTCATTACCTGTTTGAGATAAACTAACTTTTGCTCTTCCAATACCATAGATAAATGTTATTCCATGATCTTGTTGAATAGTTCTAGTTTTTAAGTCATTTAGTAATGCCATAACTGTAGCATCATACTTATCATTATAGTAATTCATATCAACAGTATTACCAGCATAATTTCCAGTAAAGTCTAGTATTCTAACCTTTACTCCAGAAACTTTTGCTACTGTATCAACTAAACCGTATATAGATGTTATATTAGTTTGTAAATCATTAGTACATATTGCCATTAATTTATCTTTAACAATATTAAATGTTTTAATATTTTTTTCGTGGAAATCATAACCAACAGGTAGAGCATCTATAGTAGTTATATAACTTCCAAGTTCATTAGATGAAATATCATCTGGAATCTTAGGAAGTGATTTAGCTCTAACTTTATAATATGTTGAAAAGTTTTCAGCATTACTTCTAACAAGTTGATTAATCTTTTCTCTATCAGTAATAAATGCAGTTTGGAATTCACACCATTCTTCATCTTTATTAATAATACAAAGACCACGTCCAAATTCGTTAGCAGGAATTAACTTCTTAGGAACAGCATCAACAATAGTTCTATATTTAGATTCGTCAGACTGATGTAGAATAATTCTATATTGGAAGTATCCTTGTATCTTAGCTCTTACTGCTTGATATCCAGTTGTAGATACCAAGAACGTAATACCAACCTTCGGAGCATCTCTAAACATTTGCTCTATGAATGGAACAATCTTAGGTAAGTTTTCACTGAAGATATCAAAAGCACATATAGTAACAACCCATCTAGGTAAGAAATTACCAGATTCTTTAATATAACTATCATAGTTACCATTATAGTCAGCAAATAATTCCTTACGTCTATCCATCTCGTCTAGAACCATTTCAAGAAGAGCTGGAATATTTTCAAGATTATCTTGGAACATTACTTCACCTACATGAGGATATTTAGCAAACATTCTTAGTGTTTCAGCACCATAATCGATAATATAATAATTTACTTCTTCAGGTGTATGCTCAATCATACTTGACCAAATAATCGTGGCAAGTAGATTTTCTTTACCAGACCCACCTTCACCATAAATAACAACGTTTTCACCTAAATCGATAGATAATAAACCTTGCTCTTGGAAAATTGGTCTATCATACATACCAATACAAGTATTTAAATTATATTTAGTAGGTTTCCAATTATATTTCTTCTTAACATCATCAAGTTTGATATTAGGATCAATATTTGGAAGCCATAATTGCTTACCAACAACAGTTTCTTCTTTAGATATATCTGAAATATACTTAACTATATTTAATAATTCTTCACCATTATCTGCTTCTGGTGCTTTTTCACTAAATGTATTTTCATCATAACTATTAACAACATTACCAAGTGTATCAATATAACTTAAACTTTGATCAACTTTTTTCTTAATAATATCACTTGGATGATATTTAGCACCCGACCAAGCAGATTGTCCTAATTGATAAAATTCATTATAACCTACTTGTAAATAGAAGGCACCAGTTGTCTTTAATGCTGCCGCATCACTAGTTTTAATCATATCTTTTGAATCTGATTGATCTTGAACTCTTAAACATACGTGGAATCTTGAGTTTGACCAAATTTGGTCATTTACAACACCACTTGGTTTTTGAGTTGCAAGTATTAAGTGAACACCAAGTGAACGACCAATACGTGCAGTTGATATTAATTGATCAAGAAAATCAGGCTCTTGAGATTTTAACTCAGCAAACTCATCGGAAATTATAAATAAATGAGAAACAGGTTCAGTTAATAAACCTTTCCTATAGTATTTTTGATACTTATAAATATTAATACTAGATTCATGAAGTTTTTCTCTTGCTTCATTAAATAATCTTTGTCTTCTCTTTAACTCTGCCTCAATTGAAGTAAGTGCTCTATTAATTGCAGACTTATCAAGGTTTGTAATAGTACCAGCTAAATGTGGTAACTTAATACCCATTTCAGAGTTTTCAAATGCAAGTGCAAGTCCACCACCTTTGTAGTCGATAAGTACAAATTGAACTTCATCTGGGTGGAAATTAACAGCAAGCGAAAGAATATATGTAATAATCCATTCTGATTTACCTGAACCAGTAGTACCAGCTACTAATCCATGTGGACCCCATACTTTTTCATGAGCATCCATCATAAATAGTTCACCTTCTTGGTTAACACCAACAGGAACTGATAATGTATTAACAGGATTATTAGTTTTCCATCTTTCAAGAGAATTTAATTGTTCTACTCTACCTACATTAAACATTTCAAGGAATGAAACTGAACTAGGTAGTTCATACTTAGCTTTTTCCTTTTGCATTGGTACATTAGCAAGTACTTGAGCACATCCATACATATCAACGCTCTTATTTAATTCAGGAATAAACTCTTTTTGAGAATCTTTTGTTAAATTAGTTTCAAATAAACCTGATTTTTCAGGATCAATATTCAAGAATGTAGAACATTGTTCAGGTAAGTTTGATAATCTATTGTTTCTATAAATAATAGATACACCAAAGTTTAAATTAGTACTCATTGCTTTTTTAATCAAACTTGAGTTTCTTGCAAGTTCTAAATCATCAACAAATATTAGATAATATGGTTTATGACCTATAAAAGGTTTTTTTGTAATCAATTCATCTGTTTTATCGTTTGATTTACTATCATCTTCATTTGCTTCTGAAATAATTCTAGCTTCTAAATCTTTTTCAATTGTAGAACTAATAGTTGATAGTTCTTCAGGACATGTAGCAAAGTATCTAATTGTCTTCAAGTTATCCCATGTATGAGGAGTAACTTTTAAATATTCCCATAAGAATTCATTTTCTTTGTTTGTAATAACAACAAATTTTAAATCTAAATAACTATGGAAAGTCATTAATTGTAAGAAAATACTATCAATAAAATATTTAGTTAAAACATTATTACCAACAACTGCAGAAATACGTTTTTCTGATAAGTTGATGTCCATAGGAGCATCATCTATCCACATAGCATCTTCTTTTAAATCATCTACTTTATCTTTTAAATCAAATTCTTCTAATTGGAACTCATCTTTGTTTGGTTCTTCAAGTTCTATTTGAGTCTTAACTCTTCCTGTTCCAATTCTAACAGTTAAGAAGTCATCATCACCAATATTCTTGCCCCATAAGTTTCTATTATGGTTATAAATAATGTTTTGACATTCTTCTAACGAAACATTATTTTCAATTAATATTTGTTTTTGTAAAGACTTAATTTCATCAGCTTTTTTACGTTTACCATCCAAATACTCTAGATATTTTCTTCTAGTTCTTAAATCATTTCTAGTCTTTTGTCTTTTTTGATATCTTTTAGTCATAACCGGCCAGAAGAATGAAGATAAAAGCATAACTATAACAGTAACAAATGTTGGAAGTAAATCTCTAAAGGATTTAGTACCAGCAGTATATCCTTCAATAGCTGTTAAAAGAGTAACACCTGACGTTAATATCATAGTCATTCTAGGACCATATGTTAGTAATGCAGGAGCATTCTCATCTCCTTCATTTCCACCAGGAGGAGGTGAGATTATTAATTTTTCAGGTTCAATAATACTTCTAAATCTAGGAGATTTATAAAAATAGTCTTCCTTAGAATACATTGGAGTATCTTCAAGTATAGTTGGTTGATATGTAATATTAGGTTTAGGAAGTGATACTTCTTTTAAAGAACAAGTAACAAGTCCATTAGGATTATTAACTAAGAAAATATTATTTATAACAATAACTCTTAATCCATATAAGAAGATATAATCACCATGGAATACATTTTTCTTAGTAAACTTCTTATTCATGATGAATGCGCCTGCACCACCATTATTTTCAGCTACCCAGTGGTTCTTAACCTTAGTTAATGTAACATGAGTATCTTTAAGTTTATTAAATCTATATTGAATATCCGCATTTCCATTACCAATGGTAATTTTTTCTTTATCTGTTTGATAGCACTTAGTAGAACCATCATACATAGGTCCTACTACAACTTCAGTAACTTCATTAGTAATTAATTTTTTTATTGTGAAATAATCGTAATCTTTTAAAACTTTTTCATTTACTTGTCCATCAGGAAAAGATAGTTCAATATCAGGGTTGCTTTTAACTACCCAAGAACCTTGAACAGCCTCAATGTTACACAAAGTTTTCCCATCGAAGTCATTTATTTGATAGATACCCGATATCTTAACAGGTAGTTTTAATTTTCGCATTTTATCGTCATGTATTATGAAAACTAACATATTATCAACCCTTTATTATTTTTCATTAAAATTATAACAATAATACCTGTTTTATTCAATCTAATACGAATGTAAAATTAAACTATTTATATTTAGTTCTTAATTACTAATTGCTATAATAATATTGGGTGATATTATGAAAATAAAAAACGACCATTTATATAGACAAATGGGTATCGTATATTTCGATAATAAGAAATTCATGATGTTTAGAGATGCACATAGTAAGCTAGCATTTCTAGAAATGGATGAAAACAATAAGCTTCATTATCCAGAATTAAGAGATGTTATTGCTTTAGCAAATATCATGGCAGCTAAACCAAAAGGACTACAAGCAATAATCTTCGATAATAAAAATAGAAAAATTAAAAAATTCCATTTTATACCAAAAGTAAAAGTCGCAGGAATAGTAACTTTATTAACTGCCTCTATGCTTGTTGGATGTGGAAGGAAGATGCAGGAGGCACCAACTACTAGCGAACCAAGCGCTATGGAACAAGCATATCAAATGGCTATGCAAGGAGAATCTCCAAGTTTTTCATTTGATGAAGATGTTGATGTAAAACTTAACGAAGATGGATCATTAGCTATTGAAGAAAGTGAAGAAGCAAATAATTTCACACCAGAAGATTCATATAACTGGGGACAAACTGAAGATGAAATTGCTGATAAATATCTTCAAATGTTATCACCTGCAGATGATGAGTATGACTATAGATACGCAAACGATAACGTTGAGTCCGAAACTCTTAATTATATATATGCACGTGATTCTAAAGGATATGAAAGAATATTCCATGAAGGAAAACCTACACTTCAAACACTTTATAATACAATTGATGGAAACGCTAAGCTTTCTGCTGATCATAAAGCATTCTTAAAAGATTATTGTAAAGAATGGTTAGAACGTTGGCCTGAATCTGATCTTTCAGTATTTAATTATAATTTAAAAACACTTGAAATAAGAGAATTAAGCACTCAAGAAATTCAAATGCAAACAATGTCTTCAGGAACTGTTGCATGTTACTTAAATCAAGAAAATATAATTTGTTTAAATAAAGACGCAAATTATAAAGATAAAACATCTAACGACTATGTAGTATTTATGCATGAACTTACTCATGCAACTAGAACTCTAAAAAATAAAGATGTATATGGAAAAGATATTTCAATAAGATTCTATGAAGACTTATCAATGGGTCTATATGAAGATGAAGCTCTAGATACTTACTTCTGTTATCAAATACAAGGTTTAAACAATAGAGCAATATATTACACATATCAATCAAGTATCTTTAGACAATTCATGCCTTATCTAGATTATGATGGAGCAGATTACATGAATCATTCAGTAAATTACTTTATTGAAAAACTTCAAGAATACTTTGATAAAGTAGGAATTGAAACTCCAGCATATCATTTTATAAACTTACTTGATTCTCAAGCAAAACTTCACTATGACTCTCTTGCATCTCCTGATTATACAAACTTCAGTGAGTTATACGATGTATTATGCCAATTATATATAATTAATCATGTAACAGCAGATATGACTTATGAACAAACAGAAGCAGAATTTGAAAAGTTCTATGAAGATATGACATTCAACTTTGAAAATCTACAAGACCCATATCCAAATATTACAAGAGACTCATACAAAGTTCATTGGGATCAAAGAATAAGTGAATTAGGTATTGAAAACGTTAAAACAAGATAAATAGAAAGGTTATGATTATATGTTCTTACTTGAAGAAGATAAAACTATTTGGAATTTTCTAGTAAGTAAGTATTTTGAATTTGAAACTGTATTTAATGTTCTTTTTAAAATACTTATAGTTTATACAATTATTTATACAATTGTCTTCTTCATAAGCATGTATAAATTTGCAAAGAAAGAACACCAACCTGTATATAAATATGTAATACCTTTTCTTAATTGGTGGTACTATTTTAAACTATGCAATATACCTCGTTGGATAGTATTAATTCCTGTTTTAAATATAATAGCTCAACTAGTATCTCCTGCTAAACTTGCATATGAATATAAATATTCAATGTCATTTGGTGTATTCGGTATATTTATACCAATATATGCCATACCAGTAATAGCTTTTAGTAAAAACAAAAGTAGACGTAGACTAGAAAAATCAAAATCACTTCAAACAGTAAAATCTATTAAGTTAATAGAAGAAAAACTAGAAAATGAAAAAGAAGAAGATTACGATAACTTTAATCTAAGAGCATTCACTAAAAGAAAAGAAAAAGAAGACAAAAACAGAATAGAAGAAAAAATCAAAAAAATAGAAGAAGATGCTATTAAAGACGATTATGATGATATTCTATATGGCGATGACCTAAATGAAAAAAGCAAAGCCAAAATGGAAGTCAAAGAAATGATTCAAGAACAAGATATTGAAGAACTTGAAGCAACTGAAGAAAAGATGGAAGACGAAATCGTAGAATTAGACGATAAAGAAGAAGACTTAAAAGTTGCAATCAAGAAAAAAGAAGAAGATATCGAAAATAAAAGTACACTTGCAATTGAAGATAATGCTAATTATCAAGATTATGAATTTTTACGTAAAGATAACACAACTATTGCTTTTGGTGGTAAAAACGAAGTTAAGAAAAAAGCAAGAAACGTTACAGAAGAAAAAGCAGGTAGAAATAGATGTCCTAGATGTAATACTCCAATTGATAATACCATGGATATATGTCCAGGATGTGGAATGAATTTAAGAAAAAAATAACACTAAAAAGTGTTATTTTTATTTGTTAAAAAATATATATTATTTAGACATAGGTTGTTTAGGAATAAGATTATCCATGCTATTTTGATTCATAATAGTTTTAACTTGTTCATATAATTCCATATCTAATAAAGGAAGTCTTTTAGCCAAGTCTCTTACAACTGTCCAATAATCAACAGACATTACCTCAGATATATTAGCAATCGTGTATCCTTCTATAACTAGTTTAGCTTCATTAATAATTCTATTCCTTATTTCTTGATTCTCAACAGTTAAAGGTTTTCTAGAATCAATTACTTGTTGAACTAAATCAGATTTCTCAGGATGTCTCTTTTTGTAACGTTGAATATAGTCTTGTACAGTTACATAAGACATAAACATACCTTGATTTGAAAAATACTTAGCAGTTGATCTAACAGAAGCATCAGGATTCATTGTATAATACTCTCCTACTAAATTAATTCTTTCTTCTCTTTCTTCATCAGTTAATCTTGTCATTTTTTCTAGCTCCTTTTTTTCTTAAAAGTCTTCCCCAAATGGTAACTCCTTGGCTGGTATTATAGCATAAAAAAGTATAATCGTTTAACAATTACACTTTTCTAATTATATTTACAAGATATTTTTTTATCTTCTAACAGCATGATGTTCTTCTTTCATATTAAATGAAGCACTATCAGCTGCCTTCTTTTGTTCTTTAAACCATTCCATGAATGCATCTCTGTCTTCAAGTAAATCATTATTTAATCCACTTAAATCCAACTCTGAATAACCATATGAAAGAGTATAATCATGTGGTCTTTCAATACTAACTTCTTCACCATCAACAATTCTTCTATGAGAATCAAGAGCATTATGAATAGTATTAGTAATTGAAGTAGACATATTTTTTAATCTATCTTCTAGAATTGAAGGAGGACAGTTTTTTGCAATAATAACAAACTCATCTCCACCTTCTCTAACAACTAAGTCATATCTTCTAAATGCTGATTCAAGTCCTCTTGCAACAATTATAAGTGCATCGTCACCTACATCATGACCATATGTGTCATTTATAGATTTAAAATGATCTAAATCTATAGCAATTACATAATATGTGTCAGCTTCTTCTTTTGTAGGATCATTTAAAGATTTAAACTCTTCTTTAAAATATGATTGTTCAGCTTTTCTATTATAAAGACCTGTCAAGGCATCACGTTTAGATGATTCATCTAGTTCTTTCATTTTCTCTTTTAAATCATCTAAAGTTTTATTCTTTTCTTCAATAAGTCCTAATAATTCTGATATCAATTGAAAAGATTCATCAGACTTATCCATATATTCTATTCTCTTTTTAACTTTTTCAAGAAAAAGAATTTCAGTATTCTTGTCCATACACAACACCACCTGAAATTAGTATATCATAAATATTATTTAGTAAATAAATTTTTTTATAATTAGTGTATTTTATCGTAAAACAACATAAATGTTATATAAAATAATAAAAAACTAGACTAATGTCTAGTTCTTTTTCTTTCTTTAACAAGTGTTATACCACCATATGGGTTTATTTTCTTCTCATTAGAATCATTCAAAGAATAAACTCTATCATAAGAATCAAAATTTGAAGGTAAAATTATTCTTGATTCTTCACCTGTTCTATTAACGGCAACTAATGCTGAAGCATCGTCCCCATTTCTTTCAAACATAATATGATTATCAGTAATTTCTAACATTTTAAGATCTGCTTCTCTTAAGAATTGTTCTCTTTTTCTAGCATTTCCTAATTTTCTAAAAAATGCGAGTAATTCTTTATCAGCCTTAGTTAAATCAAAAGGAGATCTATTAATGATATTACCATATCCTGTCATACCTATTTCATCTCCATAGAAAATAGAAAGTATTCCAGGCATAAAGTTTAAACAAAAAGCATATGCTTCAAATAATTCTTTTCCTTGTTTATACTCCTCAGGAGTCATCTTGTAATTATTATATACATACGAAGGTAATTGTTCTCCTTCTCTACAAGGATCCCAGATATATTGTCTATCATATACAAATCTATCACTACCAAATATATTAATAGGTCTTGAGATATCATGTGTAGAAGTAAAATTCATAAGTGCATTTCTCATCTCAGGTGGATATTCATTTAATATATTTTGAATTACTCCTCTTGCTTTATAAGTATCAGCAAACTTAAAATATCTCATTAATGCATCACATAAAGGATAATCCATTTGAGAATCCATTCCTTTACCTGAAGACATATAAGCCCTGGGTTCAGTCATAGCATATTTCCATACTTCACCAATAATAAAGCCATCTTCTTTATTTCTGTGAACGGCATTTCTAATACTTTCAATGAATGAATCAGTTAATTCATCAGCTACATCTAATCTTAAACCATCAATACCAAGATTAAACCATTGATCAATTATTCCACCTTCACCATATATATATTGTTGCCAATTATATGAGTTACCATTACATCTAGGTAAGTGATCAAATCCATACCATCCTTCATAATAACCATCTTTGTTTTTAGAGTAAAATGACCCATAATAACCATTAGGATCCTGAATAGCACCAATAGAATCAAAATTACCTTGTCTATTAAAATATTTAGAATTATCTCCAGTATGATTAAATACTGCATCAAGTACAATTCTAATTCCTTTTTTATGTGCCTCGTCACATAGTCTTTTAAGGTCTTCCTTTGTACCTACATAAGGATCTATTTCTTCATAGTCAGATGTAGCATATCTATCTACACTTTGAGCATATACTATAGGAGATAAATATAGAATATCAACACCTAAAGACACGAAATAATCCAAGTAATTAATTATTCCTTGTAAATCTCCACCATAATAATCATTATTCCAAGGTTCATCAAAATTAGGAACTCTTACCTTTTCATCCCATTTCTTTTGAACTCTTCCTTCCATCTCGGGCATTTTTTCTTTTTGACCTCTACTAAATCTATCAACAAAAATATGATACATAGTAGCACCTTTAGCCCAATCAGGACATTTATAATTAACAGATATTTTATCTCTCTTAGAGTAATCGTTATAATCTGTTATTTTCTTATCAGAATCCATATATAATCTTTTACTATTTGCAGTAAAAGTAAAGTTATATTTATATAAAGCAGATGTCGATAAAAAGACATTTGCTTCGAATATACAAAATCCATTTCTATTTTCTTTAAAGCCAATTTTGAATGATTTTTGACCATAGTTAGACAAGGTATCCATGTAGACATCATCTATCCAGCCTACACTCATAGGAATCTTAACAGTAACTTTATATAAGCTTCCTAAGTCATTTGTTTCTAATAAATCAATTAAATATCCTTGTTGTTCTCTGTGTTCAGTCTTATTAATTGTGTGATTATTATTTCTTGAACGAATAGAACAATCTGGTTTACCATCCAAATCTCGCATATCTATCATCCATTCTTTATAAAAATATTATATCAAACATTATACCTTTTTTGTTAAAAATTATATCTTATTCTCTATTAAATCATCTATAACACTTACTAACTCATTAGTATTAGTATTTGCTATATCATGCCCTCCATCAAGTAATATGATTTTAAATTTATTATCAAATTCATTAATAACTACATTAGGATTAACCATATCATCATTTGCTCCATATATAATAGATAATCTACTAGGCATGATATCTTTTACTTCTTCAATTAAGTTTTCTCTTACAATATTTTGATAACTATTATTTAAAAATTCATCACCATCTATCATATATTCATTTTTAACTATATTAATTAAATACCAATCTCTAAGTTTTTTTCTAACTCCATTTAAATACTTAGGTGTTTTAATGAAATTAATACTTTTCTCGGCATTTCTGAGTATTGCAGGACTTATTAATATTAATTTTTGTTTATTATCAAACATTCTATTGTATCTAATAGCAACTGCTCCACCAAAAGAGTAACCTACTATATAATCAACCTTTAAATTATGAGTAAATAAATAGTCATATACGAATGATGCATAGTCATTTAAAGTCCATTCCTTTTCTTTTGGTTCTTCTTCACCACAAAAACCAGGAAAGTTTAACTTATAAACTTCATACTTTTTAGATAACTTATCTACAAACTTACGTCTATTATGCCAAGCATCCTTACTTTTAGTTTTACTAGTATAATTATCATTATTCCAACCATGTAATAAAAGTATTTTCTTCATAACAACCACCAAAAAAGGACAAAATTAGATTGTCCCTTCCTTTAATAATTTTTTTTCACGCAAAACAAAACCTTTAAAGTCTTCTTCACTTACAATATCAACAAAGTCAAATTTAAAAGCTTCTACATAGTTATGAGGTATATGAACTATTATTTCTCTTAGTATGTTCTCATTTAAAAGTACATATACTTTATGTGCTTTTTTTGGATCCTTACATTTTAAAACTGCATGAAAACAATAAAAACCACCAGAGTATTCCCCGCATGCTTCTAATGTGATACTACTATTTTCATTAAACTTTACCCTATAAGGTAATTCAATCGTGTCAATTTTTCTTTTAAATAAATGTAACATATTCCTCATCTCACTATAAATATACCACATATAAAACAATATATTTAATATATGCTTTAAATTTAACAAAAAATATACATTTTTATCATTGAAAACTAATAAATAATAATGATATTATATGTTGTTAAGAGGGATAAATATGTTTGAGTCAAAAAAAGATAAAATAAAAGATTATATAATAGCCATTTTACTAGCAGTTATAGCCATCCTTGCAGGGTATATTTTTTCTAAATACTTAATAGATAAAAACATGGCTGATAGAGACAAAACAAAGAGTACTACTAAAAAAGCAATTCACAATTATTTTAGTAATCTTGAAGCGGATGGATATGTACTAAATGATTTTTCTACATCATCTAACTTCGACTATAATCTAGGTAAAATAAAATTATTTAAAAAAGATTATGAAATCACAATAGAAAATAACTACTATGAATGTAATCCAGAATGTAATTACATGTATAAAGTAGGTATTAACAATAAAGAAATATATAAGTCATCATTCTTAGCAGGTATTAAAATAGGTGTAATAGGAAACTATGTAGCAATTCAAGAAATATACCACAATGGTGCTAATAAACTAATACTTTATAGACCTAATGATGCTTATATTATTGAGTCCCTTAATTTCAAAGGTTCACTTAATATCTCCTATAATGAAGGCATATATGAAATTATTTTATTAGAACAAAATTGTTCTACAATGAAATATCAAAATACGAAAGTAACTTATAATAAAGAAAACGATGAATTTTTAACAGAGTCTACTCCAACAGATGAAGTTGTTAATGATTCAATATGTTAAAAATAAAAATTACTAGCCTCCTAGTAATTTTTTTAATCTTTAATACTAAATACAAATAATCTATTAGTTAAGTAGTTAAAGAAGAACATAATAATTGATCCTACTATTTTACCAATTAACTTACCCATTCCTACTTTTTCAACAAGTACATAAAGTAAACCTGTATCTAAAGGGAATCCTACTATTCTTAATGTAATAAATGATGAGGCTTGAAGTAGAAATTTCTTTTTAGATTTAGTCTTAGCTTTAAATAAATTTCTATCTAATAAATAAAGAACAGTAAAGGAAACTGTATAAGCAACAGTATTAGCAAGTATGTAATTACCATTGGTAAATACATACGTAAATAATACATATAATATTAAGAATACTAAAGAAGAAAAGTTAGATATTAAAACATAAAATACAAATTGAAAATCTTTATCTTTAAATTTTTGTTTTAAAGTCTTTTTTCTGCTAAATAATTCTCTAAATACCTTTTTATATTTTCTAATTAGAGCCATTTAATTACACCTCAACAACATTAAAATTTTACAATTAAATTGTATTAATGTCAAAAAAAGAAGAAGATTAATTCTTCTTAATAGATTTCATATAATAGTTGTCATTATCTTTAAATAAAGTAATTGTTAATGAATATACTATCTTTGTATTATCATACTCTTCAGTACCTAATTCTTCATCTTTAGTAGGATAAATATCATTACTATAATCTAAAACATCCACAACAATGGTATATAAATCATCATTAAAACTAATCTCTCTTGTTTTAAATACATATTCTTTATTTACTTGATCATTATATAAACTAGAAAAAATATAGCCATTTTCTATTATTTCTTCATCATTTAATACTTTTGAATCAAAGTCTTCATTAAAGTTAACTATATACTTTTCTTTAAAAAATGTATAGTCTATCAAGTAACCTTCATCAGTTTTCTTAACATAATCACTTTTACCAGTTAATACCAAATAAGTAAACATATATTCAAATTTATCTCTCGAACTAGTAAGAATATCATTAGTATTTTTAAAAGTACTAATTGGAAAAGCAACATCTATACTATTCTTTATATTTATTAATACTTTATTTACTTGCGTCTTAGATAAGTCTGATGTTTCTTCTACAACTTTGGTAGTAGTTTCTTCAGACTTTTTGTTTTTACATATAGTATATTGTAATTGGTCTCTATCATCAAAGAAAGAACATCTACTAGTACCATTTCCTAAATCCTTACATTCATAAGTAATATTACAAGCATTATCTTGATTATAATATTTCTTAATATATGTAGGATATATGATTTCAAAATATAATAAAACTAATGCTGTAATAGTTATAATAAAGAATATTAAAAATACTGCTTTAGGTAACTTATTCTTTTTCTTTTCAACAGGTTGAGCATTCTTAACTATTTCTAGTCTTTTACTTGTAATCTTTTGAAAAGCATAAGGATTATTTGTTACAGCATCTGGTTTTTGGACATTTATATTATTGTTTTCTTCGTTCATACTATTCACCTTACAATAATATAATAGCATTTTCATCTTTTAGATTAAAGATACCCAAGAAAAAAATAGTATTCTTACGAATACTATCCTGTTATTGCTGTAAATGTTTCTATTTCTCTTTCAAAGACTGTATTATTATCTATAGTTATCTCGTTTATATGAGCTAAATTACCATCGAAATAAGAAACATAATCAATATTATTATTTACTATATCAACAAATCCTTCGTCACCAAAGGCATTATCTTCATTCTTTTCTAATCCACGATATACTTTACTAATACCAAGAGTGTTATAAATAAGCTCGTTATTGTCATTAACAATTAATAAATGTAATTCTCCATATTCATTAGTATTTTTAGGTATAAACCTAATAACAGCATATTCTCTACCTTGTAAATCTTTAAGTATATTTATTTTAACAGTATAAGTATATTCAAAGTTTTTATTATTAAATTCATTCTTATCATATCTATCAACTTTTTCAACATAGTAGTTAGATATAAAACCATTAAAAGTTGGATTATCTTCAACTAACAATTCATCATCTAAATAAAGAAAAGCTGTATGATTAACTAAATAACCCTTTTTTTCTTTAATTGCATTATGGCTTATCTTAATCCTTAATGTATGTTGTATTCCATTTAGACTATAGTTTTCTATATAAGGATTATTAGAACCATATGAATAATCAGTATAAAGAACAGCTGGTTTGTATGTATGAACTTCATTAAACTGATACATAGAGTAAATAATAGCAAACATAGAAAATGTTAAAAAAACAATCATGGAAGAAATAAACAATACATAACCTTTATTTTTCTTATGAGACTCACGGTAAATTAAAGAGTTTATTGGACTCTCATTAGAGGCTTGGTTATTTGTTTCTTCCGGTTTTTCATTGCCTTTTTCTTTAAAAAATAAATCATATACTATCTTATCAAATAAATTCATATGATCACCTATTATTTATAATATAACATTTAGATAAACAAAATAAAAGAGGACTAAAGCCCACTTAATTATTTATCTTTATTCTTTTTATTTCCTAATACAGTTATTATTACTATAGGTAAGAATATTATTCCAATTAAAGTACCAACCACTCTTAAAAAAGACTTCTCACTTTTGCCAATTTTCTTTTCCATATATTTCTCCTATTTATTATTATATCAAAAAATAGAACATATAAATACATGTTCTATTTTCTTATTCTTTTAACAATATCCTTGTATATAGTGTCATTATCAATTTTATATTTACGCTTTAACTCATCAATTGAACCATGAGTAATAAACTCATCTGGATATGCATAGCTATTAATAAAATCAACACTAATATTATTATCTAATATTAATTCTTTAATGTTAGTCGATAAACCACCTACTATAGTTCCATCTTCCATGACTACTACTTTATGTGTTTTCTTTAAAGATTTCAAAATGGTTTTCTCATCAATTGGTTTTAAGAATCTTACATTAATAAGTTCAGCACTTATATTCTTTTTATTTAGTTTTTCAGTTATTTTATAAGCATCACCTACAAAAGAACCAATACTAATAATTGTTAAATCATTTCCTTTAGTTAATATTTCTGCTTTACCAAACTCTAACTTAGTCTCATCAAAACTCTCAACTTCTCCACCTCTTGGATAACGAATTACTACAGGTCTTTTCAAAGTTACTGCTAGTTCCATCATAGACTCTAACTCCTTAAAATCTTTAGGCGCCATAATAACAAGATTAGGAACTAATCTAAACATTGCCATATCAAATAAACCTTGATGAGTTTCTCCATCACTTCCAACTGCACCTGCTCTATCAACACACATAATAACTGGTAAGTTTTGACAAGCTATATCATGTATAACTTGATCATATGCCCTTTGATAGAATGAAGAGTAAATACTAACAAAAGGTATTAAACCATCACTTGCAAGTCCTGCTGCAAAAGTTAGGGCGTGTTGCTCAGCTATACCTACATCAAAAAATCTATCAGGATAATAAAGTTTAAATTTATTTAAACCAGTACCAGATGGCATAGCAGCAGTAATAGCAACTATTTTTTTATTTTTCTTTGCCATAGAAACTAATTTTTCACCAAATACTTTTGAGTAATCTGGTCTTTTTTCTTTTAAAGGTTTACCTGTATTTATATCAAAAGCACTTACACCATGATAATCTTCAGGTGTATCTTCTGCATACTTATAACCTTTTCCTTTTTTGGTTAATACATGTACTAGAGTTGGACCATCAAAGTCTTTAATCTTATTAAATACTTCTTCTAACTCTCCTATATTATGTCCGTCAACTGGACCTATATAACGAAGTCCTATTTCTTCAAAGTACATTCCAGGTATAATCATTTGTTTAACTACTCTCTTAATAGTTCCTACAAACTCAACAATTATATTACCTAGAAAAGGTATCTTTTTAACTGCATCTCTTATACTATCATTATAATTTCTATACTTTTTCTTTGTTCTAAGTTTAATAAGTAGATTATTCATTCCACCTACATTCTTAGAAATACTCATCTCATTATCATTAAGTACAATGATCATTTTAGTTTTAGTATCTCCTGCATGATTAAGTGCTTCAAGAGCCATTCCTCCAGTTAAGGCACCATCTCCAATTACAGCAATTACATACTTATCTTCATGCTTAATGTCTCTTGCTTTAGCAATACCTAAAGCTGCACTTATAGAAGTGCTTGAGTGACCTGTATTAAAAGCATCTGTTTTTGATTCACATATCTTAGGAAACCCAGATATACCTTCAAATTTTCTTAAAGTCTTAAAACTAGACTTTCTACCATTTAATATCTTATGCGTATAACATTGATGTCCTACATCCCAGACAATAGAGTCTTTATTTAAATCAAATACACTTTCAAGAGCAATAGTTAAATCAACCACTCCTAAGTTGGAAGCAAGATGACCCCCATTTTTAGAAGTAGTATTAATAATTAAATCTCTTATTTCTTTAGCAAGAATATTTTTTTCATCTAAGTTAAGTTTTTTTACATCATTTGTTTTCTTAATTCTTTCTAGCATAAAGATCATCCGTTCTTCAGGTGTTTATTATACTACAAAATAAAAAAAACTCATAAATATTTATGAGTCTATTTCTTACCAATCTTTTCAAACATTTTTATGAAGTCTTTTTCAGATTGTTTTTCTAAAGTATTCTTATCATTTAATAAATCTATTGCACCCATGTATTCTTCAATTGGTTTAACAATTATTTCAGAATTAGTTAGTTCTAATATATCCATAAATGTTTTATAAAACTCTTCTCTAGTAACATATCTATCTTTAAGTTCTAACCCAGCATTTTTAAGTTGATTTCTATATTCTCTAGGATGATCTCCAAATATAACACTATGGAAGTTATATGGATAATTTGGGTTTTCCTTTTCTAAACATTCTTCGAAAGCCTCACATATATTATTTAAATATTCTTGTCTTTGAAGTTTAAATATCCATTTTACAGGAAATGAGTCATATCCATATATAACACCTGCAATAGAACCCGCTATTGCAGCAATAGTATCTGTATCATCTCCAAGGTTAGTTGCTCCAATTATGGCATCACTAAATTTAGTAGAGTTCATTACTACGTACATAACTGCTTCAAGTGTATCTACAACATAACCTGTAGAACTAATATCACTTACTTTATAGTCAGTTATATCTTCTTTAATTATTCTCTTATAAAGATCAATTGTTTCTTGTTTAAAGTATTTACCATAGTTGTAACGTCTGAGTGATCTATAAGCATCATTCTTATCTTTACCATTAAGTATATTAAGTAAGAATCTTACATATATATAACAACCCATAATACTTATTTCATTGCTATGAGTAAGACTTGATACATCTCTTACAATAGTATATATTTCTTCTGCTTTTACCTTTTTATAAAAGCAATAATATACAATTGGTAACATACGCATTAAAGAACCATTACCATTATCAGTAATAAGATTTTGACCACATAAAGAAAGATCCATAGTCTTAGAAAAAGTTGATATAGCTTTTAATGTTGTTCTACCTATTCCAAAAGCATTACCAGTTGATGTAAATCTTCCTTCTTTTACCCAGAAGTAAAAGTTAGTCATAATATCAAAAGGATCAATTTTCTTTTTATTAATAATGGAGTCAATAGTTGCTAAAGTCATACTAGTATCATCTGTCCAAGATCCCTCAGGAACATCAAATGTACCATATCCAAGCATATCAGTAACAGGTTTTTCAAGTAGTCTTTCTCTTGGTGCAAATTCACAATAAGCACCAAAAGCATCTCCAATTATAAAACCATATAATCCATCTCTTATCTTTGACATTACTCATCACCTATTATAAGTATAGCATAACTATTTATAAAAAATAAAAACGTCAAAGACGTCTTTACTATTTATTAACTAATTCTTCTAAAAAATCATATATTTTTACCATAGCATAAGTATCTAACTCACAGTATTTTAAAAGTGAGTGCCTAATTCTTTCCACATCTTCCTTTTCCATATTAACAAGGTCAGCATAACTATTCATTGCTTCTCCCCCATTATGAATATCTTCTAGATTATGATAATCAAGACTTGGGTCATTAGGAAATAATCCAGGAAGAACATATTTAATAGAGTAACTTCCATGGAAAGCAGCAATATAATACCATCTTGATTTAAAAGGAATCATTAAATCCTTAATATTATCATGTATATTCATTAAATGTTCACTTAAATCAGGAAATAACTTGGCTAAATTTTTTATTACTCCTTTTTCAAAACCCATGTTATAAGCTAAGGTACATACATCTCTAGGAATGTCATTTACTAACCTTTCAGCTAAACTTCTTCTTGGGTCCTCTCCCTCTTTAGCAAGAAACTCCTTATGATTAAGTTTTCCTCCTTTTTCTTCATAATAATGAAGAGAATATTGAAAAGGTATTTGATTATATGGAGAAATACCATCATATAAAGGAATTGCTTGTTGAAATGTTTCAAAATCTAAAAAGTATAAGGGATAAGTTAAAGTATTCATGAATTCTTTAATCTTATCTAATTCTACATAAGGCTCTTTATTAGGATTTAGTTCATATTCAATTTGCATCTTAAAAGAATCATTTATATCACTTTTAAGTAAATCTTCATAACTAATAATACCTTCTTTATATAGTTTTATTTTTTTATCCATATGCATGATAGCAAGATCAAAAACACTGTTTTCTAGATTACCTGAACAATACTTAAAATAAGGACAATTATATGGTTCAAAACAATGAAGACCAATATCTTGAACTTGTTCAAGATCATTATCAACATACTTGTTTACTTCCTTTATTCGCTTTTCTATATCATCCATCATAGAGTTTACTTTGTGAGTCATATCCTCAATAACAAACAACTCTTTTAAATCAAGTTCTCCATGTCTAACATATTTACTATTTAAATGAACAATAGAAGCCTTAACTACATTTAATCCTTTTTGTCTTAAAAGCCATGTTTGATATGCTACATCATGAATATATATATCACTTATACTTGTACTACTTTTAACTTCATATATTTCATAGTTATTATCATGTTTAACAAGTATATCAACTGAACAAAAGTTATTTTCATATTTAAATGATGCTTCAGTTATTACTACATCTTTATTAAAAAGTAAACTCTCTGTATCTTTAATCATCATATTTAAATCTTCATTATAAGAAACATCAAAATGAAAACCAAATAGATCTTTAGCTATCTCTCCTACATTTGTACCATTGTCTAAAACTGAAGAATTATCAACAACATTTGCTTCTTCAGGTTTATTCTTATCAAGCCATAACATTTTATAACATTGTACAGCCTTACAATATTTTGATTTAGATAAATACATAACTATCACCATTTATATTATAACAAATAAAACTACGTTTTTAACGTAGTTTATTTATCTTATAATTTATCATCTATTATAAACATATATGTTATATATAAAAAATAGGTTGTATTAAACAACCTATTTACTTATCTAAATGTCAAATGAACTTACAAATTGAGTTTCATTTGTAATATTAGCGTTATTACTATTATCTAAGTTGTAATAGTCTTCTGCTCTATTACCATCTATTCTATTAATATTTTTATCAATATAATATCTAGAAGGATCATTTTCATCTATTACTAAATCAGCAAAACCATCATTAACGAACCTTTTATCATATATAGGTTCACTTGTTAAAGTAACAAATGATCCATCACGTAATTGATATTCCATAACAATACGAGGAATACGTCTATTATTAATTGTAATATTTGAGTCTTCTACTCTACATGGTACTTTCTTAACTAACTTACCAATTTGATTTAATTCTTTAACTGATTTTACCTTTTTAGCATTCTTACTTATACCAACTACTCCAAGTACAATAAATAATAACGGAATAAGTGTGAAAAGAAGTATAAACCAAATAGGCATATCAAATCCTGTACTACATTGTTCTGGATCAGTTGGAAGATAATAAATTATCTTATTTTTTTCTCCACTTGGACTAGATGATGAGAATGATGAACTACAAGTATATTCTTCCCCATTTACTTGGTAATAATAAATAGGAGTATACATTTTATTTCCATCATCATTATAGTAACTACTAAATTCATATTTATATGAAGTAGCTTCTCCTGTTAAAGTCTTTTGTTTTGAAAGTGTAGTAAATGCTATAAATCCCATTATGCCAATGAACACAAGGGCAACAAAGATAAATATATACCAAACCATTCTTCCTTTTTTTATGTTACTATAATTAATATCATACATATTAATGCCTCCAACTCTAAGATAATTATAGCAAAGAAATTAACAAAAAAAATAAATGTTGCATTTTTTTTACAAAAGATATATATTAAGTCTTGCCAGGGAAGAAGGTATAAATTTATATGAATAAATACGTTGGCAAAACTCTACCTTATATCCTAAGTTTATCAATTGCACTAGGTGCAGCAGGATGTGGAAAGGTAGAAAATAACAATAATACTTCTTTAAGTGATTTATCATTTTCAGAGGAAATTAAAGATAATGTAGAAACATTAACTATTGAAAAACCAATAGTTGAAGAAACTACACAATTAAAAAGAATAGAAGACATTGATGAGTTTGAATTAGGTATTGAACTAGAAAATGTACTAGTAGCAAAACTTGTAAATTTAATTGATAATGATATCTTCAATCAAATGTTATTTCCAGAGTTAAGTAAAACAGTGGAAAAAGGTACTTGTGTATATGATCATTACTATAACTTAGCAAGAGATTATTATCTAAATACACACGATGAAGAGTTTACTGTTGAAAATGGAGTAATTGATAGTGAATCTATCCAAAAGCATCTAGATGAATTAAATAATACTACTTTATTTAGTGCTTACCTTTTAACTGACGTACTATCAAGTGAAGAACCAAATTTAATTAAAGCAGCAAATAGAATACTTGCATCATCTTCTATTGAAGGATGTGTTGAAGAACTAGAAAATATCTATTTGCTAGGACAAATACCAACAGACTTTGATAAAGAGACCTGGGAAACATTATTTAAGAACCTTTTAACAACTACAACTAGTTCAAGAGAGAATGTATTTGATATCTATTATGATTTAGCAGTATATGCTCATCAATTAAAATATGATGAAGAATTAACACTTAATGATTGTGGCAGATACGAGTGCGAAGAACATAAATTAGTATTACATCCATAAAAAAGATTAGATTAAAAAATCTAATCTTTTATTTTTTTAATAATTCAACAATTTTTTCTTCCATGATATCTGGTTTTTCAATTGGAGCAACACGCATAACTACGTTTCCTTCTCCATCAACTAAGAACTTAGTAAAGTTCCAAGTAATATCATTTTTATTTTTATAAGTTTTACTTAACTTTTTAACTCCAGCCATGGCTGCTTTATTTTTAAATCCTTTTAAATACTCTTTAGGAGAGTTTTCTTTTAAATAAGTAAATACTGGATCTTCATTTTCACCATTAACATCAATCTTTTTAAATTGATCAAATGAAGTATTATATTTAGCAGTACAAAATTCATGAATTTCATCATCAGATCCTGG
>DJYF01000052.1 GCA_002450035.1 Caryophanales bacterium UBA6985 | reverse complement strand
ATTTCTAATATAGTCAAGTAATGTTGTTTTACCATGGTCAACATGACCCATGATAGTAATAACTGGAGGACGTGATTCAAGATCTTCTTCTTTATCTATAATTTCATATTGTTCGAAATTAGTAACATCTTGAGTTTCAGCACGTTTTAGTTGTTTTCCATATTCACTTACAACTATTTCAGCTGTTTCAAAATCAATTCCTTGAGGAAGTGAAATCATCATTCCAAGGCCCATAAGTGTTTTAATTAAATCAATTCCTGGAACACCTAGAGCATCAGCAAGTGATTGAACAGTCATTCCTTCTTCATAAAGAACTACAGATGAATCACTTTCAACAGAATTACTTTGAAGTTTTTCTTTATTCTTATACATTGCTTTTTTCTTCTTTAAGAAATCTTTAGCTATGTTTTCTTGTTTATTTTTATTTTTATTAAACTTCTCTTTAGTAGTTGTAACATTTTTAGAAATTGTTGAAACTCTATTATCATTCATCATTTTATCAACGATTTCTTCTTCATCTTCTGTTTCAATGTTAAGTGTATCTTCATCTTCTACTGAAAACATTGTATTATCAAGCATTACAATTGTATCATCATCGATATAATCATCTTTATTTGATACATTAACACCTAATTCCTTACATTTATTTAATACGTCTTGAACAGTATAATTCATACTTTCAGCATACTCTTGAACTGTCATATAATATACCTTCTTTCTATATTTTGTTTGGATATTTTATTTGATAAATCAGTGTTGTAATAAATACTAATTATTAATTAATCTATTTAACTCTTCGAATACTTCATCATTTACTTCAGTTTCTAAAACTTTATTTAATATTTTCTTTTCTTTAGCTGTTTTAAAAACTTCAGCATCTTTCTTTAAATAGCATCCATGTCCATTTACTTTACCAGTTAAATCAACAATAACACCATTATCAGTTTTTACTACACGTATTAGTTCTACTTTAGGTAATTTTTCACGTGTTACTACACATGTACGCATAGGTATTTTTTTCATTATCTATTTCCTTCTTCTTGAACTTGAGTCATAGATTTAACTTCAATTCTAAACTTAGTTAATCTTGAAGCTAGTTTAATATTAATACCTTTTTTACCAATTGCTAGTGATAATTCATCATCAGGAACAATTGCAAGTGCAATGTTTTCTTTATCATTAGCAAGAATATTTACGATAACATTCTTAGCAGGTGAAAGCGCATTCTTAATAAATTCAGCTGGATCTTCTGAATATTTAACTAAATCAACTTTTTCACCATTTAATTCTTGAAGAATAGTAGCAATTCTTACTCCTCTTTCACCAATACATGCACCAACTGCATCTACTTGTGGATCATTTGAGAATACTGCAACTTTACTTCTAACACCAGGTTCTCTTACTACTGAATGAAGTTCAATAGTACCATCTTTTAATTCTGGAATTGTTGATTCAAATAATCTCTTAACAAATCCATAGTGTTTACGAGTTAATAGAATAAGAGGTCCTTTTGTTCCTGCTTCTACTTTAGAAACATATACTCTTATTTGTGCACCCATTTTAACTTTTTCACCAGGAATCATTTCTGATTTAGGTAAGATACCTCTTGTTCTTCCTAAGTCTACATAATAATTTTTAGCATCTTCCATTGCTAAAGTACCCATTAATAATTCATATTGTTTATCTAAGAATTCATCAATGATTGCAGTTCTTTCAGCTTCTCTTATTTTTTGAGTTACTACTTGTTTACAAGTTGATGCTGCAACTCTACCAAAGTCATGTGGTGTTACTTCTTCAACATATTCTTCTCCAACTTTAGCGTCTGGCCATTTTTCTTTAGCATCTTCTAAAAGAATTTGAGCGTCGCTATTGATTTCTGGTTCTTCATATACGATGTTTCCTTTTTCATCGTATAAAGTATTTCCATTTTCATCTACTGCTTCTTTACCATCATCATAGTCTTCTACTACAACATAGTATCTATAAACTTTAAATTCTCCAGACTTCTTATCAATTTCAACTCTTACGTTTGATTTTGATTCATAGTTTTTCTTATATGCGCTTATTAAACCTTGTTCCATAGCGTCATATACTACATCTTCACTTATTCCCTTTTCTTCAATAATTCCTTTAAGGGCTTTAATAAATTCCTTACCGTTCATTTTATTCTTCTCCTCTTTCAACATTTGTAATTTCTAAGGTGTATTCGTCTTTAATAAGATTAGCTTCATCAAGAATTGGATTAATAACATCTGTAGCAGCTACAATAGTATCTAAGTCAATTCCATTTACTTTATCTAATTCAATCTTTAGATAATTTTGATTGTACTCTTTTTCCCATTTAACACTTTCTACAAAGATGTCCATTTTTTTCATTGGTTCAGTGATAAGTTCTCTTATTTTTGTTAAAATATTATCCATAAAATACCTCCAAACATAAACAAAAGTGGGAATTTCTGCCCACTTAAATGTTAAATGTAGTATAACAAAAATACTTTCTTAAGTAAAGTATTTATTGCTAACTACCAATAAAAGAGCATTAAATGCTCTTTTTATTTATAATTAATATCATATTTTGTATTATCACTTATTAATAATACATTTGTAATTTTATCTTCTTCTATTTTTACTGTAACCGTATAAGCTATGTCATTTATAAGAATATTATCATATGTATAAATGACAGATGAAGCAAGAGTTTGATTTATTGCTCTATTAGATTCAAGTATATTAATTAGACTAGTAGGAATAACTATATTCTTTTCTACTTCTCCAAATAGATCATTATTCTCTTTATCTTGTCCTAGGACATATTCATAAATAACATTATCTTTGACTTTAAACTTCTTAGTTGCGTTAGATGACTCAAACATACCAGATAAAGTATCATCGGTATAAATTAAGTTTTCTATTAGATATGGAGTTTCTCCAATTGTAATAGTAATAGTTGCTTCTTTTTTACTTATTTCATCAACTAAGTTCTTATAGTTTCTTTTTTGTATTTGATACTCAGTTGTAGTAGTTGTTCTATTTTGCTTTTCTTTTTGTTCTTTAGCAATAGTCATTCTTGAACAAGAACTAAGTATTATAAAGAAAAGAATAAATAAAATTACTTTTATTAATGAAGAAAAACCAGGAGTATTTTCTAAATGATAACGAAAACTATTTAGAAAATCATCATCAGCTGCTATTCTTCTTTTTTTATTTTTAGCCATTATTTATTTACCTCGATACCAAGAAGATTTTCTTTTTTATAACCATTAAAGAAATCTTTAACACTCATTTCTTTTTTACCAGCAACTTTTATTCTTTTAATTAAAAGTTCTCCATCACTTGCTAATACACCAAAGGAATCTTTATTAACAGATGTAACTGTTCCAACTTTACCTTGTTTTTCTTCTCCAACTTCTGTTTCAATTATTTTCCATTCTTCACCATTTACTAGGATATTAGCGTAAGGTGTTGGATTAAGTGCTCTTACAAAGTTATGGAGTTCCTTTCTTGTTTTAGTAAAATCTAATCTTTCATCTTCTCTTTTTATTTTAACAGTATGAGTTGCTTCATCATCATTTTGAGGTATATCAAAGTTTTCTCCTTCAATTATCTTTGGAAGTGTTGAGATAAGTAAATCACGACCTAATAAAGATAATTTTTCAGATAAAGTACCATATGTATCATTATCACTTATTTTTATTTCTTTAGCATGAATTATATTACCAGTATCTAATCCTTCTTCCATATACATTAAAGTAATACCAGTTACTTCATCTCCATTCATAATAGCACTTTGAATTGGAGATGCTCCACGATACTTTGGTAAAAGAGAACCATGAATATTAATACAACCATAATCAGGATAATCAAGCATTTGTTTAGGTACTATTTGACCATATGCACATGTAATAATTACATCTGGTTTATGATTTAATACTACTTCATATTCTTCTCTTATTTTCTTTGGAGTAAATACTTCAATATTATGTTCTAAAGCACATGCTTTAACAGGAGATGGAGTAAGTATTCTTTTTCTACCTACTTCTTTATCAGGTTGACTAACTACTAATACAACATTAGTTAGTTCAATTAAACTTTTTAATACAGGAACTGAAAACTCAGGTGTTCCCATGAATACTACTTTTAAATCTTTTAATGTCTTTGCCATAAAAAATCACCTGTAAGTATTATACTATAAATTAGTACTTAATTATAGACATAAAAAAATATCTCATACGAGATATTTTATTTTTCAGCAATTAAGAATAATGCTATTTCGAATATTATTCCAACAATAAGTGAGAATAGTATTACTAACCATCCAATTGAAATTGCACTAATAACATTCATGAATATTAGGAAGAATGAAAGTGCAATACCATCAATCATTACTGCTAAGATGGACATAAGTTTATCTGATTTAACGATTAATAGAATTGTAGAAATTTCAAATAAACCAACTGGAAGAATAATTCCTAAGATGAATGTAATCATTCCTGTTGCAGTTGATGGGTTTAAACATAACTCTAATAATCCAGATCCACTTAATACTTCGCCATTAATAACTCCGACAGGCATATTAAATGCAATAGCACATAAAATTCCTAAGAAGATTGTAAATACTCTAACACCAACACTTGTGTTTGTGTTAACAACAATTCTATTACTTCTTGTAGATGTAGACTTCTTTGCAGGAGCTTTTACTGTTTTTTTAACTGGAGTTTTCTTAACAGCTGTAGTTTTCTTTGCTGCAGTTGTTTTTTTAGTAGCAGACTTTTTAGTTGTAGCCATATAAATAATCCCTCTTTCTATCTTAACTATATTGTATTTTATAAATAAAGACTATTCAATAGGTTTTGTATAAATTTACAAAAAAAAGAAGACTTAGTCTTCTTTACAAGCTTCATCTAAAGCTTCGAATAATTTATTAACATCCTCTTCGTTCTTAAGTCTTGCTCCACTGGCAAACTTATGTCCTCCACCATTGAACTTTTCAGCAACTGTGTTAATTGGGATATTTCTACTTCGAATATTTATTTTAAATATTTTAGAGTTTTCATCAAATGATGAGAATGCCCAGCATTTAAGTTCTTTAATAAAGTTAAGATTATTAACCATATTAGAAGCTGTTGATGAATCAACTCCAAATTCTTTAATTAAATCACTAGTAATTCTAATATATCCAAATCCATTTTTAGTAATTGTTAAATTACTAATAATATATGCTTCAAATTTTCTTTCATTAATTGGTCTTTCATAAAGATTATTATATATTTTACCAATATCTAATTTATAATCCTTCATAAGTTTAGATGCTAAAACTAAAGTTTTAGGAGATGTGTAACTTAGTAAGAATCTATCAGAGTCAGCAATAATTCCTGAATAAAGATTTTCAGCAATTACTTCATTCATCTTTAACTTAGTTTTATATGCAAACTCTGTAATAAGTTGTGTACAGCTTGCAGCAGTATCATCAACTATTTCTAAGTCACATACTTTCTCTTCACATGGATGATGATCTATTTTTATAGTAAACGGAAACTCACTCTTATCAGGTCCATCTACTCTATCAAATCTTGGTAAATCTAGAATAATATATAATGCTTTTTTAAAATCAACATCATCTATTTTATCAAGTATACCAAAGCACTTAAATCTAGATACACCAGATCCTACTGCATATACTTTTTTATTCGGAAAATTATATTTAATCAAATCTCTTAATGCAATTTCAGAGGTAATGGCATCTGGATCTGGTCCAATATGTCTTGCAATGATAATTGTATTATATTCTTTGATTTTCTTTAATATTTGTTTGTGTATATTATTCATCATAATAAACACCACCTATTCTATTCTTTAAATTAAGTTATATGTATCTTCAGCAATCATTAATTCTTCATTAGTAGGAATAACATATACTTCTACTTTTGATTTATCTGTAGATAATTTTATTTCTTCTCCTCTTACTTCATTCTTCTTATCATCTATTTCAACTCCAAGAACTTTTAGAGAATCACAAATCATCTTTCTAACTGGAATAGCATTTTCTCCTAAACCAGCTGTGAATACTAACATATCGCATCCACCTAATTCAACATAATAACTTGCAATGTAATCTACTACAGCTTTAACATATTTATCAACTGCAAGTTTACATCTTTCGTCTCCTTCTTCAACACCAGCCCAAACATCTCTAAAGTCAGATGACTTTCCTGATAATCCAAGGAAACCAGATTGTTTATTTAAAACATTTATTACTTCTTCAACTGTTACATTTTCTGTATCACATACATATGAGATGATTGATGGATCTATATCTCCTGAACGAGTACCCATCATGATACCTGCAAGTGGAGTAAATCCCATTGTTGTATCAATTGACTGTCCATCTTTAACAGCACTTAATGATCCACCTGAACCTAAGTGACAAATAATTGCTTTGTATTCTTTCTTTCCAAGAATTCTTTCTACTTGTTTAGAAATATAGCAATGACTTGTTCCATGGAAACCATATTTTCTAATCATCATATCTTCATACCAAGAATATGGTACTGGATAAATAAATTCTCTTGGTTTCATTGTTTGATGGAATGCTGTATCAAATACAGCTACATTTTTTACATTTGGTAATGCTTTTTGAACTGCATAAATACCAAGTAAGTTAGCTGGATTATGAAGTGGTGCTAGAGCACTGAACTTCTTAATATCATCAATTACTTCATCAGTAATAACTACTGATTTATTATACTTATCTCCACCATGAACAACTCTGTGTCCAACAGCTCCGATTTCATCAAGAGTTTCTACAATTCCTAATTTTAATATTTGTTGAAGCATATCTTCTACTGCTTCTGTATGATTAGTCATATCTTTATCAGTATGGTATTTTTCTCCATTGAATTTTATATTAGAAAAACTTCCTGGAATACCAACTTTTTCATAATAACCTGAAGCAATTAATTCTTTATTATCCATATCAAATATAGAAAATTTTAAAGAACTACTACCACAGTTAACAGACATTATTTTCATTTATATTCTCCTCTTTTCCGTATTTATTATACTAAACTATGACTTTTCTCTCAATAAAAAACTATTTACAAACGCCCTATTTACTTTATATTTAAGTAATAAAAAAGAAGCTATTAAGCTTCTTCTTCAGTTGCAAGTCTATAAGTATCTCTTGCAATCATTAATTCTTCATCAGTAGCAACTACATAAACAGGTACTTTAGAGTCTTTAGTAGAAATAATTCCTTCTTTACCTTTTCTAGTAATTGTTTCTTCATTCTTTTCTTCATCTAACTTAATTCCAAGTGCATGAACTTTTTTGATAGATTCTCTTCTGATGATTGGATCATTTTCTCCACCGCCAGCAGTAAATACGATACCATCAATTTTACCATCAAGTTTAATGAAGTATTGTGCTATATAATTAGCAATTCTTTGAGTATACATTTCAATTGCTAATACTACTTTATCTTCTTTTGCTTCATATGCTCTATCGATATCTCTTAAGTCAGACATACCAGCAATTCCTTCAAGACCAGATTCTTTATTTAAGATTTCATTAATCTTTTCAGATGAGTATCCAGTTTTTTTCTTAACATATTGAATTAATGTATGATCAATATCTCCTGAACGAGTACCCATCATAAGTCCTGCATTTGGAGTCATACCCATAGTTGTATCAATACATTTACCTTCTTTAATAGCACTTATTGAAGCACCATTACCAATATGACAAATTATTAAATTTGGTTTTTTATTCTTTAATTTTTCAATCATAGTTTCTGTAATGAACTTATGAGAAAGTCCATGGAAACCATATTTTCTTACATCGTATTTAACATACCATTCATATGGAATAGCATAAAGGAATGCTGCTGGTTCCATTGTTTGATGGAATGCAGTATCGAAACATGCTACGTTAACAGCTTCAGGTACATTATCCACGAAAGCTTGGACTCCTAGTAATCCAGCTGGATTATGTAATGGAGCTAAATCAGAAATATCATTTATTTCTTTAATAACTCTTTTTGTTAAAACAACACTCTTTGAGTATTTGTTACCACCGTGAACGATTCTATGACCTACGGCTTTAATTTCGTCTAATGACTTAATCACTTTTTGGTCTACTAAATCTTTAAGTAATAGTTGTACAGCTTCTTCATGATCTGCAAAATCTATGTCTTTTTCGATCTTAGTATCCCCAATACGAATGCTATATACTCCATCAGATAGTCCAATTCTTTCGATTGTACCTTTCATTAGAAGTTCTTCTTTTGGCATATCGTATAATCTGAATTTTAGGGAACTACTTCCCGCATTTACAGATAATATCTTCATACTTTCACCTCTATCTAGGGTTTATTTTAGCATAATTTATGAAATATGCAACCAAAAAGCAAAGAGGTTTTCTCTTTGCTTAAATAATGTTTCTAACTATACCAAATGCTATTAAAACTATAACTAGAATTATTAATACTTTTTCTGGTACTACTATTTTTTTACCCTTATTAGTTAATAAGTTAAAAAGATTATTTATATAGATAAATATGAAAAATGGTAAACCTATAAATACGAAAGCATTATATCTAAATGCTTCATATAAGTTACCATGTAAAATAGATATAATACATCTAGTAATTCCACATCCAGGACAAAGAAAACCCGTTAACTCATGAAATATACAAGGTATTCCATATTCTGTTTTTTCATTTATTACTATATAAATAACACCTAAAAAAAAGAGTAACAAATTAAATATTATTACTCTAATTTTTTTATTACTTATGTGCAATTTTATTTAATTCACTTTGAGCTAAAATATAAGGAACAATTCCTAATCCAACTAGAGATAGAATTAAATATAGTACAGCAGAATCATTTCCTGTTCCTGTTCCATATTTCTTTTGAGCTTCTCCAATTTTAGCGCCAAGTTTGTAGAACCAGTAAATACCATAAATACCACATGAAAGAAGTGTATATAGTATTGCTAAACCTCCACTAGCTGTTTTAGAATCTCCTACTTTATTAGAGTCTTCTGTTAAATTATAGAACCAAATTAAACCATAGATTCCACAAGTAACAAGTGAAAGAATAATACACATAGGAATACTTCTTTCTTGAATACCTGATGAACCTCCTTGGAAATTAGTTCCTGGCATTTGTGTTTGATTCATATCTGGTTGTTGGTTTTGAACAAATCCAGTATTTGGATCAATTGAATTAAAATTTTGTTGATTATCCATATCTATATCCTCCATGTTAAATATATCAAAACAAACATTAATATACAAGAAAAAAAGACTTAAAATAAGTCTTTATAATCTTCTTTTATTTCATTTAAAGATGATGGTTCTACTTTTATTACTTCTGCTGTTTCAACAGCCTTTTTAACTAATGCATCATAATCAACATTTGATTCATATTCTTCACATAAATATTTCTCAGGATTAATAACTGGATGCTTAGGTACAAAGATTGTACAACAGTCTTCAAATGGTTCAATTGATATATCATATGTATTTATATTCTTAGCTATATCAATAATGTCATTTTTATCTAAACATGCAACTGGTCTAATAACAGGCATATTAGTAACTGCATTTATACAAGTCATAGAAGTTAGAGTTTGAGAAGCCACTTGACCAATTGATTCTCCGTTTATTAAACACTTACAATTATTCTTTTTAGCAATTCTCTCTGATATTCTATACATCATTCTTCTCATGATTGTTATTAGATAATCATGAGGAGCATTCTTTAGAATTGTTTCTTGTATTTCAGTAAAGTTAATAACATGTATTTTTACATATCCTGAGTATCCTGATAATTTACGTGCAAGTTTAATAACTTTATTCTTGGCATCAACTGATGTATGAGGAGGAGATTCAAAATAGATTGCTTCTATTCTTACTCCACGTTTCATAGCAAGATATCCGGCAACTGGTGAATCAATTCCACCTGATAACATAAGTAGACCCTTTCCTGCTGCACCAACTGGATAACCACCTAATCCTTTTACTTTTTCAAAATAGATATATGACTTTCCACGTCTTACTTCAACATTTATAGTTACTTCAGGATTATGAACATCAACACTTACTTTTCCATTTAAAGTTCTTAATACTACCCCACCTAATATTCTACTAATTTCCATAGAGTCTAAAGGATATGACTTATCACTTCTTTTTGTAGTAACCCTAAAAGTAGAAAAAGTTTGTTCTTTAACTAGTTCAGCTAAAGTAGATTTTATTTCTTCAAAGTCAGTTGTTTCTAATTTATAAGCAATATTAATTTCATGAATACCAAATACATTTTTAATCTTTTCTAATAATTCTTCAAAGTCATCACTTTCTGACTCAATAAACATACGTCCATGGTCATAAGTAATTTTCTTAGTATTATCATTTAAAGTAGTCTCAATATTTTTCTTTAATATCTTTAAAAAGAAATCAATATTATCTTTTTTAGTATTTAATTCAGCATATTTAATAATAATTACTTTTTTCATAAGGTTCCTCCTTAATACGTAAAGATATTAACATTTTTATTCTATTTTTGCAATAAAATAAGTGTATTTAAAATACACTTACTTCCTTCTAGTTTTATAACTTTCAAGTGAAGATATAATTTCTTCTGCTTTTTCATCTGATAGAATCTCTTCATCATAGATGTTGTCTGCTTCATCTACAAATATGATTTTTTTATCAAAAAGCATATCGTATAGCATGCTATATAAAAGCATGTTTACTTCTTCAATTTTATCTATTGCTTTATTTAGGTCATCTAATGCTTTTACTGAGTAATCATGATCATTAGAATCATAAACAGGTATTACATTTTGCTTTATATAATCCTCATCTTGTTTAACTACTAATTCATTAATTCTCTTAATTAGTTCATTTTGAAATAATAACAATTCAATATAAATAGCTCTTGTTCTTTTTATCGCGTATTCTTTTTCCATTTATATTACTTACTTTCTAAGTTTACTTTTTAATTCTTCGATTCTATCTGCTTTACTTCTTTGAGAATAATCAAACTTGTTTTGTTTAAATTCTTTTTTTCTTCTCTTTTGAGTTTGTTCATTATCAATTTGTTCTCTGAAGTTATCTTTTACTTCATCTAAAGCATCATCAAAGCTTTCTACTATTACTTCTTCAGTTTCTACAATTGATTCAACTTCTAAAGTATTTTCTACTATTGATTCATCCTCAGTTAAATCAATTGGTATTGTTGGTAATTCAGCTTGGCTTTGTTGATTTAATAATTTATTACGTAAGTCATAGTAATAATCTTTATACATTCTTTTCCATGTTGATAATGCTTCATTATCTTTTTCAACTTCACTTATACGGCGACTTTTAATTTCTAGTTTTTCTTCATAAAGAGATACTTTTTCTCTTAGTTCTAAAAGTTCACTCATTAACTCTTTTCTCTCGTCTTCTAATTCTTTCTTAGATACAGTTAAATCAAAATTAGTTTTCTTTAACTTTTTATTAGTATTTTTTAAATCACATATCTTTTCTGATTTAAATGAACTATCTTGTTTTAATTGTTCATTTATTAAATCCAATTTACGTGCTTGATCTTCTGCTGTTTCAAGTGAAATACTAAGTTTTTCATTCATTTTTTTATTTTCTTCATTTTCTTTAGAAACATCATAGTACTTAGCTTCAAGTGTTTCTAATCTTGTTGTTTTCTCATTATTATCTTTTTGTAGTTCTTGAACTAGTGTATCATTATCAGGAATTTCTTGATATGGATATGGATTTCTAATAGTCTTATGACTATAATTTTCAATATTATCATTTTTAACTTCTGAGTTAGTTATATTAGTTGTTGTTTCCCCTAAGAATATTTCTTTTCCATCTAATACACCATAATGCTTAACTACCATTTTTTGTAAATAATTATCTTCATTATACAATAAGATAAATTCTAAGAATGAACTTATTGGAGCTATAATATTGCTAATTGTAGGAGCAACTACTTTAACTTTAGAGTTACCATCCATGAATGCATATTTATGAGGATGACCACATACCTTAAGTTGATAATCATCAGTGTAATTTATGTCATATGATTTATTCATTTTATTAGTATGAGTTAATATAATCTTAGAGTTTTTAATATTAACTACTGTTTTAAAATATCCTGGTAGAACTATATTATGTCTACTTTTAGATATAACTTTAAGTGGATCTATATGATCATTACTATAAATTGATTCATCGTGGTCTCCACCAGTACCAATTACAATTATATCATTATCAAACGGAAAGTCTTTTAAGAATGTTTTTATTTGTTCAACACCTGGTTTATATTTTTCATCTACAGAACTAAATTTACCATGTAGAATATCTCCTGGAACTAGTATTACATGTATGCCATGAGTTTTGGCATGATTATAAGCAATATGTATTGCACTTCTATTCTCACCAACAGAAGTGTAATGTAAATCAGACATACATAAAAGTCTAACTTCTCTTTCATCTGGTCTAGTAACAATATCAATATCACGTGTTAAATTTTTCTTATTATCTGCTCCAAATTCATATTTAAATTGTCCATCTGAATAATAAGTTCTATGAAGTGTATAACCTTCATTTTCTAACTTATTTATTTCTTCATATAAATTTAAATCATGCATTTTAAAATTAATTGCCATCTGGGAAGCCATGATGCCTTTTTCTATCGCTTCAATTAATTTGTTTCTATTCATAATATCCCCCTGTTAATGGTATATATAATATCATTAAACAAAATAATTACAACAAAAAATAGAAGTTTACACTTCTATTTATTAAAATTAATTGTTTTAGTTACTAAATCTCTAGCCGCTGTTTGATCAAATGGTTTTCTTAACATATCTACTACATCATATTCAATAGTAATCTTAGATATAGTGTCTACATCATCTTCACCAGATATGATTGAAACAGGTATTGTTTTAAATAGATTATTTTTCTTAAAATAATCAAGTACATCATATCCTGTTGATATAGGCATGTTTAAATCAATAAAGCATCCTGCTATATCTTTTAAATCATTTCCTTCAATAAGATTAATTGCATCTTTACCATTATGAGCTATTAATACATCATATTGATCTTTAAATAATTTATATAAGAATTTAGTAATAATAGTTGAGTCATCTGCAACTATAATCTTATATTTCTTAGTTTCTTTCTTAGGAATAAGATTAATTAAGTATAAAACTCTATAATCTCCTAAGTCATCCATAAGAATAAGATCATCACCATGTTTATCTGATGTATAAATACCTTTTTTAGTATTAACAATAGACTCCCATGATTTATTATAATTACTTAAAACATTTTCTATTTCCTTGAATTTTTTCTTTGGTTCTACTTTTGTTTTAGAACCTGAGTAATCAATTGAATAGAATTCATTCCTACTCTTACTTACTATATAAATATGTTTAAAGTACTTTGCTATAGCATTTGGTATATTTTTAACAATTTCATTGATGTTCATATAATCACCTCGGTTAAATAATGATTACCACCCTGATTAATTATAGTCCTAAATATTGTTTTACAACTGTAATAATTCTATTAGCTTCAGCCATTAATTCTGGATTGTTAGTTTGAGCATAAGCAACATCTCCACCTTTACCAGCCATTTCATGGTTATATGATAATTCAGCTAATTTATCAAATCCTAGATATTTAGAATCACTTTTCATAGCATGAGTTAAAATACCATATGTTTCCATGTCTCCAGTTGCAAGTGCATTTTGGATTTGAGGTATTCTTGTTTCTGACTCAGTAATAAAATCTCTTAGAGTATCATTATACATATCCATATCTCCAAGTAATTCTAATCCTTTATTAATATCTATTCCGTTGCTAGTTAAAATATTTGTATCCATACATTCACTCCTATCATACTTTAATTATATGATTATTATTGACTAACAACAAGAAAAAAAATAAGTGTTTACAAAAAAAGATTACATTATTTATGTAATCTTCTTTTTTTAACTTCTTCTAATGCAAGGTCTTTATCCATCTCTTGAACTGTTGATTCAATTATATTTGGAATAAAAGGTGCATTCTCTTTTAATTCTCTAGAAGTTGTAACAGCCATGAGTCTTGAAGACCTATCAAATTTGTTTATAAATCTTCCAACTGTTTCTGGTTTATCACCATGTTTCTTAGGTGTATATGAATAATATTCATTTGCCTTTAACTTTATACCCATTGGTTTGACAGTTGCATTTTGAACAACTTGATTATCTAGATTATTTCTAGTTACTTCAATTGATTTAACATCATTACCAGATAGGTTAACAACTGATTCTACAAATTGATCATCTTTAAGTGTTCCAAAAGTTAAAGTATTATTCTTTGCAATTGCATAAAAATGAGTATTACCTAAATCTGCTCTAAGAGCAACTCCTCCATCAGCATTTGAAAGAATTTCGATAACATTACTGTTTTCATCTTCTGAATAGATTGTTTTAAATTCATACTTAAATGCACAATCACCATCCAATTTGCTTAAAACTATATCATCAGATGGAATACTATATGAACCTAATGCATCTTTAAATATTTTTGCAAACATACCATCACATATAACATCTAAGTATGTTTCATTATGTAGTCCAAAAAATTCTAATTTTCTTCTAACAGGTTCTCTAAAATCAACCTCATTAACGTATGTCATATTTATTCACCTTCCTAATTAGTCCTGTATTTTCTATTTTAACATTATTGATTATATACATCAAAGTAAACAATAAAAAAGTTGTCAAACTTGACAACTTTTTTTAACATTTTGAATAATTAATCTTTTCTTCACCTATAAGTGTTGGAATAGTATTAAATGGAACTAACAAATATTTTTGTTTCATTGTATTTGTATATGCTTCATTTAAACATGCAAATTGATAATAGATTATTCCTTCATCAGTAACTTCCATTTCATTTGTATACATAGATGTAATTACTTGGGTACTTACTCCATTATAAAGAATTACTTCATCATACTCATCTACATCATCATTATACACATATTTAAATATTATATTATCTTTATAATAACCAACTGAAAGATTGGTTATTCTCTTACCTAGGAATATTTCATCTACTCTTGCACTATTAGTAATTATAAATAACTTATACTCTCCGTTTTCATGATTTATTTTATAGTAATTAGTCTTACCAAAGTCATCTTTCTTATAAGCACATCCTTCTATACAAAGCTCTTCTAGATTTAAAGGACTCTCACCTATTATTAACTCTTTAAATTCATTTTTTATAAGTATATCTTCAATACTATTGTTAGCTTTATAATCAAGTGGGGATTTTAAACTTACTTCCATATATATTACAAATAAAAGTATTACAGATATAAAAACTACTGAAACAATAATAATATATGATGCCATCTTTCTTAAAGTTTCATCAGTTACTTTATTTTTCTTCATTATATCCACCTACCTTATATCTAGTATAACAATATTCAAAATAAAAAGAAATATTTTAAAAATATTTCTTATACTTCTAAGTTTTCTAAAGTTCCATTTTCAGTTAATACTTTATTAACTGTTTCAGTTGCACTTTCAAGTTTTTCTGAACAAGTTTTAACTATCTTCATAGCTTCTGTATATTTCTTTATAGATTCTTCTAAATCTACATCTCCATTTTCTAAAGATTCAACAATAGTTTCAACTTCTTCCATTAATTCTTCAAACTTTTTTTCTTCTTTTGCCATCTTATTTAACTCCTTCTACATTTGCATTTATTTCACCATCAATAACTTTGATTCTTAGTTTATCATTTACTTTAACATCTTTAATTGATTTTAACGGTTTATCATTAACTTCAGTTACTGTGTAACCTTTCTTAAGGACATTAAGTGGATTTAATAATTCAAGTTTATTAATCATTAATTCCATTTGATTCTTATATGCTATAAACATCTCTTCAGGATGTTTAACAATTCTTTTTGATATAAGTGTATTATATCTAGTCTTAGCATTATTAATTTTATTAATAAGATTTGTATTTAATCTATTAATTAATTCATCTAATTTTTGTTCTTTTATTTCAAAAGATGCAAGTGGATTTTGTAATACATAACTCTTCTTTATCTTTTCTAAGATATCTTTAAGTCTTCTTATTTTTGTACTAATTGCATTATTAGATCTTATTTGATATTGGTTTAGCATTGATTTTACATCAGCAAGATTTGGAACTGCAAGTTCTGCACCAGCTGTTGGTGTTGCAGCTCTTAGGTCTGCTACAAAGTCAGCAATTGTGTAATCAATATCATGACCTACGGCTGAGATAATTGGTACATTTGAATTATATATTGCACGAGCTACTATTTCTTCATTAAATGCCCATAAGTCTTCAATAGAACCTCCACCTCTTCCAACTATTAATGTATCAAGGCAATACTTAGGATCATTTGCTTCTTCAATTTGTTTAACTATATCAAACTTAGCTTGTTCTCCTTGAACCATGGCTGGAAATAATATTACTTCACATATTGGATATCTTCTATTAATTGTTGTAATAATATCATGCACTGCTGCTTGATTTACATTACTAGAAGTAATAACTCCAATTCTTTTAGGAAACTTAGGAATTGGCTTTTTATGTTCTTGTTTAAATAAACCTTCAGCTTCTAATTTTTTCTTTAACTCTTCAAGTTTTTTTAGTAAATCTCCTTCTCCATCAAGAACCATTTTATTTATATATACTTGATATGTTCCTGATGTTGGATAAGCTGAAATTCTACCATCTACTAAAACCTTATCTCCTTCTTTAGGAGTAAACTCTAAGTGAGAAGCAGAAGACGAGAACATAACTGCACTTATACGAGACTCTTCATCTTTTAAAGTAAAATATAAGTGTCCTCTTGTAGCACCTTTCCAGTTACTTATTTCACCCTTGATATGTACATCATTTAATTGTGGAATTCCATCTAAATAATTCTTAATAGATGTATTATATTGAGTAACGGAATAATATTTTATATGTTTTTCTTCATCCATATTATCACCATCTAAATTATATCATAATTAATTTTTCATTACTATTTAATTATATCAAACACTTGTACGAATGTATATAAAAATAGAAGTATTTTTAATACTTCTATTCATTATTTTTTTTCTTGAAATCATCTTCAAGAGTAAAGTCTACATTTTCGTTAATCCAAGCTTTTCTTGGTTCTACTTTATCTCCCATTAGTACTGATACTCTCTTTTCAGCAAGCATATCATCTGTAATAGTTACTTGAATTAGATTACGAGTCTTTGGATCCATTGTTGTTTCTCTTAATGGTCCTGGATTCATTTCACCAAGTCCTTTGTAACGTTGTACTTGATAGTTTGTTTTACCTTCAGTTACTTCTTTTAATTCTTCATTAGTATAACAATATACAGAAGCATCTTTTTTACCCGGGAAATCTACTTTATATAAAGGAGGCATTGCGATATATAAATGTCCTTCTTCAATTAAAGGTCTCATGAAACGATAGAAGAATGTTAATAATAAACATTGAATATGACATCCATCATCATCGGCATCTGTCATGATAATTACTTTATCATACTTAATGTCTTTAACGTCAAATTCTTGTCCTACTCCTCCACCTATACATTGAATTAACGTATTAAGTTCTTCATTCTTATAAGCATCTGCAAGACTGGCTTTTTCAGTATTAAGAACCTTTCCTCTTAAAGGAAGTACTCCTTGGAATTTTCTATCTCTTCCTTGTTTAGCTGATCCTCCTGCTGATGTACCTTCTACAATGAATAATTCATTTATTTTTGAGTTATGTCCTTGAGGAGGTGTTAGTTTATCAGAAAGACTTGCTTGTTTCATTTTCTTACTCTTTCCAAGTCTAGCTTCTTCTCTTGCTTTTCTTGCAGCTTCTCTTGCAAATTTAGAGTTAGTCATCTTATCACATATAGCCATGGCTTCTGACTTATGTTCATGTAGATAGAACTTTAAATTATCATAGACAATTTGTTCTACTGCAACGCGCGCTTCAGGTGTACCAAGTTTACCTTTAGTTTGTCCTTCAAATTGTAATAGTTCTTCAGGAACTTTTAAGTTAATTACTGCAGTTAGACCTTCTCTTACATCACTTCCATCAAAGTTAGAGTCTTTAGCTTTTAAGATATTGTTTTCTCTACAATAATCATTGAATATTTTAGTTAATCCTGATTTAAAACCAACTTCATGTGAACCACCATCACTTGTTTTAACATTGTTAACAAATGAGATAATTGATTCATTATAAGAGTCAGTATATTGAAGAGCTACATCAACAACGATCTTACTTTTTTCTCCATGAATATTAATTATATTATCAAGTACATTTTTATCTTCATTCATATATTCTACGAATGCTTCTAATCCTTTTTCATAGTGATAAGTTACCTTTTGTACTTCATCACTTACTCTATTCTCAAGTTCAATAGTTAGATTAGGATTTAAGAATGCACTTTCTTGATTTCTTTCGCATATAGTGGAAAAAGAAAATTGACAATTTTTGAATATTTCATAATTTGGCATGAAAGTAACAATTGTACCAGTTTTCTTTGATTCACCAATTGTCTTTAATGGTTCTGCTACTTCTCCACCATTTTTAAACTTAATTTCAGATATTTTACCATCATTATAGATAATTACATCCATCCAATCAGATAATGCATTAACAACAGATGCACCTACACCATGAAGACCACCTGAAACTTTATAGTTTCCTTCTTCAAATTTACCACCTGCATGTAGTACTGTATAAACTACTTCAGGAGTAGATTTACCAGATGAGTGCATTCCAATTGGAACACCACGACCATTATCAGCGATAGTAATTGATCCATCTTTATTTAAAATAATTTTAATAGTATTACCATATCCATTTATAATTTCATCAATACCATTATCAATTATTTCCCAAACCAAGTGATGAAGTCCTCTTTTATCAGTAGAACCTATATACATACCAGGTCTTTTACGAACTGCTTCTAGTCCTTCAAGAATCTTAATCGAATCTGCATCATATTTTTTTACTGCCATTTTCATCACCTTAACCTATTATACAATATAAAACGTTTTTATTGAAGAAAAACATCCTCCTAGGGGTAAAAAAAAGGGTTATATTATCTTGTATATACCCTTTTTTCTTCATTTAATCTTCTTAAAATATCCTCTTTTGTAAGCATTATTCTTTTTTCTTGAAGTTGTCTCTTTTGTTCCATTAATTCTTTTAATTCTTCATCTTTTAATACTTTTTCATCAGGATATTCTAAATATACTTTATTAAATTCTTTAATTTTTTTCATTATTCATCAACTCTTTTATTTCTGATAAATCTAGTACTTCTGTTTTATATGAAAGATTTTTTTGTTCAGGAGTAGTAGATTTTATATCTCTATTAATTGTAGTATTACCATCCGTGATTGATGCAAATGCTTTTTCTTGAGCATTAGCATATCCAATTGGATTTGTATTTACTTTTACTTCTGTAATCTTAAGTGGTGGTTGAGTGTTACTCGTAGGAGTAGTTACCTTCTCAATTGCAGTATTAGGTATTTCTATTTCTTCTCCATCTTCTTTTAACTCTTCACTTCCAACTACTTCTATTTCTTCACCATTATCAACTATCTTTTCTTCTGGAACATTTACTCCTGGAATTTTTATTACTTCACTTGGGTTTTCATTTGTACCAGTTGGAATAGTATCATCTATAATAGCTATTTCTTCATCTTTCATTTCAGGAAGAGGAATATTAACAACAGGTGCATTATTTTTTTCTACTGCTTCTCTTACCTTTGCTCTTTCTGCTTCTAACTCTTCAGCACTTTTTTCTACATTTTGTTGAAGCTTATTTATTTGGTTTTGAAGTTCAGCAATTTTATTTTGTTGGGCTTTCATAACTGCGGTTAATTTGTAATTATATATATCAGGAGAATCTGTTGTAAGAGCATCATTTTTAAATTGAGATATATCATAATTCTCACTTATATACTCAAGTTCTCCTTTAATTTTTTTATTATTAATTCTTATTAGAACAACGAATAAAAGAACAAGCAATAAAACGAAAATAACGCCTAATAGAATATAAACTATATCCATTTTATATCACACCTATTCTATTAAATATTATACTATAAGATATATTTTAATAAAACAAGTGCAAAGAAAAAAGGATGTAAAAATTATCCTATTAATTTTAATACATCCTTGAATGTTATATAAATCATAAGTGAGAAGATAAGTACAAATCCTATTAGATTTATAAGTCCTTCTACATTAGCATTTCCTTTCTTACGAGTAATTGCTTCATATATTACAAATAGTAATTGACCTCCATCAAATGCTGGGAATGGAAGTATATTCATTACTCCAAGGTTAATAGATATATAAGCAGTTAAGTAAATCATATTATAGAATGCATATGACTTAGAACCTATGTTAGTTGCTTGATCTATTACAGTATACATACCAACTGGTCCAGATAAAGCATCCATTCCTAAGTTACCAGTTATTAAGTTTACTATGATAGTAATCATTATTTTAACTGTATTAACAAACTTAACTCCTGCATATTTAAGAGAATGAATAAATCCTTTATGAGGAGTATTATCAAATTGAAGACCAGCAAGTTTAGATACAGTAACATCTTCTTCTTTTAGAGAAGCATTCTTTAAAATGTTCTCTTTAGTGTTTTCCTTTGTTATCTTATCAACAATTGAACCTGTATCATTTGATATTACAAACTCATACATATCTACTTTATAAGTTTCTCTTTTCCCATCTTTATGTTCAACTATATAAGTATTATAGTCATTTTTATTTTTAAGTAATCCTGCAATGTTTAGAGCATCAACTGAAGATGCATCATGACCATTTAGTTTAAGAATTTTATCCCCTTTAGTAATACCAGCTACCTCAGCACCACTTTCAGGAATAATTCCTGCAACTATACTTCTTTGTTCTGCTGAACCCCAAATCGAGGATAACATGAATAAGAAGATAAGTGCTAAAAGGAAGTTCATTGTAACACCTGCACAAAGAATTAATACTCTTTGCCATTTAGGTTTATTACACATGAATTTATCTTTAGGAAGACTATCATCATCTTCTCCTACTTCACCAGCTAATTGATTAAATCCTCCAATAGGAAGTGCTCTTAGAGAATAAACAGTTGGATCATTTTTTCTTTTAAAACTTAATACTTTAGGTCCCATTCCAATTGCAAATTCATATACATGAACACCAAATAGTTTAGCAACTATAAAGTGTCCAAATTCGTGAACTGTAATTAAAAGACTTAACATAAGTAGAAGAACTATTATATTCCATATTACTGTATGAGGGAAGAAGATTAAAATAACTATTACTGCTATAACAATGACAATTAACTCTATAATGCTTTTAAAAGTTACTTCATCATTTTCTTCTTTGGCCTTTTTCTCTTTTGGTTTTTCTTCCTTTAAATCTAAACCTTTATAGCCATTTCCTTCTTTTATATCTTTAGCAATTTTTTTATCTAATTCTTTTGAAACTTTTGTCATCTTTTTTCTTGTTGCCATTTAACCCCTCCTAAATGATGTTAATTATTAATGAATAAACTAAAGAGATAAATATTAAACTATCAAATCTATCAAGAATACCTCCGTGTCCTGGAATAAGATGAGAATAATCTTTAATATTATTTTCTCTTTTAATTAAACTAAAGAATAAATCTCCAATTTGTCCAGCTACACTTAATGCTATTACCATTGGTATTGCTACTCCTAATTTATAACTATGAATTACTAGTACATAGTAAGTAGTACATACTATAAAGCAAATAATAGTTCCTACACAACTACCTTCAACTGTCTTTTTAGGACTAATCTTAGTAAGTGGAGTTTTACCAATAAGCATTCCTCCAAATAAAGCAAATACATCTGTAGTAACTGCAATTAATACCACAAATAATACTTGATATTTATTAATGTCATATAGTTTTGATATTGATGATAAAGCAACACCAATAAATAATACACTTCCAAATGCTTTTAGGGCATCATTTGCTCCATATCCTTTTTCTCTTAAGAATATACATGGTATAAGCAAAACAAGAACTGAAAGCATTAAGAAAGTAGTTGGTGAAAATACTTCAGGACTTATACAGCTAATGCTATCTTTAAGTATAATCATCAAAGTTAAGATCATGCTTAGAATATAAATAATAATTGGAGTTTTCTTATTTGTAGTTTTAAGTAACTCATAAATTGCACCACAAGCAATTAAAGAAATTACTGCTTTCATTAACCAACCACCTATAAAAAATGCTGGTAGTAATAAAACTACTAATATTGCTGCTCCTAATATTCTATCTTTCATAAAAACCTCCTAATATCTACCGTAGAACCATACTCCCATTTTAGGTATATTAATATAATTTCTAGCATCTAATAAATGAGATGTATATTGAGAATATGATGTATATGTTTGACCATACCAACCAGTTGCTAAACTTAAGTGTAAGTGAGCACCAGTTGAACATGTTTCATAACTACTTGTTCCTCTTCCACCACCAACAGTACCTATTTGTGTTGCTGATGAAACTTGTTGACCAACTGATACATTTATTGTTAATAAATGCATGTAGTTAGTTGTATATTTAACTCCTTTAACTGTATGATATACGAATACTTGGTTACCACCACAAGAAGCTTTTCTAATAATTTTTCCTACCATACCATTTGCAACAGCATATACTGGTGTTCCTTCTGAATTTCCACCTATGTCTGTTCCATTATGGAATGATTGTGCTTTACCTGTAATAGGACTTATTCTATATCCATAGTAAGATGTTACAGTACCTTTATATAAAGGTCTAATAAACATTGTATCTCCTTTTACAGCTACACATGATTCTAGGTTCTCGTTTTCACCACAACCTATATTTTTATAATAATCTATTAACTCTTGAGTACTCTTAATTTCATCAGTAATTGAAAGAGCTTTTTCATCTAATTGTTTTAGAGTATTACCCCATTCTTCAATAGATGATGATAAAGAGTTAATATCTTCTTCTAGTTGAGCAGATTTATTTGCAAGTTCAACTTTTAATTCTTTATTATATTCAATCTTATTATTCCATGAATCAATTTCATCATTAACATAAGACATTACTTGTTCAGATAAAGCTGTTCTATATACCAAGTCTTCATAGTCTTTAGAATTAAATACATATTCAAGATATATATTATTTTCTGATGCTAACTGATAGGCTGCAACTAATTTTTCAAGTTCTATCTTACCCTCTGCTATTTCTTTAGTAAGTCTTTCGGACTCTTCTGTTGCATCCTTAATTGTTTGAGTATTTGTTTCAATCTCTGACTTCTTATTTGTTATTGAGTTAGTAGCAGAATTGATATTAGATTTTGTTTGATTCTTTGTTGCTTTATTACTTGCTTCTTTATTCTTAAGTGCTTGTAATTCTTTTCTTAATTCTGCTAGTGTTTTAGCGTTTGATTTTGCTTCTGCACCAAGAGGAATAATAATACAAAGAATAATAACAAATACTATTAAAATACTTCTTAGTTTCTTCATTATATCTTCAAATACTTTCTAGCAGATAATAGTGAACCAAACATACCAACTAGTCCACCTATTAGTAATAATACTAAAGTTGTATCTAGAATAATTGTTGATGGATTTACAAGTGGAGCAAGACTAGTAAATAGTGTTCCATTTGTAAAGTCATATAAGAAGTAATATGCAAATAGAGAAATAATTGAAGCTAAGGCTCCACCTATTACTCCAAGGATTAAACCTTCAAATAAGAAAGGTAATTTAATAACAGTATTACTTGTACCAACAAGTCTCATGATTTGAATTTCTTGTCTTCTTGAGAATATTGTTATCTTAATTGTATTTCCTACTAAGAAGGCTGTTACAAATATAAGTGCAATTACGGCTATTGCAAAGCCATTTCTTAACATTCCAAATACATTTAACATCTTATTAACTAAGGATTCTCCATATTTAACTGTAGTTACTCTATGTAGTCCTTTTATTTTAGTTGCTGTATCACTTATCTTTGTTACGTCTTTAACAAGGACAACAAATGTTGGTTGAAGTGGATTTGAATCAAGTGTATCAAGCATTGATGCAAAGGATTCATCTTCTCTTCTTAGTTTTTCAGCAAGTTCTTCTTTAGAACGATATTCTGTTTTAGATTCATCAACGTTCTTAATAGTATTTATTTCTTGTTTTAATTCAGCAATTTCATCATCACTTGCATCTCTATCAACGAATACTATTATTTCTAGTACTCCTTCAATCTTTCTTGTAATATTATTAACGTTATAAGTTGCAAATAATGCAAGTGCAACAATTATAAGTGTAATAGTAATACATGAAATAGAAGCTATTGATAAAGAGAAGTTTCTAAATGTACTTTTAAAAGCATCTTTTATACTTTTATTAAATATTCTAATTAGTCTCATCTTCGATATAACCTCCTTTTTCTTTATCTGAGATTACTACTCCATCATGAAGACATATTACTCTTTTTTTCATTCTATTAACTATTTCTTTATCATGTGTTGCCATGATAATTGTAGAACCAAGTTCAACATTAATTTTTTCAATGAAATCCATTACTTCGCGACTTAATTTTGGATCTAAGTCTCCAGTTGGTTCATCACATATTATTAGTTTTGGTTCGTTTACTATAGCTCTTGCAAGACCAACTCTTTGTTGTTCTCCACCTGATAATTCATTTGGAAATGAGTGAAGTCTATCCTTTAATCCAACTGTATCTAGAGCTGCAAGTACTTTAGTTCTTATTTCACCTTTAGACATACCATATGTTTCAAGTGGATAAGCAACATTTTCATATACAGTTAATTTAGGTAGAAGTTTAAAGTCTTGGAATACTACTCCAATCTTTCTTCTTAATTTGTAAACATTACTATTTCTAAGTTTAGAAACGTTTACTCCACCTACATATACTGAACCACGATTTGGTTTTTCTTCTCTATATAATAATTTAGACAAAGTGGATTTACCTGAGCCAGATTGACCAATGATGAAAACAAACTCACCTTTCTTAATTGATAAACTTACGTCAGCTAAGGCAGATACACCATTTTTATATACTTTAAAGACATTTTTTAATTCTATAAATTCCATTCTATTTATCACCTTACCTAACTAAGTATAACATATTCAAGTACATTTTTATAGACAAAGAAAAGAAGAATAGTCTTATTTACTCTTCTTCTTTATAGTCTAGTGCTTTAATATCCGCATTACTAATTAAATCAAACTTCTTAGTAATCTTATCTGTTGTTACGTTGATATCTCTTACTTCATTTGATACTGAATCAATGCTCTTAGATAGTTTATCCCAACGTTCTTTATAACGTCTGAATTCAATACCAAGTTTATTAAGTTCATTATGAATTACTTCAGTATATTTATTCCTTTCAATATTCTTAACAATCATTTGAATAGTAGTTAGTGTCGCCATAAGTGTTGTTGGACCACATATCCAAACATTCTTGTTATAGGCATATTTTAGTAAATCTTCATGATATGCATTTAGTTCTGCAAATACTGCTTCTGCAGGTAAGAACATGATTGCTTGATTAGTAGTTTCTCCTGGAATAATATATTTAGAACTAATAGCATCAATATGCTTTTTAACATCTGCTTTGAATGCTTTAAATGCTGTATCGCGAGATGCTTGATCTAGTTTTCTATCACACATACGTTCATAGTTTTCAAGTGGAAACTTAGAGTCTATACAAATTGTACCAAGTGGTTCTGGAGCAAATAGTATTGAGTCTGCAATATAACCATTACTCATCTTATGTTGTAAGTCATATATTTCTTTTTTCTCTCCAAATATAGATGTAAGAATATAATTTAAATTTATTTCACCAAATGTACCACGTGTCTTCTTGTCTGTAAGTACACTTTGTAAATTAATAATATCTTTAGATAATAAATCTATATTTTTTTGAGCTTCATCTATCTTAGTTAAACGTTCTAAGATATTACTAAATGTCTTGTTAGTTTTCTCTAAAGAGTTATCTAGTCTTTCATTTACACGATCACTTATACTAAGAAGTTTATTTTCAATCTTATCATTAATCTTATCAAAGTCATTAGATAAACTTCTTGAGAAATCATACTTAAAATCTCCAATTTCTTTAGTTATTTCTCTTCTAAATTCACCTAGTTCTTTAGTTATTTCAGAGTTATCATTTTTCTTAAACATAATTACTATATTAGTAATTAAGCTAAGTACTGATATAACTAAAACTATAATTAGTAATGTATTATTCATATTATTTTTCCTTCTTTCTGTTAATTTTCTTAGATACTATATTATTAACTATTACACTTACTATATAAGCAATTAATAGTAATATAATTATTCTAATTAGTATCATTGGATTATTTATACTTTCTACTATATTATCTCCTATATAACATAAAAAATAAATCATACAGGACTTACCTATTATCATAGATATAATATATTTTAAAAAACTCATGTTAGATAGTCCTCCACCTACATTTATTACAAATGATGGTGTAAAAGGACAAGCTATTAAAACACTAAGTGTTGATATACTCATATTATCTATATGTTTTGATAATTTAAGTGCTTTATCAAAGTTAGCATTTTCTTGTATTTTTCTATCTACAAAAGACTTTATTTTGTTACGGCATATCCAAAACATAAGAGATCCACCTAGAATGGTAAATATCCAGCTTAAGAAAAATGCCATTACTCCCCCATACATGATTATATTAATGGCAACAAATGCACTTAGTGGTAACATAGGTATAACTGCTTCAATAATAATAAATAAATTATTTAAGAGCCCTCCTAATATACCAAATGACATAATAAAACTTGTTAACTCACTTCCAAGATCATTCATATCATCACCAATAAAATTATATCATAAAAAAGACGAAGAATAATTATTCTTCGTCAAAGAAATCATCAAAGAATTGATCGTCAGATACGTTATCATAAGGGTTTGGTTTAACTTCAACCTTCTCAACTTTAGGTGTTTCCTTTACAGTTTGAGGAGGTACTTGTTCTTGTTGTTGAACAGGTTCAACCTTTATTTCTTTTGTATTAGCGTCATTCTTGTACATTTCATAAGTCATTTGTTTAGTTGGATCAACTATTCCACCTAATGGTTTATTAATAATTGGTTCTGTAGGCATCACAGGTGCCTTAGTTTCAGTATCAATTGGATTAGTAACCATTGGTGATGATGTTGGTTCACTATGCATGGCTTTATTAACCATTTCACTAAATGATGCAATTGATGATGTAGTTGTTGCTTTTTCTTCTGGCTCTCCTAAATCACTTGATACATCACTCTTAGGTTTTGTTTCTAAGTCTTTAGCAGGGGATGCATCAATAAGTGGATTAAATTTATTAGAATCAGTTGTTTCTTTAGCTTTATTTGCTTCATTTTCAGCTGCTTCTTCTGCTTCAAGTTCAGCAATCTTTGCGTCAATCTTCTTCATTAATTCTTCAATATTAAATCCAGTTGATCTATTTTGTGGTCCTTCGTTTCTTGGAGGAACTGGACGAGCTCCACCTTGATTACTCTTCATCATCTCTTCAAATGGAGATACTCCTCTTGAAGATGGTGAAGAAGAGGCCATAGGATTACCCATAGGAGATGAACCAGGGCCACCACCCATAAGTGCTGCAAATGGATTTCCTGGAAGCCCACCAAATGGATTCTTTTGTCCTCCACCTGGCATTCCACCATTAGCGCCCATTTTAGACTTCATACGTAGTTTTACAAATTCTTTAATATCAAATATTTGAATTGGTTGTTTTTCTCTAGTAACAAATTCAGCTTCAGGATATTTTTCATCTCCCCAGTCGATATTAAATGCTTGAGTAAATTTAGTTTTAAATGGATGAGCTCTGTTTCTTAAAACGATAACTTCATTCATTTGTAGTTTTTGTAAGTCAGCAACAGTAATTAATGGATGTGATTCACTCTTATCATCTTTTTTACTCTTAACTTCACCACATAGTTTAGATATTTCTTCAAGAGCTGCAAGTTCTGTTGTAAGTAAGTAAATTAAGTTACCACAGTTAGAACGAATTGTTTCAGCATCATCTTTACCATAAACATCGTTTAATTGGGCAAAGTTTTGAATGATAAATGTAAATCTAATATGTCTTGAACGTGCTGCTGTAACCATTGTTGTAACGTCTTTTAACGCTGGCATGTTGGCAAACTCATCTAGTAAGAAGTTTGTTCTTACAGGAAGAGCTCCACCATTAGCTTGAGCAACATCAATTAATGTTTCGTAACATTGTTTAATAAATATTGTTGCAAGAGCATGGTATGTTGTTTTTTCATCATGAATAACTATAAATACTGCAGTTGGTTTTTTACCAATATCTGCCATACTAAAGTCACTATGAGAAAGCATTTCAGATAAATTTTCACGTGATGCGAATACACGAATCTTTTGTCTAAATGTTGAAAGGATACCACCTTTTGTTTCTGTTGGTGAGTTAATTGTATTTGAAGCAAATACGTATGCTGATGAATCTTCACCTTTAAGTCCAAAGTATTCCTTAATATAGTTAGATCCAGCACCGAATTTTTCTTCACCTACTGTTGTCATAATATTAATCGAGTTAATATTAACTTCTTCTTCTTTTGCATCTTGAATTAGACCAAGAGCACAACCTGAGAAGTAGTCACCAGCAGAATCTTGCCAGAATGGATCATCTGCTTTAGCATCTTTAACGATATTTTTACCTACGTCATCTACAAGTTCTACTGCTTTATCAACATTTCCTTCTTTATATAAAGTATAAGGAAGTGTTAATGGATTCCATGCATTACCTTTTTCAGGTTCACGGAAGTTTAAAACTATAACATTATAGCCACGTGCTTTTAAGTGGTTTGCATGTGTTCTATAAAGTTCACCTTTAGGGTCTGTTAGAACCATAGATTCTTTAGCTTTAATTAAACTATATATAAGTGGATTAATAACGGCAGATGTTTTACCTGAACCAGTAACTCCGATTACAAGTGTGTGGTATTCACCATTATCTACCCACATTCTTTTCCCATTATTAATTAAAACAACACCAGCTGCTGAAGCATCGGCATCTTGAACACCTACTTCAACAATTTTATATTGTTTTTTCATTTCTTTTTCTTTTAACCATCTAGAATATCCTTTTGAATCTTTTTCACCAAATGAAAGTCCGAATCCTGCAGAATCACTCTTTTCAAATATACTTGATGAAACAGATGAGAATATTACTATTTCAACTACAAAAAATATAAGTAATGTAAATAATATATTATTTGGCATAAAACCAATAAATGGATTTAAAGTAAGTTCTTCTCCTCTTAGTAGAGTTAATACAATACCTACACCTAAAGAACAGGTAATAAGTAAGAATGCACTAAATATTAGAAAAGTTGTAAAATCTTTTGCTGTGACGTTAAACTTGAACTTCATAATAACCCTTCTTTCACCGAATAGTATAATATACTTTCGTTCTTTTTTCTATAAATTTATGCTTAGATAATAACATTACTGCTTACTGGAGTGTCAACTAATACTTATTAGCTGCACTTGCAAACTTTAATAAAACAAATATTATTGCAATTAAAAGTATAATAGCAAATACTCCAATTACAATTAAATATATACTATTTATTTTCTTTTCTTTTTCATTTGTAACAGTAGTTGTTTCTTCTTCAACAGTAGATGGTTCTACTTTTATTGTTGTATTATCCATTTTTACTGAACTGTTTGAAAAATAATCACATTTTAGATAATAAGATAATACTTTTGTATTTGGATCTTCTGTAACTATTGTCATATATACATCTTGTGGTTGATTATTAATAGTCATTTTATAAAGTATTGATAAATCTGTTTTTTCAGTTGTACTCTTATTAATTCCTAGAGTTTCTATAATACTATATGAATATCTACCAATTTCTTTTCCTTCTTCATCATATTTATATATTCTTGCTGTAGATTGATCAAACTTTATATATTCACTTGAACTAATATCCCATTTGTTATCAACTAGTATATCATCTATATGTTCATATTCATCAAATACTTGTTCAATTGGTAAGTAGTTTTCATCAAAATAAGTTTTAACATTAATATTAATATTTGTTGTTGGCGTATTTAAGGAATTAATTGAGTATATTCCTAAAACAAAAAAAGAAAGAATTAAAACCATAACATATACTTTCTTATTATTCATATAAATCACTCTTTCTTTTAATTATTTGTATAAGTAAAATGCATGTAATCTTGGTATGAAGTCCAATCTCCACCCCAATAGAATCCATACTTTTTCCAAATGTTAGCTACATCTTGAGTTATTGCATATGGAGAAATACCTAAGTAAGGATTACCAGTACCATATACTAAAGGATTATAAGTCCAGTTAAGGTCTACAACTGATCCATAACTATGGTAAGATTGTTTATTTGGATTTGTTGACATTGGTCTCCAATTATATCCTCCTGTACATCTAGGATCAACTGGGAACTTTATTGCTGCCATTTCTTCAAATATCTTTTGATATGTAGAAGCAAGTTTTGAATGAATTCTTAAATTCATTGTTGATGTACCAGATCCAGTCCATATAGGAACAGATATTGAACTTAAATATTTTTGCATTTCTGATTCCGTAGTTGGTACTCCATCAGGGAATAACCATTTCATTCTTTCACTTTTTGGTACTTTTGCAGCTTCACCTTCATAATCTCCACCATAAGATGGTCCTGATTCTCCTCCACCACCTTCACCAGATTCATTTTCAGGATGTTCAGGCCATTCATAATAATACATATTTTGATATATATCTTCTGTGGATTTAGTAGATTCAAAACTAAGTGATTGAGCAGCGACAGCAACAACTGCTATAACTGCAATTGCTGGTATTATAATTGGTAGAGAACCAAGTATAATAAAAGGCAACATGAATTTTTTTGTTTTCTTTAAATCTTTTTTAGTTTTCTTTGCAGATTCTGCTGCACCTTTTAAATCTCCACTTTTTGCTTTTTCATAAGTATCAAGTGCATCATTAACACCATCAGCAATACCTGCTTTATCTAGAACTTCTGTTGCTTGTGCAACTCCTGGTGCTTTATCAGCAACGTCAGAGACAACTCCTATCGCTTTATCTCCTAGTTTACTTTTAGCAACCATATCAGCAGCTTGGCCTCCAGCTTCACCACCGTATACTCTAGCAACAACTCTTCCTGCTGCTTTTATTGATTTAGCTGTAGATGAATCCTCGACTTGTCCATCTTCACCAATCTTTTTACCTGTATCAACTTTATCTCCAGGTTTAGGTCCTTCTTCACCTTCACCTGCTTGAACACCATTTTGGTTTTCATCTCCAGATAATTGGTCTGTCTTTTCAGCAGCATCTTTTACTTTATCAAGAGTACTGTTACCACCTTCTGGAGCAGAATCAATACTAGGAGCGGTACCAGTAGAAGCACCAGGTTCTGGTGCAGTAGCGCCAACTTTTGGTTGTTGTGGAACATTTGTGGCAGCGGCTTTACCTGCAATATTTCCTGCATTGTTAGCAACATTGCTTGCAGCATTACTTGCGACATTACCTGCAGCGTTTGTTGCAGCACTACCGGCTGCAGATCCTGCTGCATTTGCTATTGCTCCTGGATTCATGATACCATCTCCTTTCTTTTTATCTTGTTGATTGAGCCATTAATGATATTTTATAATTATTAATTCCGTTTGTATCTAATATTATTTCCATCTTCTCATTTGTTAATATAACTACACTTCCATTTTCAACTCTGTAGAACGCTACTTTAGAAGATGGAGTTTGGGAAGTTACATATTTAGATATCTTTTTAATAAATTCTTCTCTTGTTCCATTTAAAGATTTAGCTTTTTCAGTCATTCTATCATATAGTTCACCTGGATTATTAATCCACATCTTCTTTATTTGGTCATAATAGAATTCTGCTAATTCTTCATCTGTTCTTTCAATAACTTTATATTGATTAACTTCGTAATTCTTAGGTTCGTATTCAATATTTATATCTTGCTTTTCATATGTTCTGCTATCAACTACTTTATTATTAATGTAGTTGTAAAGTTTTGCTCCACCTAATCCAAAGATTACGAATACTAACAAGAAACACCATATAAAATTTTCTTTAATAAATTCTTTAACTACTTTCTTATTCATTTTTAAGACCTCCATATTCTTCTTCTGTAAGAGGTTTTACACTAAACAAGAATGTATTACCATCAAGTATAACTTGATAGTATGTTTTTCCAAGTACGTCCCCTGTATCTCTTTCTTCTATTTCTCCATCCATAATATATGAATAAACTCCTTCTTTAAGAGATTTTCTATACATTATATTTGGGTCAAATGTTACATATTTATCATCAGGGAATGAAATAAAATCTTCTATATTATCTTTTGTAATTTTATTATCTTTAACGTACTCTTCATTTAATATTTTAATTACTGAATCATAATCTTTTGCATTAACAAATGAATAATACTTTTGAAGAGCTCCAGATACTGTTGAGTATCTGGAATAGTCTCCAATTATTGTATATTTATTTATTATTTCAGTATTTTTTCCATATAGAGAATTAATAAGTGTTTTAATTGGGAAAAAGTGGTTTAGTATTAATAATACTACAACTAATACTACTACCACGCTTGCCCAAATACTTAAAACTTTTTTCTCTTCTTTTGTTATTTTTTCTTGAGCCATACTATCACCTACAATCCCCAAATGTTATATCTTGCTTTAGTCATACCACGTATTTGATAATATCCATAAGCTTCTTGGTCTGCATCATTTGTCTTTAAACATGACGAACCACTACAACTTCTAGAACAAGCACTTTCTACTTCTGCTCGTCTTGCTGTATCGGTATAGTATTCTTTAATATGTGGGAAATAATAACAACCACCATCAGCAGAATTACCTGGGGATAACCATCTATCACCAATATATGCATAATGTCCTTTTGTAAATACTTCAAGAGCTGAATCATATTTTTTGACAATTCCTAAATTTGAAAGTCCTACAATACCATTTTCAAAACTTGAATATTTTGAACATGCTCCACATCCTCCACCATTAGAGCATCCAATACCCCAATGGTTATTTGAACTACTATTACATGTGAAATGTGGAGAGAATCCTTCAGATATAGCACGTACTACAGTAAATTCTGGATTCAAACCATTTTGAGTAGACAAATCATAAATTGTTTCTGCTCTTTCAGCAAAATATTGTAGACCCTTGCTTCCATTACATTTACCAGAATTACAATAATTTTTTAATGCTGAAACAAATTCTTCTTTTGATAAAGCAGTTTTTCTCATTGAGAAGTCTCCACCTTTATAGCCAGTTGGACGAGGTTGTGAAACACTTAATATTGTAAGTGGATCAATTGCGTGTGATGATGAGTTAGTATCTTTTCTTACTTCAAAGTGTAAGTGTGGTCCAGTTGAATTACCAGTTGAACCAACTTTACCAATAACTTGTCCTTTCATAACACTTCCACCAACATTTACTGCTGGATCAACAGAAGCTAAGTGACCATATAATGTGAAATATCCATCGTTATGAGAAATGATAATATGATTACCATATCCTCCTCCACATTTTAAGTCTCCTTCAGTACATGTATTAACAATTGATATAACTTCACCTTTTTCAGAAGCTATTACATTTGTTTCTCCTCTTTTACCAGCTATATCTATACCAGTATGAGTATGTTCTTCGCCTGTAATTGGGTGAGTTCTTTTACCAAAATAACTTGTAATAGTTGTACTTGCTGGGTCTTTATCAGCATAAGTAATACCATCTCTTTCCTCAGTAGCATCACTACCAATTGGCCAATAATATGCTGTTCTATCCCCTGCGCCTCCACCTGGAATAAGTTTACTTTCAGGTATAAAGGCCGCATATTCAATTCCTATTCCATAATAATCTAGGAACTCTAATATATCATAAATAATTTTTAATCTATCTTGCATTAAACGTTCTTCCCATTTGTCATATTCACCTGGGTTTTCTGCATCTTTTGCTTGTAAAGAATTTTCACAAACATCATCCATCAAGCAATCAACATCTGCAAGCATAAGTACGTCTTCAAAATAATATTGTAAATTTGATTTACCATCAAAATATCTATTTTCTTTCAAGAAATCAAAATACATTGTGTAACTTACATGAGGATCATCTTCATATTGATAATGAACTCTTTCATATCCTTCTTTTGCAATACACTCATCATAATGTGGATCAGGGAATAGTTTTCCTAGGAAGAAAACATTTTGGAATATTCCTAAGCGCTCATCATGAGCTATTTTACTAGTGAAATATTTCCAGAATCCCATTTCGTTATAGCTAATTTTTTGGGCGCATACATACCCACTTTCTCCAACTATATTATCGTATGCGGCATAGCCATCTTGACACTCATAATGTTTAGACCCATCCTCAGCAGTTGTAACTGTTGGTGTTCCATTTACACCATAACAAACTGTTGCATATGCTACAGCATTTCTAATAAGCGTTTTTAATGTATCTGTTTCTTTTGCATAATAATCTATCTTTGAATAGTCAACATCAACTGATACATCACTTCCATCTGATTCATCTAAGTTAAAGCCAAAGTAGTCTTTTGCAAATTGCTCGTATAAAGATAAATTATCATCAGCGTTTACTTTGTGACTGTCTGCATCTGTTGAAGGTGTAGAAAACTGACTAAAGAATACTGTCCAAAGAATTACTTGGTCATTAATATAAAGATCCCTATCTTGATACTTAGATAGTATCTTATACATTTTTTCATAAAATTTCTTTAAATTAGCAGTAAGCGTATCATAACACTTTTCTTGTTCTTTTTTTCCGTATTCAACAAATGCATCATTACAATACGCTAACCATCTATCCTTATTTTGTTCTTCTAATGTGTTAAAGTCAAATTGACTGTAATCTTTATCTGCTTTAACAGGCATCATATTAAATACTGCAACCGAAAAAAGTGCTATTACGAAAACACTTCTTAGTAATAGCATTATCTTTTTTCTAGTTAAACACTTCATAAGATCACCGCCTAATTCTATAGGCCGCCGCCTCCACCGAATGAATCTAATTCATCTTGTGTAAGTACAACGTCTATTATCATTCTTCTAGATCCACATACGAATAAACCTCTTCCTTGTGGATATGTCTTGATACTTTCTTTTTCAGCATCATTTAAATCTATTAACTTAGCTAAGTCTTCAACAGCTTGTTTCTTAAGACCCATTACTAAATAGTATGAAGCATTATCGAAAATTGCTTTACCTTGAGTAATAATCTTTTCTGCTGCAAAGTCTGTAGGTTGTTGTGTAACAATTATTGTACCAGTGTTATATTTCCTAGCACGTCTTTGCATTTGAGCTAAGTAATCAGCTCCAAGTTCATTACTTCCTGATAATAATACGTGAGCTTCATCAACGTACATTACAGAGTTAACTGACTTGTCTAAACTCAAGCTCCATGCATATTTTAATATGTTAAAGAATAGTGCATTACGAGTATTAATATCACCATTCATTAAGTTTTTAATACTAAATACAATAAAGTTTGAATCAGATTTAATAGTTGTGTGACCATTAAAATAATATCTAGCTTCATTGATAAAAGGTCTAACTCTAAGTTCTAGTCTTTCCATTACATCTCTTTCACGAGTTGCTTCAGGCATTGCTATTAACTTACCTTTTACTGTTGTATAAACATCATCAAATGTTGGATAGTTTTCACTCTTCATCTTAGTGAAATCAGATTCATAATCTATTCCAAAACGTTTATAAGTTTCTTGTAAAACTTCACTAAACATTTGAAGTACATCATCTTCAATGTCAGGAACATAATATTTCATGAATGCTCTTACTGATTGTAATGCACTTGTTAATATTGAGTTACCTGCATGTGCTCCATCGTCACCTTCATCTGTATCAGCAACTATTTCAAGTGGATTAATCATACCATATGATCCACCTTTACCTAAATCTACGAATGAACCACCAAATGTTTTTGCCATTGATTCAAGTTCACCTTCAGGGTCAATACAAATGATTTGATATTCATTTCTAATATGACCACGAAGAAGTAGTTTAGCAGTTGTAGATTTACCTGAACCAGATGTACCTAGAATGATTAGGTTAGCATTATTTCTATTTTGCTCTTTCTTCTTTTGATATAAGAATTGGTTGAATAAAACTACACCACCAGATGAGTCCATTCCAAGTAATGTTCCCCTTCCAGTATCCTTAATGCTATCGAATACATATGGATACATAGCAGCTATTGTTGGAGATGGTATTGGAACACCAATTCTCTTTTCAATATCTTGTGATGGGAACACAGGAATCATTGATTTTAAACATTTTTCTTGTTCAAACATCATTGGTATTGCTCTCATTTGAAGCGATACTAAATAATTTTTAACTTGAACTTTTCTTGCATCTAATTCTTCTTGAGAATCAGCTGTAATCATTATATGTAATTGGAAATCAAATACTTTTGATTGAGTTGATGCAAGCATTGAAACAAAGTTTTCAAGAGATTCGTAATCATTTCTAATTCTCTCTTTAAATGTTAAGTCGTTTTCTTTTTGATATTCTTCTTTTAATTCTATTACTTCTTTATTGATAGCTCTTTGCATTACCGAAAAGTCAATTGGAATGTGTTTAACAACAACTTTTGCTCCTGGAATTGAAGAAATATTGCTTAAATATCCAGGTCCAATGACTGAAGGAAATTCTAATACTGTATAAATAACTGCGAACTTGTCACCTATTTCAAATTGTCTAGGTTTAAAATTCAACCCTTTAGGTGCAATTTCACTTTTAAATGTAGGTTTTGCCATTAACTCATCACCGTTCCAAATTCTGTTCTTAATCCGTCATTGAAGAAACTATCAAGAATTACTCTTGCATCTTCATCTGTTATTTGACGTGAATTTAATTGACTTTGTGCTAGTCCAGCTATCATTTGAGAAACAACCTTTTGTAATTTATCTATATTTTTAACGCTATCTTTAACAAGTATGTAGAATTCAGTATCTACAGAATTATATGTAGGACCACTGAATTGTTCACATTTACGAATATCTTCAGAAATTAATTTTCTTATTTGTGGACTTTGTGTTTCGTTTAACATTATTTCAAGTTCTGATTTATATAAATTGATATCAACAGGTCTATCACAACATACTAACCAGAATTCAGTATGCATCGTATTATAGAAATCCATAAGTGATGAAATTACTAAATTTTGATTTTGTGTATCAGTGATAAAGATATTTTTAGGTTCAATACGTACACCTGTAACATATTGTTCTCCTCCTAATATTCCTTCACCTTTTACTCTAATATACCCGTTTTTGATATCAATTATAGGTAACCAGTCTTCTGTAAACTTTGTAGATCCACTACTTTGATTCTTCGTCTTCGCCATGTAACATACACCAACCTCTCCATCTATATTTTCTTTGATTAGCAAAAAATGTATAAACATTTACCGTAAAATTCCAAACATTTCTATGATTTGGTACAGGGGCTACCATGATAGTAGTGATTAATAATGGTGCTAAATTAACACCGATAGCCAGTGGGGTGTCGGAGCCAACAATCATCATAAGCATAATTGTTAGTACGACACCTACAATAAATATCACTAGGTCTACCTTAGTAAATAATCCTAAAATCAACATAGAACGTTTAGTATTGGCAGGTATTAAATATCTATTATTCATATCTTTGCCTCCTTTTCATTCTATCTATTGTTATTTTTTACCGCCTTTATCTCCATCTTTTGGAGGTCCAGGAGTTAAGTTATCCATGCTACGACCAACCATATCGATCTTAGTACCTTCAAGTGAAGATTGGATATTTCTAACTTTGCTAGCAACTTTACCTTCAGCGTTAGATATAGAAACTACTAGTTCTCCAACCATATTTCTAATTTCTTCCTCTGAAACTGTTTTACCATTAATCGTTGTACCACCATCACTCTTAATTTGATCAAAATCAATTTTTTGGATGGCTTGAGTAATAGCTCCAAGATCACGTTTTTGGTCAGCATCTATTTTAAGGAAATCAAGCATCATTTGACCATTGTCTCCCTTAAATGCTTTTTCAAGTTCATCGCCTTGTGCTTTAAGTTGAACAGGATTTAGAATATCTTTATTTCTCATATCAAGTTCTTGTGATTTAGCAGCATATAACTTAACATTGTCGTATCCTTCTTCACCGATAACCTTAGAAGTTTCTTCAATTTGTTTATCACGAATAGCTTTTCTTTCTTGATTTTTGATTTCAGTTTCAAGTTGACTATAATCAAGTTTTCTAATTACTTTACCACGATATTCAGCCACATATTCTTTATCCGAAACAAGAGCTTGTTCTTTTTGAAGTTTTTGAATTAAAGCATCTGTAGATTTTGCTTCATATTCAAAACCATCTACATTTATAGATTTTACATCTGTAATTCCATGATTTAATTTATTTGTTAAATCGCTAATGGCATCGGCATACGCTTGTTTTCTTTGAGCTACTTGTGCAGGAGCTAAATCTCTTGTTGAAATTTCTTCCAATGCTTTTTCTGTACTCTTTTTAACAGTTTCAACTTGACTATCAGCGCCCTTAAAGAATTGTTTACCACCGTTAGCCATATCTCTGTAAATAGTACCGGCTTGTAATAATTGATCATCAAGTAGATTATTATTCCATGCATTCTTAAATTCACCAAATCTACCATTTGTAAGAATACCTGCAAGATTTTGTACACCACCTGGTTTCATAATACCCTTAATACCACTTACAACAGCATCTCTTTGTAATTCTTTTCTACCACTTTCTACATTGGCTCTATTAACAGCATTTGTTAGACTGCCTTTATTTAGACCATTCTTCCAGCCTTCTTTACCACCAGTAGCAAATCCTTTAGCAAATGCAGAAGTTCCTTTTAATCCTCTTATTACATTTCCGAATCCACCTTCTTTTGGATTTCTAGCATGTGAACTCTTTAATGCTGCAATTCCACCTGCTGCTGCACCAACTGCTGCACCAATTGGTTTGGCTGCATTGTCGATACCAGCTTTTGCTTTTTTGAATGAATTCATAGGATTGATATCTATATCTTTTAGGAATCCTCCACCACTCTTAACAATATCTTTTACCATATCAGGTAATTCTTTAGCGAATCTTAATAAACCAATTGCTAAGAATGCTATTACAATTGCTTTAAGTAATGCTCCACCTTCAAGGCCACCCGAAGCACCTTTGAATAGAGCTCCAACAAACGTTGGCACAAGATTAATCATATAGACAACGAATGCCATTATAAATACTCTTACGAATACATCTATATAAGTCTTAAGTGTCATATCAACCCATTTTTTAAATATGCCATCTTGTTTAGGTATTACACCAAGTAAAATTGGAATTGGTGCAATCATCTCAAGGAATGCAAGTTTAAATGCACGATACGCCATATCAAGTGAGTATGCAATTAACATAAATACTAATATTCCACCGATAACAGGTGCAAAATAGAAGTATTCCATCGATCCTTCATCTCTTACTTCATCTGCAAGTGTAACATTTGCAGCTAAAATACTTGCTCCATTTAAATATCCGTTTTTAATTGCATCAATCGTAGTTCCATCATCTTTATATGGGTCTTTAGCTTTAGAACTAAGACTATACGCCGACATTTTATTATAATTTTCATCGCCAGTTGGACCACCAGTTCCACCAGAAGCAGCGTATAAATTTATCCAATATTCTTGGCATGCTGTCAATTTAGGGTCTTCTTTACCAGTTATCCAATTTGCAAGTCCATGGAAAATATCAACTACTCCTCCTACTAGGAATCCAGCGGCACCAGTAAGCCATCCAACTCCAAATACAGAACCGGCTAGTCCCCATTTTAAGCCCCAGTCTGTTGCTCTTCTTAAACTTGATTTAGATACTGCTTGTCCATCATCATTATCTGAGTCATTCGATAAATCACCGTCAAACATCTTTGCAAATCCATAGCATGCATCTTTGTATGGTTGTAATTCACCTTTTGCATCAAAGAAGTCATTATATTCTGTACCCGTCGGATGGAACATCGTCATATAAACCATCGTTGCCATAGAATTTCCTGCTTGAATAGGATTATCACTACTTGTTCCATTTGTACCAAGTACAACTGACCAAATTGTGTTATCAGTTAATATATCTTTTTGAAAAACTGATGCATAATGGAATATTAAAGGACATAATGCAACCAGAACAATTCCTCTAACTAAATTTTTAACTAGTTCAGATGATGCCTTAGCACCTTTATCTGGATCGATTATAAATAAGATTATCTGGTAAGATAATACAAATATCATAATTATTCCAATTATGCCATATAGTCTATTTGTAAATTGTGTATAAAGTGACATTGCATCGTTACTATTACCAAAAATATCCATTGATCCTAGCATTACGAATACTTTGTATAGAAAACCTACAATACTATATAGGAAGAAATCGAAGATTGTAATAAAAATTTCATCTAATGTATCCCAAAACCAATTGGCTACCCATTCTGTTACATCTATCAAAAACATATATTTTCCTTCTTCCTACATAATCTCTCTTTATAATTATAATTTATACAAAAAAAATAATCAATTAATTTAACTGATTATTTGATTAAATTCATAACTTTTTCAAGTATTTCTTCGTTTATTTCTTCGATAGATTTTATATTTTCTAAAGATACTTCAGAATCACTATTTTTTATACATTCAATAACAATAAATTTATATTTTTTTGCTACTTCTAAGTATGATTTTTCAGCCTTATATAAATAAGAAATATCCTTTTCATTTTCATCAAGTTTTTCTTCTCTTTTGGCCTTAAGTAAATTTATATATGGAACTGGCATATGTAAGAAAATTTTTACATCTGGTGTTGGTAAGCCTAGAGTTTTAAACTCTAATTCTTCAAGCCATTTATACATTTCATTACGTTTGTTTTCTTCTTCATATTTACCTGCTTGATGAGCCATGTTTGAATAAACATATCTGTCAAGAATTAAACTAGTTCCATTGTTAACTTTATCTAAAACATAACTGTTATTATAAAGTCTATCAGCAGCATAGTATAAAGATGCAACTTTACCATCTACATTTGGTGCGCCTTCCTTAAACCAACCTTTACTTAGAGCTTCCCCTGCTTCATTTAAAACTTTATCAACAAGAGAATCATCAACATTTGTTAAGTTTTCTTTTACCTCTTCTTTTACATCATCTAATAATTCATGAGCAAGATAGCTCTTGCCAAGAAATGGAAGCCCAATTATTTTTCCTGAAGGAGATTCGTAATTTGGATATCCAAAATATTCTATGTTTATTTTTTTCTTACTTAGTTTTTCAATTAAAAGCTTACTTTGCGTTTCTTTGCCTGAACAATCTGTTCCTTCAATTACAATTAATTTACCTTTCATTTTTTCTCTCTCCCTCTAGGACTTATTTTTTTAAGTCTGCTTCTAACCTTTGTATTCGCATTTTTCTTAGCTATACAAGCAGGACAAAGTGACTTGTATTTATTGTCTCCTACTAATACATCACTGCTTTTTTCACCTTCATAGTAAGTATAATATGATGGTTTATTACATTCTTCACAGAAACCTGTAATAACTTGAATATCATTTGAAACTGCAAGTATTTGAGGCATAATTCCAAATGGTTTTTGTTCACTTGTCATATTAAGACCTGCAATGTAGAAATCAATATCATAGTCTACTGAAAGATCTGTAAGTACACTTACATCTCCTTTTAAAAACTGTGCTTCGTCAATAAAAACAGTCTTATATTTACCATCTTCTAAATATGGACGAATCTCACTTAAATCACTTATAAATGTAGCAGGAATTTTAGTTTCCCAATTCTTTGATTTAATGAAATTTTCATCTCTTGAATCATTTGCAGGTTTAAAAGCAATTACTATGCTTTTATTCCAAATTTTATTATAAATATTTATTAATGAATCACTTTTACCACTGAACATTGGTCCAACAAAAGTTGTAATCATTTTATCATCCTCCACCCTATAAAAAATTATACTAAATATTTATATTAAATACAAAAGAAAAAGATGATTATAAATCATCTTTTACTATCACTAACAAATCTCTCCGAATTTTGCTGATGTTTGATCATAAAGCTTTACATATAATTCATTTAATTGACTATATACTTCTATTACTTCGCCATTACAATTATATGAGTGAGTAATAGATGAAGAAGCAGTATTATTATCTAAATCAAGAATATATAATGTGCCTTCACTAGTTAAGGCATATACACCAAATGAATCAACTGTTTTAACTGACATAATATCAGCTACATTTGTAATACCCTCGTATTTATTCCCTTTTGTAACAGTTCCTGATGCTCCTGGAATATCATCTTGGTTGTCTGTATTTTTAACTAAGTAAACTAGATTATCTGTTCCTAATACAACATATGAATTTTCGGTTGCTGCATCAGTAAGAGGAATCTCTTTTACTGAGTCATCATTAAGTAAGCTTTCTAAATGTTTTTGATAAGACTCTTTAGTATCAGTTACTAATCCAGGATTCTTATCAGGAGTATTTTCTTCAGGATGTTTAAATGAGATGATAAGAACAACTCCTAATATAATAACAGCAATAATAATTACTGAAATTAAAAGTATTAATATTGCATCTACATGTTTATTACTCTTCTTTGTATTTTTCTCACGCGCCATATAAACACCTCCAACTTTCTTGACTGTATTATAGCAAAAATATGCAATAAAAAAAACACCATACGGTGTTTTTATTGATATTTGTTTATTTTAATTACTTGCTTAAAGCTTCAACTAATTCAGCTTTTTTCATTGATGCAGCATCTTTAATTCCATTAGCAGTAGCCATTTCTCTTAATTCAGCAACTTTTAATGAATTTAAATCAGTAGCTTCAGCTTCAACTTCTGGAGTAGCAGCAGCTACTTCTTTGTTAGCTTTTTTAACTTCAGCAGTTTTAACTGTTTTACCAGCTAAAGCATCTTTAGCAATTCCAACATATGATGCAAATAATTTAGCATTATCGATAGCTACTTCTGAAAGCATCTTTCTATTGATAATAACTCCAGCTTTAGAAAGTCCATTGATAAATCTTGAGTAAGAAATATCATTCATTCTACAAGCAGCATTGATTCTTGTAATCCATAACTTTCTGAAGTTTCTCTTATTCATCTTTCTGTCTCTATAAGCATAATGTCCTGAATGCATTAATTGTTCTTGAGCAGTTTTGAATAATCTATGTTTTGAACCAAAGTAACCTTTAGCTCTTTTTAAAACTTTTCTACGTCTATTCTTTGCAACGTTTCCGCCTTTAACTCTTGTCATTTAATTCACCTTAATAGATTAGATAACTTTCTTAAGTCTCTTTGCTATTCCTTTCGCTAATTGTCCTTTGTTTCTTCTTTGTCTTACTTGTTTAGAAGAATCCTTTGCAGTTTTATGAGTACTACCACTCTTCATGTAAGTTAATTTTCCACTTTTGTGTTTCTTTAAAACTTTAGCAGTTGCTTTATGAGTTTTCATTTTATTTTTTGCCATCTTTTTTCCTCCTTAATTATTGCTTATAGGTGCTAAGAACATAGTCATTGTTCTACCTTCTAAATTAGGTTTGCTTTCAATAGTTGATACTTCTTTTAAAGCATCAGCAAAACGTAACATAACTTCTTCACCAATTTCTGTATGAGCCATTTCTCTTCCTCTAAAACGAATAGTTACTTTAATCTTATGACCTTTAAGTAAATATTCACGAGAATTCTTAACTCTAGTATCAAAGTCATGAATATCAATCTTTGCTGATAATTGATATTCTTTTAAATCTTTAGAAGCTGCTCTTTGTTTCTTAAGTGCTTCTTTTTGTTTCTTGCTCTTTTCATATTTGAATTTGTTGTAATCCATGATTTTAGCTACAGCACGATCATTACCAGGATTCATAAGAACAAGATCAAGTCCTGCTGTTTGAGCAATTGTTCTTGCGAACTCAATACTCTTAGTGCCCATTTGTTCTCCATTTGGTCCTATTAACATTACTTCAGGAACTCTAATTCTGTCATTAATTGGTAATTCGTCTTTGTTTTGTTTTTTATTATTGAAATTTGCTATGTTAAACACCTCCACTTAACTTAACTTTAAATAATAAAAAGTGAATACAAATTGTATCCACTTTAAAAACCTTTTTTACATTATAAAAAATTATCAATAGAATTTAATATTTTTAATAACTTATATTTGGCTTTCTTACCCAGTACTATTCGCACAACTCGGGTGGATGTGGATACATCGCTTTCCTTTTTAAAACAATTTGATTATACCATGAAATATGGTCTTGTCAAGCATTAAATTAAAATTTCTCTTCCAGTTATTAATTTTACTACATCAATTGCTAATTTTAAACCACTAAGTCCAATAATTACGTATAAAATAACATTTATATTAAATATAAAGAATAATGTATATAGTATTAGATTTAATACTACTAATATTATATTTGTACTTGTATATGTATATCCTATACTAAGTGCTTTAGTTCCTCTTTTAAATAGTAATCTAATAAAAGGAATTAACATTGCAATTAATAAACCAAATGTAACATAGTATAAAATATTCTTACTAGTTATAAATATTACTAAACTTAATATAAAGATAATAAATGTTTCTAATAATACTAACATAAAACCTCCACAAAATAAGAGGATAACTAATTATCCTCTTTTTTAATAACTTTTACTAATCCAGCTTCAATTTCTTCTAAAGCTCTACCTATTTCTTTCTTGGAAACATATTCAGATTCTTTCTTTTGAAGATAACCGTTTTCAATTATTTGTTTACTTCTTTGTGAAGCAACATGAATAAGAATATATTTAGATCCAATTATGTTTAAAATTTTATCAATAGATGGATAATTCATTATTAATCACTCCCTACAATTACAATATACACTAATATATTATAATTGATAATCTTTTGATTATTTTTTTGACAAAACTTTTACACTTTTCTTTTTAGGTCTTTTTTTATAGATAATAAATGTTACTACAAATATACCTAAAGAAAATAATCCAAATAAGAAAAGAATAAAAATCATCATAGCTTGTTCATAGATAAAAGATGCTCCAGGATTACGTTTATCATAATAGATAGTTATTGAGTCTCCTTCTTTAACATTTGTATCTATAAAATGCATAGTCTTTTTAACTGTAATGTCTTCTACTGTATATCTTACAACTGATGTACCATCTTTTAAGTTTACTTTTTCAACTATGCCACCTGTTGTATCACGATGTAAATAGATATCATAATAACTATATCCATATATACCAAAGGATAAAGTAAACATTACACCTAATATAAAACTTGCTATAACTACATATTTTAGAGTTACTTTTTGAATCACTTAAATCACTTCTATTTCTATTGCTACAACCCCGTTTTTTATTGTGTCTTCAAATGAGTAGAATTCTCTCATATCTGAAGGACTAGCAATATCACTTTCTTCATATCCTAAAGATATTTTATCATGTTTTTTATATAATTCTTCAAAATTATTATAAATATAAAGATTTTTAACTCTACAGTTAATTACTTCTTTTGTTTTTCTATTTTGAAATTCTATTATATCTCCTACTTTAAGCTCTCTTCTTTTTTCATCATTAAGTCTTACTTCTATTGTTTTAGTACCATTTTTTACTTTGTTAAAGTATGCGTCATCTAAATGCATTTTCATATATTTACTCTCCTATAATATCTAATATTTCTTTTTCTATTTCACCTAATGTTTTACCATCAGTATTTATTTCAATAATATCATTACTCTTTCTAATATTACCTTTTAAATCCCATTTATCTCTTTCTTTTATTTCATCTTCAGTCATATTAGCACGAGTTAGTCTATTAGCATTACTTGCTGTTAAGAAGAACTTGAAGTCCGCATCACCAAAACGAACTCCAACATCTCTTCCATCTATAATAGAATTACTAGTTAATTCTCTATGTTCTATTTCATCAACAAGATCTTGTATTAGTTTTTCATTTGCTATACGAGCAGACTCTATATTATTATTCTTGGTTTTAATATGAGATGTTATATCTTCATCATTTAAATAAAGTCTTCCTTTTTTCCTTTCAATATTAAGTGTTTTAAAATACTTAATTGTCTCCTCATTTATATCTAATTTATTCTTTTCTAATAGATATGCAAATGTTCTAAAATAATCTCCTGAACTAATTTGTTTTAAATTCAAATCTTTTGCTAAAAGAGTTGATATAGAACTTTTACCAGTTCCACTTAAACCATCTAATGTAATTACCATATACTCACCTTCTTATAATAGTATTATAACATACAAAAAGTAGAGTACTACTCTACTTTTATATTAAAACCGTTATTACTAATAAGAATAAACAATATACTAGATTACACAATAGTAGACTCATATTAAACCTCTTTAGCTACTACTATAATGAATTTATATTTATCTGTTTTAAATTTCTTAGATGTAGAACATGTTTGTAATATTAAAATATTATCTTCACTTTCAACATCTACATTAGTTTCATAGAATGATTTATTCTTAAGTTTATTTATATGTTTATTCCATTCTTCTTCTGTATATTTCATATCATAATAGTCAAAGTCTTTTGTTTCTACATAGACAGAGAATATTTGATATTTCTTTATATCATTTTCTAGATATAAAGTTATATATTGATGATCTTTATAATAAGACTCTTCATAATAATTATTAAGTATTTCAAAAGCCATATGTCTATATATAGAATTATGACCAAATATTAATGTTTTTTTAGCATTATTTAAATCTACTCTATAATCAACAAATGGTGTACCAAATTCATCTTTTTTCTTATAAAGATTACGGAATAGATAAAATTTATTATCTTTTGTTTGCATAACCGGAGTTGAATAATCAGTATTATCTATTGTAAGTACTGCTTTAATATCAGTATTATTATATTCTTCTTGTAAGTCTTTTACTAAGTGATTAACTTCTACTGGTTTTTCTTCGTCAGTATCTACTAAAGCAATGATATTATCATTAGCTAAATAAGTAGGCATATTAGTAGTCCAAACAAGTGGTACTAAATTTATGTTAACAAATAAAACAAGTACTAAAAAAAGTAATCTTAGAATATTTTTCTTCATACCAACACTTCCCCCATAAATTGTCGTTTATTCTAGTACTTTTAGTTAAATAAGTCAAATAAAAGAGATTAGTAAAAACTAATCTCTTCTCTTTCCAAATATTTCTAATAGTCTTATAAATACGTTTATAAAATCTATATATAATTGAAATGCTGAATAAATAGCAGCTTTATCTTCACCATAGAAGTCTGCAAGTGGTTCTACAATCTTTAAATCGTAAATAATAAATCCTAAGAAAACTACTAAAGCTATTATAGCAATAAATAAAGCAGTTATTTCTGAATGGAATATTAACATATTTAAGATTGAAAATACTATTACTCCAATTAAAGATATTACAAGTATAGTACCTAATTTAGTTACATCTACATTTAATTTATCACCTATGAATGATAAAAAAGCAAATATAGCAGATGTTGCTATAAAGATATATATAACACTAGACATTTCATATACTAATAAGACACATCCAATATCAAGACCTGTTATAGCACAATAAATTAGATAGAATATTATACATGTTGTATAGTTTATCTTCTTAAGTAAAACTCCAAATAATAAAGCTATCAATACTTGTACAACTATTGCAATAGTCCAAGTACCACTTGTAATTATTGGTCCTAGAAGTGCTCCGTCATTAAGAGATAAAACATATCCTCCTAAGAATGATACTAGTAAACCTATTGCTAGCCATCTAAATACTCTAGAATATAAATTGATATTATTATTCATATTTCCTCCTCTTAATAATTATAACATTTTTAAAATGTTTATAAACTATCTAGTAAGAGTTTTCTCTTCAGAAGATACATTTGATTTATATTCTTCTATTGCTTCACATATATTTGCTATATCAGTAGAATCATATACTTGTTGAACATAATCTAAAGTAATTAAATACCCATCAAGATACTCTTCTTTAGCTATATATACTTCTGATGTTTTATATTTATCACTTGTAAGAGAATACTTTAAACCATTAGAAAGATCAGATATTCCATCTATTGTTCTCTTACCTATTACATATTTTTCTTCACCATTTAAGTCTATTAGTGTATAAAGTCTATAACCAGTAAATTTTCCATATGTAATAGTTCCATCTAACTCATTCTTCTTAGTTTCTTCATTAAGTGTATATGTTGGTTTAGAATCTATATGTTTTTTTATACCTACACCAGTTAGACCAAGTACTGCAACAAGAGTAATTATAGTAATTACTTTTTTAGCACTTCTTTTCTTTGTTACTTTCTTTTTACAATTATTACATTCTGTATTTATATCTTTTTCCATATTTATTACCTCTTTTTTATTATATACTATTTAACTTCGTTTGTATAAAGTTTAATACTAATGGCGTACATTTTGATTTATCCTTAAACATATAGAAAAACTCTTCTGCAAATAATTCTTGAGAATCTCTTACACATCCAGGATTTTTTATATGACTTTTAAACTCATTCAATTCAATATTATAGTAATTATTTTCAAAATCATTTTCCATGGTAGTAAATCCAGTTATATAGTCTAGAAAATGTCCCATTTCATGAATTAAAGATTCCCTTATAGACTTTTCTTTTGCTTCAAGTATTATGGAAGATGATTCATATTCAGTTAATCCTAATACACTTTTATATTTATTATCAAAGTATACTTTTGAAAGATTATCATTAGATAAAACTAAATGCCATGAAGATGATACAAATAAATCTTGCAGAGTATCTGGAATAAAACTTAATTCTTCATAGGCAACATTAATAATGTTTTCACTTACATCACCAGGAGCTTCAACAACTATTTTTTTATACTCTTTTTTAGTAGTAGTTGAAGTAGTTATTACTTTTACATCATCAACATATGCAAGTATACCTTTTTCATTTCTAACTAAAGATGAAGAAAAAATATAAGATACTGTACAAACAAGAATAATAATTGAACAGATAAATAAAGATATAAGTTTTCTTTTATCTTTCATAGATACTCCTCCAAATTAATGTTTATTATAAAAAAAATAATTATAAATGCAACAGAAAACTATTAAGTATAAATATATAAAGTAGAAATTTGAAAAATAAAACAAAATATTGTAAAATTAGGACTTGTATTGCGAAAAAATATTCAAAGGGGTTATTTTTTCACATCATTAACGATATAATGTAATCGTAATACTGAAAGGAGTGATGTTTTATTATGGATAGCCTGAATGATTATCATAGTTATTATTTTAAAAAAATCACTTTTGGAGGTATATTATGGAAGAAAGAATCAAATCTCTTTTAGAAGAGAAAAACTATAAAATCCTAAAAGTAGAATTATCTCAAATGAACAATTCAGATATTGCTGAAATATTAAGTGAATTTGATGTTAAGGACATAATTGTACTATTTAGACTATTAAAGAAAGATGATGCAGTTGATGTATTTGCATTATTTGATCCTTCAATTTCAACTGAAGTATTAGAATACTTAAGTGATAAAGAAGCAGTTGCCCTTATTGAAGAGATGTACTCAGATGATGCTGCCGATGTACTAGAAGAAATGCCTGCTAATCTTGTAGATAAAATATTAAAAAAATGTAATGAAGAAACAAGAAAAGATGTTAATAAACTTTTAAATTATAGAGAAGATTCAGCTGGTTCTTTAATGACTACTGAATATGCGGAACTTAAAAATACTATTACAGTTGAAAGTGCTATTAATATTCTTAAAAAACGTGCTGATGAATATGAAACTATCGATAATGTTTTCATTCTAGATAAAGAAAGAAGACTTGATGGTAAAGTTGAATTAAAAGATTTATTATTTGCTAGTAAAGATGAAACTATTGATAAGCTTGCTAAACCTGTAGAAATATTTGCTACTACATCAATGGACCAAGAGGAAGTTGCTAACATATTTAAGAAATATGACGTCACTGTCATGCCTGTAGTTGACTCAGAAAAAAGACTTGTTGGTATCATTACTATCGATGATGTTGTCGATGTACTTGAAGAAGAAGCAACCGAAGATATGAAAAAGATGGCTGCCATCATACCAGTTGATAAACCATATGATAAGATTACGACATTTGAAATATTTAAATCACGTATTCCTTGGTTATTATTACTTATGATTTCAGCTACTTTTACAGGAGGAATTATTTCTTCATTTGAAAGTAAGTTAGCAGCTTGTACTGTATTAACAGCATTTATACCAATGTTAATGGATACAGGTGGTAATGCTGGTGGACAAGCATCTGTTTCTATTATTCGTGCTTTATCACTTAATCAAATTGAATTTAAAGATATATTTAAAGTAATATGGAAAGAAATTAGAGTTGCTATACTTTGTTCAATAGTACTTGCTGTATGTAACTTTGTAAAATTACTTGTTATTGATAGAGTTACTATTCCAGTTGCAGCTGCTGTATGTGTTACTTTATGTATTACTGTTATTATTGCAAAGATTATTGGTGGAACATTACCAATGGTGGCTAAGAGAATAGGATTTGACCCAGCAGTTATGGCAAGTCCATTTATTACAACTATTGTTGATGCATGTTCATTATTAATTTACTTTAAAATAGCAACACTTATTTTAGGATTATAAAAAAAGAAACTTAGGTTTCTCTTTTTTTTATGTCTAATTTAATTACATCTTCTATTTTAACTTTAGAATTATCAATAAATACTAATTCTTTTTTATATTCATCTATTCTTTTAATAGAATTTTCTAGAGTAACATATTTACCACCTGTCTTTTTAGTATCTTTTACAAAATATGTTACTTTTATAACTGGTTTTTCTTTTATTACTTCTTTTATCTTTAAAAGTTCCCCATTGATGATTTCTTTTAATCCCTCTTCTATTTCTATTCTCTCACTTGTAAGTCTTCCTGTTTCTTCTACTGACTCTTCATAACCAGTTAGAGCCGCAAATGGTGCAAACTGGGCAGAACGTGCATATAAAGACATTCTTTCATGTCTAGGTTCAAAATGTTTAATATTAATAATTGATGCATACTTATCCATGGTGACCACCTACCTGACTGTTTCTATCTATTGCTGTACCACCTTGTTCAAGATTCATTCCTTTTAATATAGCATTCTTACCATATTTTTCTTTTATATTTAGAAGTGTTCTTTCTAAAACAAGTTCTTCTTTTTCACGTTTTTTACTTATTTCTCTTTTTTTATTTTCTTCTTCAAAGTTTGAAAATAAATCTACTTGTTTAATATGTACTTCTTTTTCTACTTCTCTTTCATCTACTATATTACATGCTGCAATATTTATTCTTCTAATTAATAATTGCATATTAGTTATATGATCAAATAATTCAATTACTTTTTCTGCAAGTACTTCATATGATGAAGTCTTGTGATCTATATTAATTGTTCCATGAGCATGTTTTGGAACTGCTCTTCCATAAAAATCAAAAGTAATTGGACCTGAGTAGTGATCTCTTATCTTAGGAATATTTAGGTTATCTACATCATACCCAATTGTTAAAACTAACTGAGATGTAACTTTATGTTTTTTAACCAAATCTAAAGATAATCCTTCAATCATTTCTCTTACAATAAGACGAGCCTTTAAAAAATTATATGGTTCATGAAGAACTTGACCAACACTTATACTGTTAGTTGTTGGTTTATATTTTCTTACATCTTCTATAGTACATGGTTCATATCCCCAGGCATGGTCTATTAATAATTCGGCATTTACTCCAAATAACTTATAAAGTAAATCTTCATCTTCAATTGATTTTAAACATACATCTCCCATGGTATACATATGATGTTCTTCTAACTTTTTAGCAATTCCTTTTCCTACTCTCCAAAAGTCTGTTAAAGGACGATGGTTCCATAGTAACTCTCTATAAGACATTTCATCAATCTGGGCAAGACGTACCCCATATTCATCTGCATCCCTATGCTTTGCAACAATATCCATAGCAACTTTAGCTAAATACATATTAGTACCTATTCCTGCTGTTGCAGTTATACCTGTTACATTTAAAACATCTTTAATCATCATTCTAACTAGTTCTTCAGGAGTACATTTATATAATTTCAAATAATTTGTAATATCACAGAATACTTCATCAATTGAATAAACATATATGTCATCTTTTGATAGATATTTTAAATATACATTATAAATAGTAGTACTGTACTTCATATATAATTTCATACGAGGAGGTGCAACTATATAATCTAATTTTAAGTCATTATTATTTTTTAATTCTGATGCTATATAAGAAGAACCTTTAAAACGTTTATGAGAAGACTTTTTAAGACGTTCATCATTTACTTCTTTAACACGAGATACAACTTCAAATAATCTAGCACGTCCTGATATTCCATGTGCTTTTAGGGATGGACTTACAGCTAAACAGATTGTTTTAGTTGTTCTTGAAGGATCTGCAACAACTAAATTAGTATCTAAAGGATCAAGGTCTCTTTCACGGCATTCAACTGAGGCATAAAAACTTTTTAAATCAATACACATAAATATTCGATCCATTTTTATCACCTCTTCAATCATTAGTATTATACCAAACATTCGTTCTATATTCAATTTAAAATAATAATATGCTAATATTTAATTATGGAGTGTGAGTAAAATGACAATATTCTTAAATACTTGTCTTTTAATAGTAGGATTTGCCCTTTTAATAAAGGGAGCTGATTGGTTTGTAGATGGTGCTGCATCTATTGCAATGAATTTTAAAATACCTAAGACAATAATAGGTTTAACCATTGTTGCATTTGGTACCTCGGCACCAGAACTTGCTGTATCATTTCAAGCACTAAAAACCAACTCAGGCGATCTTACATTTGGTAATGTAATTGGTTCTGGAGTGCTTAATATATTCATGCTAATTGGACTTGCTGCTCTTGTTAGACCAATTGCTGTAAAAAATAACACAATTAAAGCAGAACTTCCTATTTGTTTATTAATTACAGGTGTTTTCATAGCACTTATAAATGATGAAATATTGAAAAATGGTACTGTTAATATGTTTTCAATAGGAGACGCTATTGTTATGTTATTAATATTTGGTGTTTTCTTAAACTATACTATTAGATCTGCTTTAAAACATGGGGAAAAATATCGTGGTAGACCTCAGTTCGGTGTATGGCAATCATTCTTACTTGTTATAGTTGGATTAGTTGGAATTGTATTTGGTTCTGATTTAGTAGTTGATTCATCAGTTGAAATTGCAAACTTAATTGGTCTAAGCGAAAGACTAATTGCTTTAACAATTATTGCATTTGGTACTTCTCTACCTGAACTTGTAACTACAATAGTTTCATCCAAAAAAGGTGAACAGGACTTATTAATTGGTAATATAATTGGTAGTAATATATTTAATATGTGTATAGTTCTTACCTTACCAGTTTTAGTATATGGTAACTTAATTCCAAGCGAAGTTAACTTACTTGACTGTGTAATGGTAATGTTAGCAGCTGATTTATTATTTGTATTTGCTATTGAAGGAAGAATAATAACAAGACTTAATGGTTTAATAATGTTAGGTTTATTCTTACTTTATTATTTCCTTGTTTTGGCACTTTAAAAAGAGGATTATTATCCTCTTTTTTTTCTTTCTAATTTTTTAATTTCTTCTTTTTCTTTAATATAGTTTTCTACAACTTCTTGATCTGAGAAATGATGTTTTTCTCTACCAATTATTTGATAGTCTTCATGACCTTTTCCAAGAATTAATACTACAGTTCCAGGTTTAGCTGCATTAACACCAAGTTCAATAGCTTTCTTTCTATCAGCTGCTATTATATAGTTTTTCTTTTTTATTCCAGCAACTATATCATCTATTATTCTCATAGGTTCTTCTGTTCTAGGATTATCACTTGTAACAATTGCTACATTGGATAAGTTTGATGCAATAGAACCCATGATAGGTCTTTTAGTTTTATCTCTATCTCCTCCACATCCAAATACAGTTACTACATCATAGCCTTTAAAAGTATTAATGATCTTTTCAACTGCATCTGGTGTATGAGCATAGTCTACAACAATTATTCCTCCATTATAAGGAATAAGTTCACATCTACCTTTAGGTGGATATACATCTTTAGTTTTATCTATAATATCTTCAATACTATATCCTCTTTCAAGAGCAATACCAAGTACTCCAAGATAATTATAAACATTAAATTCACCTAATAAGTTTGTAGTTATAGTATATTCTTTACCAAGATATTCTATATTAATAATTGTATTAGTATTTTCAAATCTATAGTCAATTAATTTAATATCACCATTTTTTCCAAATGTTTTAGTTTTACTAAAACGTTCTTCCCATTTTGAAGACGCTTTATCATCTGAATTAAGTAACATAGTTCCTTCTAATTGATCTAGTAGTAACATCTTAGAATTTAAATAGTTTTCCATCGTTTTATGATAGTCTAAGTGATCTTGTGTAAGATTGGTAAATAAACCAGTTTTGAATTTTAATCCTTTTGTTCTTCCAAGAGAAAGCCCGTGAGAAGATGTTTCCATGGCAACGGTTTCTACTCCTTTTGAAAGAGCGTTTAGTAATAACTCATAAAGGTCTAAGATATTAGGAGTAGTATTAGGTAACTCAAGGACTTCTTCTCCTGGAATATAACATCCAATTGTACCTATGTAGGCTGTTTTTTCCCCTAATTCATTTAGTAATTGGTAAGTAAGATAGGCTGTTGTTGTTTTACCATTTGTGCCTGTTATACCAATTAGATTCATTTTATTAATAACACTTGAGTAATTTTCTACTAAAGTGTTAGTTAACCATTCATTAGTATCATTAACAATTATTTTTTTTACATTATTGGGTACTTCCATATCATGATCTATTACAACACATGATGCTCCCTTTTTAATTACATCATCTATAAATTTATGTCCATCAGTGGTAGTTCCTCTTATAGCTACAAAAGTATCTCCTGGTACTACCTTTCTTGAGTCTATTTTAATATGTATCATTTTTTCACTTCCTTGTATTAAGATTATATTATTTATTTCCACATTTATAGTAATGTAAATCCACATATATTTTTAAAAGTCATTCATTTAATCCACATAAAAAAGATTAAAACTATATCATTAGTTTTAATCTTTCTGAATACTTTTTAAATCTATTTTTTAGATAAAGATTTATAGCTTTATTATTTTCTAGTAGAACACTTACTTCTATAGAAATAGCATCTTTAGATTTAACCCAGTTAATAAATTCATCAATTAATTCAGTAGCTATACCATTTGTTCTATAGCTTTCTTCTACATATAAGGCATCAAGAATTGCAACAGGCCTTATATTAACAGGAGATAAATCTATATAACCGTATATATAACCTACTACTTTTGAATCAATTTCATATACTAGAATTATTCTATTATCATCATTTATAAACCTTTGATACCAGCCGTCTACTTTAAAATCAGGATTAATATTTTTATTATATTTTCTCTCATCTTGAATTAATAAAGTTAGTAAGTTATCTACAGTTGATAAATCTTTTTCTTGAACTTTTCTAATCATTATTCTGTCCTTAGAGCTAGAACTGGGTCTTTCTTAGCAGCACTTCTTGATGGAATAATACCACCTATTAAAGTAAGAATAGTACTTAACAATATTAATACAATAGCTGCTTTTATTGGTAATACAGCATTAATATTAGGGTTATCAGTTATAGAATGAATAACAATATTAATTGGTATTATTAATATCCATGAAACAACAACACCGATTAATCCTGAAAGGAATCCAATTATAAATGTTTCTGCATTAAAGATATTTGAAATATTTCTCTTACTTGCACCAATTGCTCTTAAAATACCAATTTCTTTAGTTCTTTCAAGTACACTTATATATGTAATAATTCCTATCATGATTGATGAAACTACTAAAGATATTGAAACAAATGCTATTAGAACATAAGAGACACTATCAACAATAACTCTAACTGATGAAATAAGTATTCCTGTTACATCTGAATATGTTAATACTTTTTCTTCATCTTCTTCATTTGCTTTATTATATTTTTCAATAAAATCTATAAAGTTTTCTTTACCATCAAAGTCTTTAAAATAGAAAGACATTGAACTTGGATTGTTTAAATCTTGATAACCTAAGTTTAATAGATTAGATTTTTGAGTACTTTGTGTTACATTTGATGTACTCATTGCTGCAAATAATCTCTTTATTTGGTCTTCGTTCATATTAAACTTAAATGCTTCTTTAAACTTAGATTCATCTACTTTAAAGGCATTAGCCATCTTAGACATTAAAGCTGCACTTAACTCTCCTACTTTAGTTAAGATATTCTTTTGCATATTTGCTTCTACCATCTTAATACCAATTTCATGAGTACTTTCTTTTAGAAGATCACTGTTAACTGATGTATCAACTACTTCATTAACAACTGAGGCTGTAATATAAGCACTTACTCCTCCATCAGTAGATGCATTAAGTACATATACTTGAAGAACTCCTTTAATAAATTCTTTATAAATACTCTCAAATACATCACTTGGAACTGTATAATTATTTTCTAAGTAACCTAATTTTTCTTTAACTACGTTCTTTTCAAAATAAGCATCAATAATAGATTCTATATCTGCTATTTTTATTTGAGAAATACCCATGGTATTATTTGACTCAATATAATCATTTAATAAGCCTTTGAATATTTCACTTAAAGTACTTCTAAATAATGCTTCTGCTTCTCCTGTGTTAGCTGTAATCATTGAACTAATTTCAGCGATATAACCTTCAGTTAACTTCTTAATATCATTTTCATTTATATTAATTTGGAATGCTTGATTTAATTTATTAGTATCAATAGTTACTAAATCATTAAAATCAATTCCTGTTGAGTTATCTGTTTCATCAAATGATTTACCACTTATAACATTAATGTCACTTGTTGCTAATTGTTTTTTTACTATTTCGCTCTTAGCTGATTCATTAATAATATATTTAATTAAGTCTGATCTATAGCCAACACCTGACATAAGTGATGTTGCATTATTAGCATCTTTTGGACTTACTATACCAACTATTTTTAAACTAAGAGATTTATTATATAAATCACTCATGAATGATTTATCAACAGTCATATCTTCATATAAATTATATTGACTATTATATTTATATGTATCAGTTGATAGAATTAGTTTTAATTCAGTATCCATTAGTCTTTCGTAACTAATTTTAATTGGTTCACCTATTTCATCTTTAGAAATAGCTTCTCCATTATAAACTTTAGTAAGTCTATCATTTAATTCTTTTTGATCTTTAAATCCTAAAGTGTATAAAAGTAAATCTGAAATATGACCTTCATTTGGAATAACTATAACTACTTCATCATACTTCTTAGGAAGTCTTCCTTTTATAATATCCATGGAGTCTTCTAATTCTTTTTCATCACTATTAATTTCAAAGAATACACTTGATGCATTATACATAGATACATTAGTTGAAGACATTCCTCCTGCTCCCATAAGTGTTGAAATAGATTCACTTGGATTTGCTTTTAATAATTCATTTTTATAATCTTTAGTATAAATATTTGGAGTTATATTATAACCATAGTCTACACGACTAACATACTTATCTACTTCTTCTTGGTTTTTCTCCATATATTCTTTAAATGATTTTAAATCATTAGTTCCTATGCTAGTAAAAATATTTGCTATATTTTGACTTTCAATAACATAACCATCTTCACTTTCAGAGTCATCTTTACCAAAGGCAGATAATAATAAACTTGTAAGATCAGATGAATACTCATTTATTACAAGTGGATAACTAGTTAGGGCATCTTCTTGAACCTTATCTATATATTTTTGGAAACCTGTTGATAAAGCAAGTATTAAAGCAATACCAATTATACCTATAGAACCCGCAAAAGATGTAAGTATAGTTCTTCCCTTTTTAGTAAGTAAGTTATTTAAACTTAAAGAAAAAGCTGTTAAAAGAGACATAGATGCTTTACCTAAGTTCTTATAAATACTTCTTGTTTTCTTATCTATTTCATATGGATTACTATCTCCAGTTATAGAACCGTCTTTTAGATTTACTATTCTTGTAGAATACTTTTCAGCAAGGTCAGGGTTATGAGTAACCATGATTACTAATCTATCTTTTGATACTTCTTTTAAAAGATCCATAACTTGAATACTTGTTTTAGTATCAAGTGCTCCAGTTGGTTCATCTGCAAGAAGAATATCAGGATCATTAACAAGAGCTCTTGCAATAGCAACTCTTTGCATTTGACCACCTGATAATTGATTAGGTTTTTTATGTGCTTGATCTTTTAATCCTACTTTTTCTAATGCTTCAAGAGAACGAGTCTTTCTTTCACTTGGACCAACACCACTGATGGTAAGAGCAAGTTCAACGTTTTCAAGTATTGTTTGATGTGGTATTAAATTATAACTTTGAAATACAAAACCTACTGAATGATTACGATATGAATCCCAGTCTTTATCTTTATACTTTTTAGTGGAAACATTATTAATTATTAAGTCTCCATCATCATAATGATCTAGTCCACCTATGATATTTAGAAGTGTTGTTTTACCTGAACCACTTTTACCTAATATAGATACAAACTCACAGTCACGGAAGTTTAAAGAAACTTTATCAAGTGCAGTTTGTTTTAACTCACCTGTTATGTAAGTTTTTGATATGTCTTTTAATTGTAACATACAAGATCACCTTTTCTTAATTATAATATAAAAGCATATAAAAACATAGACAAATGTCTATGTTTCATTGATTGTTTTTAATTATTTCATCTACTTTTGATGCAACTGTTTTTAGTTTTTCTTTTAAGCCAATGCACTCTGCTTTAACATATAGCTTATCTTCATCATCTGAATTACATTCAAATGAATTATCATCTTTAACATTAAGGAATACTTCAAAAGATGCAGTTGGTAAATAATACTTACCCTTGATAACAAAAGTAGACCAATCATACTCTAGATCATAACCTTGAGAACCTGGAATATTAAATGTTTCTTTTTCAAAGTATTTATTATTATTTATATCAAATGTCTTTTCTAATGTTTGAATATTTTCATAAGCATCTTTTCTATAGCAAATACTCTTTTGGCATTTATAATCTTCTTTAGATAAATATTTTTCTAATTTACTAGATGAACATCCTGTTAAAAGAACAAGACTAAATAACACTATTATTAATTTATACTTTTTCATAATTAATCCATATCTATAACAAGTTCTATAGGACAATGGTCACTTCCATATATGTCATCTAATATTTTAGATGTCTTAACTTTATTAAAATAATCATTACTTATAATAAAGTAATCTAAACGCCAACCTGCATTTGTTTCTCTTGCATGTCCCATGTAACTCCACCAAGTAAATTTATCAGATACATCAGGATTAAATTCTCTCCAAGTATCTTTAAAACCTGATTCAAGTAGTTTAGTAAACTTGTCCCTTTCTTCATAAGTAAATCCTGCTTTACCAATGTTTGCTTTAGCATTTTTAATATCTTTTTCAGTGTGGCAAACATTAAAGTCTCCACATACAACTACACATTTATTCTTTTCTAGATTTTTAATATAGTTTTTAAAATCATCTTCCCATTTCATTCTATAATCTAGTCTAGATAAATCTCTTTTAACATTAGGAACATACATATTAACTAAATAGAAATCATTAAACTCTAAAGTTATAATTCTACCTTCATGATCATGTTCTTCAATCCCCATACCAAATGTTACGTTAAGAGGTTTTACTCTTGTAAATATAAGAGTACCTGAGTAGCCTTTTTTCTCAGCTGGATTAATAATCATTTCATATCCATCTTTTTTAAAATCAAATTCATCTTCTAACGTTTTAGATTCTTGTAAACAATATACATCAGCATTTTCTTTGTCAAAGAACTCTTCAAATCCTTTTTTTAATACAGCTCTAAAGCCAGCAACATTCCATGATACTATCTTCATATTAATCCTCATAAACAGAAGTTATACCAAAGTAATCTTCCATAGTTAACCAGTCCCCATTGTTATATAGAATTTCAGCTAAATCTTTTCCTACATATCTAAAATGCCATGATTCATATCCATATCCTGTTTCATTTTCTTTACCCTTAACATATCTTAAGATAAATCCATATTTCCAACAGTTATCGCTTAACCATTTAGCTGATGGTACTTTATCATAAGCTGTTGAAATACATGCACCCATATAATTTTTATCACAAATATCCATTGCGTATCCTGTTTGATGTTCAGAGTGTCCTGGTCTTGCTGAATATCTATCAGCATCTTCTTTTCCACCACGGTTTAAAGCATTATTGTATAGATTTTTTTGAACTGAATAACTTCTATAACCAGATTGATCTTTTAAGTCATAACCAGCTTCTTTTGCGGCTTTAAATAAATCATTTAAGTAACTTTGAGCTACTGGAGCAATTCTATAAAGAGTTGCATTCTTAGGAACATAATTTTCAGGTAGACCATATGTTTTATTAGCTATCATATATCCATCTATATAAGTAACTCCATTTACTTCTTCAATTAAATATCCTTTAGAAGTAAATCCTTTTTCTTCTCTATCCCCTTCAATATAATCTAGTTTAGGATATTCTTTAGATACTACTTTTACGGAAGAAGTCTTCTTTGTTGTTGGTTCTTCCTTTTTAGCTGTAGTTTCAACTTCTTTAGTTGTAGTATTATCATCTATATTTTTCTTATTTCCTGCATCAGTTATAAAGTATACTACTCCATCTAAAAGAGCAAGTATACATGAAATAACTATTAAATTAACTATTAGTTTAAATATAAGTCTTCCCTTTTTTCTTTTTTTCTTTAAATTAGTTATTTTTATATAATAAACTATATAAACTAAATCAATAAATATAGATACACCAATTAAAATTCCTAACATATTATCACCTTATTCCTTTAATTTTGATTCACCATTCGTGTAATCAATATCTACTCCATCTTGAACATTATAAACAAATACATTAAAACAAATACTACCACATTTATCTTCTAGAGAAGATGCTTCCATTTGTACTCCTTTAGCAAGTAAGTTATTACCATCAAAGACTGGAGTAACTCTATATAAAACATGATTATTTGTTTCTTTAATGTATTTTGCTACTTTGTTTTCGAAAGATACCATAGATTCAGTATTCATGAATCTTGTACATGTAATTAAATTATTTTCATTGGCATTTTCTCCTGCTAATTGGAAACCTATTAAATGACATCTATTATAAAGATATTTTCCTTTTATGAAATCATATTTTATGGTATGCCAACCAGACGGTTTAATAGAACCTATTCCTGTTCTTTCTTCTGTTGGCATCAAGTCTTTGCCTAAAAGTGCATAAGCAACTCCACATCTTCCTAGATTATCAAGTTCACTATAAAGTTCAAATGACTCTTTATAGTCATATGAAGATGGAGAGAAAGATGGTTTATTATCATTTAATACTATGTAACTTTTACCATCATAATCAGGAATATCTTCATCACTTATAAAAACTTGTTTAGTAGTTGTTGTTTCATTTTTATTAAGTCCAAGAGACTCATTATCAGTTAGATAAAACAAGCATGAAATAAATAATACTACTAATACATATATTAAAAATGTCCTCTTATTTTTCATTGTTATCACAATATAATTATAATACAAAAATAAAAAAAACTATAACTTAAATTAGTTATAGTTTATTTGTTGTCAAAATCAATTGCTGGTTTATCATCCATCTGTGTAAGAGGCGGCATCTCAGGAAGTTCTGGTTTTGATGGAGACTCTTTTGCTGCAGCATTGTTTTTAATAACCGAATTAAGTGTTGGAATTTGTTCTTTCTTTACATTCTTTTCACTTTCTTCTAAAGATGCATCTATTACTAAATTAGCATCTATTAAATTATTAATTTCTCTTAAGAATTGAGCTTTAGAAAAAGGTTTTACAAATATAGCTTTAAAACCTGCATTTAAGCATACTGCTTCTGCATCTTCATCAACTGCCGTGAATGCTACAACTGGTGTTGAAAATCCAGGTATTTTTTTAAGTTCATCGATTGTCTTAAATCCATCCATCAAAGGCATTTTTAAATCCAAGAATATCAAATCATATGTATTTTCTTTTACTTTATTAATTGCTTCTCTTCCTGATGTACAAGTATCAACATTAATAAATTGACCTTTTAAGAAGTTAACTGCAATTTTTAAGTTAATTGCACTATCATCAACAAGTAAGACACTCTTTTTCTTACGATTAATGACTTGTTCATTTTCCATTTGTTCAATCTTATACTCAAGAGCAATTTGTTTAGGATTCATTGTCATGCTAATTGATTGAGGAATACTTACTTCAAATGTAGAACCTTTACCAAGAGTAGAATTAACTCTTATATTACCATTTAATAATTCTACTAACTTTTTAGTTATTGCAAGTCCTAATCCTGATCCATTTACTGTTGAGTTAATCTCTGTATCAAGACGTTCAAATTTATGGAATAATTTATCATAGTCTGATGTTTTAATACCTTTACCCGTATCGCTTACTGTTATAACTAAATTTGATACAAATCCATCATTAATAGCATTTACAGTTAGTATAACAGCTCCTTCTTCAGTAAACTTAATAGCATTAGATAAAAGATTATTAATAATTTGTTTAATATGTACTTTATCTCCTACTAGTTCATATGGAACATCTGATGAAATATTGTAACTTAATTTAATATTCTTAGAACCAATTCTAACAGAGTTTACTTTAACTAGTTCTTCTATCATTTCAGCAGGAACATAGTTCATATTTTGTATTTCCATCTTATTAGATTCTATTCTATTAATATCTAGAATATTACCTACTATTTCAAGTAGGGTTTGAGATGCATACATGATATCATTAACATCATTTTTTATCTCTTCATTAACATTATCACTTTCATAAATTAATTGAGATAAACCTACTATTGCATTAAGAGGTGTTCTAATCTCATGAGACATACTACTTAAAAAATCATCTTTAGCACGTGTTGCTTTTTCTGTTTCTTGTTTAGCAGCATCTAGTTCTGTAATAATTTTTAAATCAGGATTTTCTATAGTATTAACTATAATAATTACTATTATAGATGTTATAATTCCTTCAACTAAGAATACAGGATTCATGAAATATGATCTTAGAGTTGCAAATACAGCAAATAAAACTTCGAATGTTATTACGGATGCAATCTTTCTTATTTCTTTAATTTTATTAAGGAAAAAATTAATATCAATAAGCAACATATAAAATACAATTATAAAATAGAAATAATATATAAATATACCATTTTCATATGGTGCTCCATAAGCGATACCTATTTTACTTGGTAATAAATATATAATTGTAGAAACAGCAATAGTATAGATAACTAGAACTGCAATTTTAATAATATTAGTTGTATTAATTGTAAGTATATTATCTTTCTTTTCATTAACCATATGCATACCATATAAGAAGAATATAGTTAACCAAACAAATAGTGTTATTTCATAAAATTTATGTATTAAATTTTCCATCTTGGTTAAATTAACTGTGACATATGCACAGTTAACAAATTCCATGGCTATAAGTACTAAAGTAACTATAAGTAAGATTGAAAAATATACGTTTTCAACAGTAAAAGCTTTCTTTTTTGTATAGTAAAGAATAGCAGTAATCAAAACATATATAAATGATAAAACTAATACTGATAGAATTGTTACCATATATCTTACCTCTTTTACTTCTTTATTATATTATATATAAAAACAACTTTTATTACAACACGACAAAAAAAGATAAATTGTTTATTTATCTTTTATTTAAATGATTTTTTAAATACTCTTACCTTACCTGCTTCATGAATAACAGATGTTGCCTCTATTCCGTCTCTAGACACATATTCATCTTTTGTTTCCACAATATGTAAGTTATCTTTAATTCTTTCATCATAATTAACTATATCACTTAGATCAAGTAATTCTTCTAGTTTTTCTATTTCTATCTCAGTTCTTCTTATTTCATCTAGTACTCTTTGTTCTTCTCTTTTGTCTTCAGGAGAATCAAGAGCTCCGAAATAAATATAAAAATAATCATAATGATAATCATTTAATTCTTCTAATTTTTTACGTTTTTCTTCAAGTAGAGTTTCTATATTTTTTCTATCATGAATTGTTAATATGATATCATTACCAAATGTAATATTTAGAAGATTAAATGTTTTTTCTCTTCTTATTAAAGACATATTGAAGTTGTAGTTTTTTTCTAACAATAATCTATATTTCTTAGGATTATAATCATAGGTTACAGATTCAATAGATTTAATTAATAAATTATATCTAAGTATTTCTCTAGTAAGACTTGTAAGTTTTAAACTTTCAAGTGAATCATTATCATCAAATGGTGTTATATCTAGTTCTATTAATGATCTTAAATATTCTTTTTCTAAAGTAGTTGTATTATATGATGAAAGAGCATTTAATAATTGTTTTTTATTACTCATTTTCCTCATATTTACCTAATCTTTCTATTTAATATAATATTTACAGTGTTTGCAGAGTGGTTCTATTTTTCTATTATTTTTAAAACCTTCTTGCATTAGTTGCACTCGTGTACTATTAAATACATCACCCAGGGTATTGTTTCTTATATTACCTAGGTTAATTACCCCTTTTGAGTCTAGGCAACAAGGAGTAATTGTTCCATCTACAAGTATTGCTATATGGTCTTTAAGAGCATAACAAGTGCCTTCCTCTTCATAGTAGTGATTATTTAAATCTGGCCAAATAAATTCTTCGTTTGTACTCATAAAAATGTTTTCTTTTATAGTTATATTTCTTTTTATATCTTCTAGTTTTATAGAAGTATTATATCTATTATTTATTAAGTCTAGTATTTCAGATGAGTATTTACTTTTAGTCCATATACGAAGTGATATATATGTATTCTTTGATAACTCATCAATAGAACTAAATATATTACTCATATATTCTTCTAATGTTTTTTTGTATTTAGGATCAAATGAATGAAGTGATATATTTATTTGTCTTATATTTTTATTATCTTTTATTTTATCTATTAGATAACCATTTGTTGTTAGATTAACAAATAGTCCTTTATCATGAGCAATATTAATAAGATTATTAATATGAGGGTGCATTGTAGGTTCTCCCATGACATGCATATAAATATAGTCTGTATAGTCTTTAATCTTATCTAATGTATTAGAAAAATCATCATCACTTATAAATGATAAATCACGATCATTTTTAATACAAAAATCACATGATAAATTACAGGCATTAGTAACTTCAACATATATTTTTTTTAACTTTTTCATTTAATCACTTCACTTGTTATTCCCTATAATACAATAAATGGTTTAAAAAGACCAGTTAATAAACCCATTAAAAAAGAAAAGTATTAACTACTTTTCTTCCGAAATAATACGTGCAAGTTTTACTCCTGATGCAGATGCCATCATTAAACCTGTTGTAAGTCCTCCTCCATCACCTATTGAATAAAGACCTTTTACACTTGTTTCAAATCTATTATTAAGTACTACCTCGTTACTATAGAATTTTATTTCAGGTCCATATAAAAGATTATCAGGAGATGCAAATCCAGGTACAACTTTGTCTACTGCTTTTATAAAATTAAGTATATCTGTTACAGTTCTATAACCAAGTGAATAAGTTAAGTCTCCAGCAACTGCTCCTTTTAAAGTTGGAACAACTGAGTTTTTCTCAAGTGTTTCTTGCCAAGTTCTTCCTCCTCGGTAGATATCACCAAGACGTTGAACCATGACTGTTCCATTTGCTAAACTATTTAGGTTTCTTGCTACATTCTCACCAAATTCAATTGGTTTATCAAATGGTGTTGTGAAGTGATGTGTAACTAAAATCGCAAGATTAGTATTAGTACTCTTTTTGTCTTTGTATGAATGACCATTTACTAGAGTAAGACCATTATCATATACTTCTGCAGATACAAATCCACTTGGATTTTGACAGAAGGTTCTTACCTTATCTCCGTATGGATCAAGACGACCTATGAACTTTCCTTCATACATATATTTATTAATATCTTTCATTACCTCATCTGGTAATTCATAACGAATACCTATATCAACGGCACCTATCTTAGTTTTGATATTATGAACCTTACACATATCACTTAACCACGATGCACCTTTTCTACCAACAGCAAGAACTACTTCATTACCGAATACCTCTTCTGTTTCATTATATCTATTATGTTTAATCTTAACACCTTTTATAACATTATCTTCGATTATTAAATCTTTTACTTCAGTTTCATACATCATATTTATACCATGTTCTTCAAGATAATCTTGAATCTTAGTATAAAGAATATGAGCTTTTTCTGTTCCTAAATGTCTAATTGGACAAGATACAAGTGATAAATTTACTTCTGCTGCCTTATCTTGTAATTCTCTTATCTCTTTAACATATTCCATGCCTTCAAGATGAGTATCTGCTCCAAAGTCTAGATATACGTTATCAGTGTATACAAGTAAGTCTTTAATTTCCTCTTCACTTAAATACTCTTTAACGTAACCTCCTCCATTTCCACCTAGATACATTTCGTCACTATTGCCAAGGGAAGACATATGGTATGAAAGAAGTTTTCCATCAGAAAATGCTCCTGCTCCTGAAAAACCACATGTGATATTACAAAATGGTTTACATTTCATACACTTACCTGTTTTTTCAATTGGACAAACTCTATTCTTTATATTTTTACCTTGGTCTATTAATAAAACGTTTTTATGATTACCAAGTTGAATTAGTTCATATGCTAAAAATGCTGCACTTGGTCCCATTCCAACGACAATTAAATCATATTTCATTTCTTTACCCTCCTATATTACATTAAAATTATAGCATGAAAAAAGATAATTTTTTTAAAAAATTATCTTGTTCTCTTTCTAATAATTTCAGACTCGAAGAATCTTTCTTGAAATTCTGTTAATGCACGAATAGCATCATCTGAATAATATTTGTCTTTAGGTACAACAACTAGTTTATCATCGTCATCGTTTGTTCTATGAATTACTGCAATTACATATCCTTTATATGAATCAACTGGTTCATATACCCCAAGTAAATATGCATCTAATTCTTCTCCATCACCAGATACAGTATTTGGTATAAAACCATAGTTAACCATATACATAAATCCATGTTTAGGATGTAGACTTCCTAACTTTCTATCAATTTCTACAGTAACTTCTTTTTCTAAATAATCATAAGCATTTGCTTTTTCCATATAGACACCTCCAACAATAAATATAATATATCACATTACTTTTCTTTTACAAATGATTTTGTAAGTTTGATTCCTTCTTCTCGTAACTCTTCTTCATCTTTAATATATTGTCTTAAAAAATATACTTTATCTAATTCATTGTTAAATATATCGTCTACTAATTTGAATACTTTATCTATATCAATTTTAAAGTAGTCTCCGTAGTTATAAACATTATCCATTTTTCTTAAAGCATATTTAATATATTCTTCATCTTGTTCTTTGGTACAAGATAGTAAAAATCTCACAAAGAAGTTAACATTATTTTGCCAGATAGCCTCTTCTATAGTACCATTTGGACTTCTAAGTTCTATTGTATTAAAAGTATTATTGTCTTTTAGATTTTGCCATTTAACATTTTTAAAGTTAACCGATTGAAATCTATCATAAGGAATTATTCTATTTAAAGTATCTAAATTAATATCACCTTCACTATTAAGTAACATATCATATAAATCAAGAGCAATTGGATAACAATGACTATTATAGTTAGCTCTTGGAGTAACACTTTCGCCATTTGTAAAACGAAATATTACACCTTCATATATAATCCACTTCTTAATGAAGTTTAACCAAGAATATTCATTATTTCCTAAAGTATTTGCAACACCAACATGAATGTGAGAACCAACTCCATCTTTTGTAGTTGCTCCTGCAATTCTTAAAAAAGAACAAAGATTTTTAAGATCAATCCATGTAGAAAATTTATCAGTTAAAACAGGAGATGTAACTTCTCCACCTTGAGGAAGAGATGTTTCTGGAGTTGGATACCATAAAGGAGCGACAGAATGTAAAAAAGCATTAACTTCTTCCCTGGATAATTCATCATATTCAACTTCTAAACCAAATGTAACATCTTTAGGAAGACCAAGAAAATATCTAAATGATACTAATGTAGACTTTATATCTTTTATGATATCTTCTTTTTCCTTTGGACTAAGGTACGAAAATAAAGTATTATTCTTTTTACTAAATTCCATATAAAAACTCCTTTCTTCAAGGAGTTATATTAACACATAAGATGCGTTTTCTCAATTTAACGTTTAATAATTATTTTTCCTGTTTCTTTAGTATCTATTAAATTAATAATATCTTCAGCAGCTTTATCTAAAGGATAGAAGTCTATTAGATTTCTAATATCATCAGGTATATTATTCATTTTAGTATCAAGCCATCCAAAGCATAGAGCATTTATTTTAGTTTTACTAAACTTTTTAGAAAAACATTTAGTAAGTAAATTAAGACTAGCTTTAGAACAATCATATTCAATAGTTTGTTCATCATATGAATCAATTGCATTATCACTTGAGATATTAATAATAGAACCATATCTAGAATTAATATCATTACCAAAGTATTTTATTAACATAAATGGTCCAATTAAATTAGTTTTATAAACATTAATAAATGAATCTACTGTTTTATCCTCAATTGGTGTATTATTATCAATTGCTGCATTATTAATTAAAACATCAATTTTCATATTTTTTAATTCTTCATACATTTCATGTATTTCAGCTTCACTTCTTAAATCACATTTATAAAGAAGAGATCTATCTAAGAATTCTTCATGTAGTTTTTCAAGCTCGGTTTTATTATTAAAATAATGAAGTATTACAAAGTTACCTTTTTCTAATAATTTACGAGCAACTACTATTCCTAATCCAGAGGAAGCTCCTGTTAATAATATATTCATAATTATCACCCAAAAATATTATATAAAAAAAACTCGATTAATTCGAGTTTATTTTAATGGATTACCACATGATTTGCAGAATTTATCAGTTGATTTAACTGGTGAACCACAGCTTGGACAAAATTTATTACCACTTGCTTCTTTAGTAGTATTTTCATTTGTTCTAGTATAATTTGTACCATTTACAGATGAAATAACTCCTCCAAATAAACCATGTTCAGGAACATCAACATTTCTTCTATATGTTGCTTTACCAAATCCATATACACAGTACATGATTGGTGCAAAAATAATTGTAAGTATTACTCCTACATCATCTGCTCCAAATTTCTTTGCAACAGCATAGTTAATATTAATAGTTGCACATAAAGTTATAATTGGACCAACAATTGGAACTAATATACCTATCAAAGCAGCTAGCCCCCATCCAGAGTTTAATTTTCCTACTTCTGTTCCAGCAACATATACGTTGTATAAAGGAATAATTGCTTTCCAACCTTCTACTCCTGCTTTTTCAAACATTTTGTATTCTCCAATTATAGCAATAATTGCAAGTCCAAGTGGAACTATAAAAAAGAATACTAAAAATACAATTAAGAATGTTTCTAATGCCATCATATTTTTTCCTCCGCTATCAATAGAATATCACAAGTAAACTATTTATTAAATATTATACTCTTACTTTGATAAGACTTTTCCTCTCTTACCTTCTTTATATTGAACAAAATGAAATAATATCTCTTTTTCTATATCCCAGATTGGATTATCAAGTTCATCTAATGCATCATCTGCTATACTTCTTTTTAAACAATAATAGTCATAGTTAGTATAACCTTTAAAGAATTCATCTTCTGTTTTGTTAGTAATACTATTCTTTAGTTTTTCTACTTCTGTAGGTATTAACATATCTGTTGTATTTTGAAGAATAATATAAGCCATTGGTTTTTGATAAATAATAGCAAGAGCAATAGCTGTATGTCTATCACGTAGTTTCATTTTTGATACTATGTCTATTGCCTCTTCAACAGACATAGTTTGTTTACTTTCAATTTCTTCAACAATGTTTAATAGTTTTTGCATTTCTACTTCGTCATAGTATTTTTCCATTTTAGAAAAAAAGTTTTTAACAAATGTTTGATGATCAATTTTCATATACTCACTTCCTCGATTACTTTTCCATCTATATCTTTTATAGTTATTATATCATCTATTATCATATATGAGTGAGGAGTTCCTCCCCTTGGTAAACTTATTGATCCTGGGTTAGCAATTACTAAATCCCCTATTCTTTTAATTCCACATTTATGTGTATGTCCCATGACGAGATAATCTGCTTTAAAAGGCATGTTATATTCATTATAAATATGTCCATGCGTAAATATAAATACTTTGTCTTTAATAACCATCTTAATATAATCATCAAGTGGAAACTCTAAACTTAGTTCATCATAAGATATATCGTTATTACCTCTTATACCTATTATTTTATCTTTATATAAGTTAAGAGTTTCAGCTACAATAAAATTGTCGGAATCATAACCATATCCATGAAATAAAAGATCCCCTAGTAAAATTATTTTATCTGGTTTTTCTCTTGAAACAATACTTTCAAACTCACTCATATATTCATTAATTCCATGAATATCAGATATTACTAAGTATTTCATAGTATCACCTTATGTTTATTTTATCACAAATTAGATAAAAGCGACAAAAAACGACATTTTTAAACATATGTTAATGATTTAATAGTACTTGAAAGGAGGAAGAATTATAAAGAGATAGCACCTAAATCAACCAAACATACCCTATTATTCTTTTGTATCTCTTTATAATAAAAAATAATCACTTAAAGTGATTATTTTATTTTGATTTCATTATTAGATGCAAAATTTACAAATTCATCTAGACTCATTAAATCTGGTATTTCATCTATTTCATATACATGTACTAAAGACATATCTAAGTTTTCTATTTTATACATTCTTGGATATCTTTTAATAACTGATGTAATTAAATCATTTAGATTATCAAACTCTATTTTTTCATTAACCCATGATGACTCAACTAAATAGTAGTGTTCTTCATCATTGCAAACGGTAAATGTATGTTTAGCAAGTTTATTTGGATCAGTATAATTAATCATATAACTCTTAGAAGGAATACCTTTTTCTTTTAAAAAGTGAGCTGTAAGTTTAGCACTTTCAAAACAAGTACCAACTTTATACTCAAGTATTTTATCAATTGGCATGATTCTATAAAACTCTTTAAAATAATTTTGTTTAGATTTAAAGTGTTTTACTCCATTTGGTTCTACCCAGCCATAGCCAATTTCTTTCATTTTGTTTAGTACTTCATTTACTTTTTCTTTCATGTTTTCACCTGATTTCTTAAAGATTATAACACAAAAAGGATGCTTAAACATCCCTTTTATTTTTCTGTTAATTCTTCGTATATATTAGTTGATAAAGTTATATATAAAGATGCAAGTAATATTCCACCTATTACATCAGATATAAAGTGAGCACCTAAATATAATCTTGATATAGGAATAAATACCATAAAGAATAAACAAATAGATGAAAGTATCTTCTTTGTTTTCTTACTATAGTTTCCCTTGTTAATTATATATAAGAATAAACCATATATAGTAATTGATGCTGTTGTATGACCAGATGGATACGAATATCTTGTTTCTAAGATACTTATATAAATTGGTCTTGCTCTTTTAATCATCATATTAAACAATAAATATGTTAACATAGATGCACTTATAGTAAGTCCTACAAAAAGCGATTTAATCTTTTTATTTTCAACGAATAAATAAAGCATTGATAAAACAACTATTGAAACAATTACAATGTCTGATGCAAAGAATGTAATAATACGCATTATTACATCAAGAGCTGGACAATAAAGATGTGTAATTAAATTATGAATAGCATCATCAAAAGGAACAGTATAATCACATAGTACTAGTACTGTATTAATAGTAAATAAAAGAGCTAGAATTATTGCAATGTAGAATTTTTTATTTTTCATTTACTCCTCCAAATATTAGACTATTTTTAATATAAAAACTTATTATTAACAAAATAATGTCTATATTAATTTTAACTAATACTGGATTAATACTCAATAATGTTGATATTATATATGTTAATAATGAACTAATAATTGTTTCAAATATGACAAGTAT
>DJYF01000039.1 GCA_002450035.1 Caryophanales bacterium UBA6985 | reverse complement strand
TTAAGATACTATCTTAAAAATGAATATTATAAGAAAAAGAATAAGACATATTATTCTATTAAACATAATATAGAAATATTTATATTTAATAAAATAAATGGCATTAAGACTGAAGATATATATGATTTAGATAAAGAACATCTATCAAATAAATCATTAGAGTTTACTTATAATTTAACTAAGCTTTATAGTGATATAGAACGTACCTTTATTCCATTTTTAATTGGAGCAGTTTTAGTATTTATTGTTACTGCAAAATTATCTGTATTACTTGCGCTTGTTATTTATGCTTTAACAATTGGTCTAACTATTTATAGATATAAAAGTATTATAAAAGAAGATAATTATTGGTCTAATTATAATAACTTATTTAAAGACTTTGTATTAAAATTAACTACTATTAAAAAACTACATATCTTTGATTTTGCATTAAAGAAAATAAAAGAAGATAAAGAAGTAGAAAATGTAATAGTAGAAAATGATTATAAAGAAGATTACATATTAAATGATTATTTAATAGTTCTTTTATGTGGTCTAATGGTATTTGTAATATTAAAACTAGATTCATTTAGTATAATTGGTCATATGTGTTTCTATGCAATTATGATTCTTAAACTTAGAAAATTAATATTTAGACTATGCCCAGCTATTAAAAATATCTTTCATACATATGCATCATTCCGTGAGTTAGACTCTATATTTAAAGATAATATAGAAACTAATATTGTTAGTACATTTAAACATATTGAACTTAATAATATGAAATATACAAGACATGATGATTCATGTGTAATTACAGTTGATAACTTAGAAATAGAAAAGGGAGATGAGATAAGTATAATAGGTAAACCAGGCCAAGGTAAGTCTGTTATATTAAATGTTTTATCTGGAATGTATAAACTTGCTGAAGGAAGAATAGCTGTAGATAATGAAACTTTAAATGGTGAGTTAGATCTTGCATACTTATCTACAAATGATCAAATATTTAATCTTTCATTAAGAGAAAATTTATCACTTGGTATGAAAGTAAGTGATGAAGTAATTTTACAATTTATTGATGAAGCAAATCTATCAGAATGGTTTGGCCTTCTTCATAGTGGACTTGATACTATACTTGATCCTGAACACGTAGAAATAACACCAACTGATATGATTAAACTAAATGTAATAAGAGCCGTTATCTTAGATAAACCTCTTTATTTAATTGATGACTTTGAAGGATACTTAGAAATTGAAGATGAAAAAGCTATCAGTGAAATAATAAAGAAATATTTAAGAAAGAAAACATTTATAATAGTTGCTCATAAACCAATATTTACAACTATTTGCAAAAAACATTATTTTATAAAAAATAATACATTATTAGAAAAAGAAACATTACTTTAAAAGAAATTCTAAAGTTAACTGTTAATAAATATAATTAGGAGGATATTAATGAAACATATAGGGAAAATATTAAAAAAATATATTCCAGCAATAATTCTTATCGTTATACTATTATTCATCCAAGCTCAAATAGAATTAAAGTTGCCTGAATATACTTCTAATATAATTAATGTAGGTATTCAAAGTAAGGGTATTGAGTCCTCAGTATTTGAAATAGTAAGTGAAGATACATTAGATTCAATAGTTTCAATATCCGGGGATGATGATATATATAAGAGTTATAGATTAAAGAAAAATAAATACTATCTTGAGGATATTAGTAAAAAAGATAAAGAAGAGTTAGAAAAGAAATTATTAAAACCAACGGTATTTTACTCATTCTTAAAGAATATGGATGCATTTAAAGATGCCACTCCAAGTGCCATTCTTTTTGCAATGACTAATGAAGTAGATCATACTTTAAGAAACTATTATAAAGAATTAGATAAATATGATGAAACAATGCTATCTCAAATAGCAATTAGTTATTTACAAGTAGAATATAAGAGTTTAGGTGTAGACTTAGACAAAAAACAAATGGATTATTTATTTAAATTAGGTCTAACTATGATTATTCTTACACTTGTTTGTTCTGTTGTAATTGTTTTAACAGCGTTTGTATCTTCAAGAGTAGCATCTTCCTTTGGTTATGATTTAAGAGAAGAAATGGTAAGAAAGATTACTTACTTTGCTCATGAAGATGTTAATAAGTTTAATACATCGAGTTTAATTACTAGATGTACAAATGATATAAGTCAGGTTCAAATGACTTTAACATTATTCTTAAGAATGGTTTTATTTGCACCTATAATTGGAATAGGGGCAGTTATTAAATTACTTGGAAATAAAGCAGGTATGTCATGGGTAATTGCTTGTGCAATAGGTGTAATTATTGTAATGTTAATGATTCTATTATTTGTTGCATTACCTAAATTTAGAGCAATTCAAAAAATAATGGATAGAATTAATCAAATAGTAAGAGAACAATTAAATGGTTTACCTGTTATAAGAGCATTTGCTAATGAAGAAATGGAAACAGATAGGTTTAATGCAGCAAATGAAGAATTAGTTAAAGTTAATTTATTTACTAATAAAGTAATGTCTTTAATAGGACCAGTTATGACTATCGTTATGAATGGCACTATGGTACTTATTTATGTAGTTGCTTTAAAGAAGATTGATAGTGGTGCACTTCAAGTAGGTACTCTTACAGCATTCTTAACATATACAATGCATATTATTATGTCATTCATGATGATTAGTATGCTATCTATCATGGGACCTCGTGCAATGATTTCTGTCAATCGTATAAGTGAAGTACTTGATACTAATACTAGATTAAAAGAAAAGAAAAATCCTAAGAAATTTAATGAGAATAAAAAGGGATTAGTTGAATTTAAGGATGTTAGTTTCAAATTTAAAGATGGAAGTGACTATGTCTTAAATAATATTTCATTTACTGCAAGAAAAGGTACTACTACAGCTATAATTGGTGCTACTGGTTCAGGTAAAAGTGCCTTAGTAAATTTAATACCAAGATACTTTGATGTTACAAAGGGAAGTGTTTCCATTGATGGAGTAGATGTAAGAGATGTAGCATTTAAAGATTTAAGAGATAGAGTTTCTTATGTACCTCAAAAGGGATACTTATTCAGTGGAACTATAGAATCAAATATAAAGTTTAGTAATGAAAATTTAAGTGATGAAGAAATGGTACGTGCAGCAAATATTGCATGTGCAACTGAGTTTATTGATGAAAAAGAAGAAAAGTATCAATTTGAAATTGCTCAAGGTGGTACTAATGTCTCTGGTGGTCAAAAGCAAAGACTTTGTATTGCAAGAGCGGTTGCAAAAAATGCTGAGATATTAATTCTTGATGATTCACTTTCTGCACTTGATTATAAAACTGACTCAGTGGTAAGAAAACACTTACAAGAAGAATTAAAAGATATAACAAAAATTATAGTTGCGCAAAGAGTTGCAACAGTAATGAATGCAGATCAAATAATAGTTTTAGATAAAGGTAAAGTAGTAGGAAAAGGAACTCACAAAGAACTTTACAAGAAATGCAAAGTTTATAAAGAAATTGCTTTATCACAATTAAAAGAGGAGGAACTTGTATAATGGAAGAAGAAAAGTTAGAAAAAACTCCTCGTAATAATCCAAGAAGACGTGGACCAGGAGGAATAGGTGCTCCTGCAGAGCATGCCAAAGACTTCGGAGGAACTCTAAGAAAGATATTAAATACTTTAGAAAAAGAGAAATATTTTATTATTGTTGCTTTTATATTCTCAATTGTAGCAACAATATTTTCTATATTTGGACCTAAGATACTAGGTAATGCTACTCAAACAATGTTTGAAGGAGTCATGAAAAAAGTAGCTGGTTCAGGTGGAATAGATATTCCTAAAGTAAAATTGATTCTAAAACAAGCAATGCTTTTATATGTAATAAGCGCATTCTGTAGTTATTTAGAAAGTTATCTTATGTCTATTGCTACTCAAAAGTATACATATAGATTAAGAAAACAATTAGAAGAAAAAATACATAAATTACCATTTAGCTATTTTGATAAACGTCAAAGAGGAGAAATATTATCAATTGTTACAAATGATGTTGATACAATGCAAATGTGCTTTAATCAATCACTTACGCAAGCAATTACAAGTCTTACAACTGTAATAGGTATACTTGTTATGATGCTAACAATTAATGTTCCTATGACTTTCGTAGCACTTTTAATAATACCTATAAGTGTATTATTTGTAACTTTAATAATTAGAAGAAGTCAAAGATACTTTGCAAGTAATCAAGATAACCTAGGACATGTAAATGGTAGTATTGAAGAAATGTTCTCAGGTCATAATGTAGTTAAATCATTTAATGCTGAGGAACGTTTGCTAGCAGATTTTAGTAAACATAATAAAGAGTTATTCACAACTGGTTGGAAGTCTCAATTCTATGGAGGCCTAATGCATCCTATCATGACTTCAATTGGTAACTTAGGATATGTTGCAATCGCAGTAATAGGTGGTAATAACATCATACATGGAAATATCAATGTAGGTGATTTACAATCATTTATTACATATTCAAAAAACTTTACTCAACCAATTATTTCTCTTGCTCAAGTCTTTAACCAAATTCAATCTATGGTTGCATCTGCTGAAAGAATATTTGCATTTTTAGGTGAAAAAGAAGAGAAATTTGATAAAGCAGTTGCATCAGTTGATGATATAGAAGGTAATGTTGAATTTAAACACGTAGCATTTGGTTATAGTAAAAATGTAAATGTTATTAAAGACTTTTCAGCTAAGATTAAAAAGGGTGAAAAGGTTGCTATTGTTGGACCAACAGGTGCTGGTAAAACAACTATTGTTAAACTATTAATGCATTTCTATGATTTAACTTCAGGTGACATTATTATTGATGGTAACTCAATAAACGACTATGATGTAAAAGAACTAAGAAAGAGCATTTCTATGGTTCTTCAAGATACTTGGCTTTATAATGGTACAATAAAAGAAAACCTTAGATATGGTCGTCTTACTGCAACAGATGATGAAATCATTGAAGCAGCAAAGATTGCTAATGCAGATGACTTTATAAGAACTCTTCCAGATGGATATGACACTATTATTGATGAAGATACTAGTAATATATCTCAAGGTCAAAAACAATTACTTACAATTGCAAGAGCAATATTAAGTAAATCTAAAGTATTGATTCTTGATGAAGCAACTTCATCGGTAGATACAAGAACAGAAGAGTTAATTCAAGCATCCATGGATAAACTCATGGAAGGAAGAACTTCATTTATAATTGCTCATAGATTATCAACAATTAAAAATGCTGATTTAATTTTAGTAATGAATGAAGGAGATATTATAGAAAAAGGTACTCATGATGAGTTGTTAAAGAAAAAAGGTTTCTATGCAAATCTTTATAATTCTCAATTTGAAAAGTAGGAGTAATCCTACTTTTTTCTAGATTAATTTAAAGTTGATAGATATAATAAAAGAGAGGGAGAAGCATATGAAAAAAATAGTAATAGGAGAAATGTTTAAAGACAAAAAACATGGTTTTAGAGAAACTTCATTTGGACTATATGCTAAAGATGGAAAAGTATTAGTTACTTTTGATAAGAAACATAACCAATATACTTTTATTGGTGGTGGTGTTGATGAAGGAGAAACTAAGCACGAATCTTTAAGAAGAGAATTCCTTGAAGAAGTAGGTATGAAGATTAAACATATTAAACATTTTATTACAATTGATTGTTTCTGGTTAGCAGGTGGAGATTATCCAATGGAGTCTCTTGCTAACTTTTATACAATAGAAATTGATAAAACTTTAGATATAGAAAAAGAAGGTAATTATGAATTTATTGATATAGATAAAGTAGATTTACCACTTCCTTATCATAAAAAAGCATTAGAACTATTTAAAGATTATTTAAATCAAAAAAAATATTGAAGATTATTCTTCAATATTTTTATTTACTTCCATTACAACAGGTAAAATCATAGGTCTTCTACCAGTTACTTTATTTATATACATACTTAATTCTAGAATAACTAAATTCTTTAAATCAGTAATATTAGCTTTATTCTTTAAAGCATTATTAACTATTTCAGTTACTTTATTTTCAATATCTTTTATTAATGATTGATTTTCGTTAACAAGTACAAAACCTCTAGTTGTAATATTAGGTTTAATAATAAGTGAATGATCTTTTTTATTTAAGTTAAGAATAGTAACTAAAATACCATCCTTACTCATAATCTTTCTATCTTTTAATACAACAGAACCAACTTCACCAATTCTTGAACCATCTACATAAACAGTAGCAGCTTGAACTCTACCATGTCTTCTTACTGTTCCATCTTTTTCAATTGCAATAACAGAACCATTTTCACATAAGAATGAATGATCTTCAGGTACATCACATTGTTTAGCAAGTTCAATATGTTGTTTAAGCATTCTATATTCACCATGAATAGGCATAAAGTATTCAGGTTTTAATAATCTTAACATCCATTGTAATTCACCAGCTCTTGCATGTCCTGATGTATGAAGTGATTCATCATCTTCATTTGTATAAACTTTAACACCTTTTAGGTATAGCTTGTTAATTACATAATTAACAGATGCTCTATTACCTGGAATAGGGTTAGAACTAAATACTATTACATCATCTGGTAAAAGTTTAACTTGCTTATGAGTACCAGCAGCAATTCTTGATAAAGCTGCAAGTGGTTCTCCTTGTGAACCAGTACATAAAATAATATATTCATGTTTCTTTAAGTTTCTTGCAGCATTCATATCTATGAATATAGTTGGATCAGTAAGTAGTCCGTTTTTAAGAGCAATCTCTTTTGCATTTTCCATGGATCTACCAAATACAACAATCTTTCTATTGTTTTCTCTACAAGTTTCAACAATATGTTTAATTCTATAGATATTAGATGCAAATGTAGCAAGAATAATTCTGCTCGTTTGTTCTTTAGCAAATACATTTCCTAGTGCTTGGTCAACAACTGATTCAGAAGCAGAGAATCCGGGAATAAGCGCATTCGTTGATTCACTTAATAATAATTTAACACCCTCAGATCCTAATTTTGCCATCTTATGAATATCAGCCATAGGTCCAACTGGAGTTAAGTCAAATTTAAAGTCACCTGTATGTACAATATTACCATATGGAGTATGAATAACTATTGCATAACTATCAGGAATAGAGTGAGTAGTATTTATAAAATCTACAGAAAAATGTTTAAATTTTAATTCTGTATCTTTATTAAAAGCCTCTAAGTTACTACTAGGTAAATTTCTATCTTCTAGTTTTTTAATAATTAAATCACAAGCAATTTGTGGAGCATATATCTTAGGTACATTAATATTATTAAGTAAGAAAGGTATACCTCCTATATGATCTTCATGTCCATGTGTAATAATAAGTGCTTTAACTTTATCTTCATTTTGTTTTAAATAAGTAACATCTTGTATAACATAATCAATACCAAGCTCATCATTCTCTGGAAACATAACACCACAGTCAATGATGATTATTTCATCTTTATGTTCAATACAATACATATTTTTTCCGACTTCACCTAAGCCTCCAAGGGCATAAACGGCTACAATGTCGTCTTTATTTTTCATGTATAATTCCTCCTCGTTAAAAAATAAAAAATTATAGAAGCTTTTTTCGAACACAATAATAATACTACAAAATAAGTAAAAAGTCCAATCATATAACTATAATTAACATTTATTTATCTTTGCATTACAAATAATAATAATTTATAATATTCATTAGGTGAGACTATGAAAAAGAGAAACATCTTGCTAATGATTCTAATAATCATTGCATTGATTATATATATTGTTAACCCATTTGAAGTAGATATACCAGTAATTGGATTTAAAAAGACTTCAGATATCGTAGAAACTTTAAAATTAAATGATAAAAAATTAACGGTTACTTATTTTAAAGGGGATATGATTGATGAAGAAATATCTTTTAATAATACATTTGAAAAACTAATAAGTATTAAGAATAAAAATAAAGAAACAGTATCTTATTCAATTAATTTATCTGAGTCAGCTATATCAGATGAAAAACTAGTATTTTCACTTTTATTTTCTTCTAAAAAGGAAGGACCATATACTGATGTTATAACTGACAAAAGTATATCAGGAGATTATAGTTTAAAATATAACTTAGGAATAGAAGCAGGTAAGACTCAATATTTAAAAATAATATTTAAGTCTTTAAATGAAGTAGAAACTACCAAGTTAAAGGGTAAGATTTCTATTAATAATAACTTAACTAAAAAAGATGTATTTCATAATAACTTAGCAGATACATATCATGCAGTAGAAAAGAAGATTGATTCTTTAAATGGAATTCGTTATCCTGGTTTTTACATGACTGATGTTAAAAACTTTAATTTAGAAGACTCTGATCTATCAGGATATGTATTACTTGATGCAACTGATATATCTAATATAAGTTATTATTTCACAGTTTATAATGACTCATATATGTTATTTAAATACTTATACAATAATGCTTTTTCTAAGAATGATATAAGAGATCTTGATTATGGTGTACTTGGTAACTTAGACTTTGCATCAGTATGTGCATCATACACAAAAAAAGGATGCTCAGATATCATGAATTTACCAGTTAATACTGATGGATCTAAAAAAGACTTTAAAGAAGAAGTTGATAAAATATATGAAGAAGCAAAAACAAACTTTGATACAAGTAACAAATCAATAGTTATTTATAATGTAGAAACTGACCTTAGTAATACATATGGATTACGTGGATATATTTTAATTAAGAATGATGGAGAAACACCTGAATATTATTTATATTTAACTAACGATATATTCATGATAGCAGGTTATAATATTACTAAACTTGGTGATTTTGATTCATCATCAACTGCTATAAGAGCATATCTACCAAGTACTTGGCAAGTATCAGCTTCTTCTCCAAGTACAGTATGTTCATTCACTGGATTATCAGGTTGCAAAGATAAATCAGGTAACTATATTTAAAACAATTTCTTTTAATGTTATAATTTAAGAAAGAAAGGTGAATTAAAATGGAATTTGATAACTTAACTCAAAAACTATATAAAGAAAATTTCAACTGGGTATATTCCATTATTAAAGACCTTGATAAAAAGGGTATAGAATGTAAAGAAAAATTTACTAAAGACCCATATGTTTTAAACAATGTAATTGTATTAGGTTATTATTTTATGAATTTATTTATAGCATCAAATGATGACTATGATACAGAAGAACGTAATAAAATAATGTCTTCGGTTACAACTGGTGCAAGTTCATATAATCAAAAAGAATTAACACGTATTTATAACACTACTATAGATTTAAATAGAATAGTAGAAGATTATAATTCTATCGTTAGAAAAACTAAGTTGTATTCTAAAGAAGATGGTAATAAAGCAAGAATAGTTGCTATAGATGAAGTATATAGAAGAATATATCAAACAGTAAATAGAAGACACTTATTAGTCTTCAATAGAGTATTTATAGGTTCATATAAAGAATATGAATCGAGAATAGCAACAATAATTAATAGAGAATTGAAAGAGGAAAAATAGATGGTATCAGATGAGAAAGTAAAACAAATAATTAGTTCCTTAAAAGAATCAAATGTTTATAACTTTGATGATGGACAATTCAAAGAATTATTATCTCTTTTAAATGTCCTAGAACTAGAACTATTTAAGAATACTTTAAAAGAAACTAATGAGAACGATATTTTAAATAAATATTTATCACTTGAAAGTGATATTCTAAATACTATTCATGAAAAGTTAAATACTTTAGATGATACTGAATTAGTATCTTTATTTAAAGCATCTTTATTAACTAATAAGTATGTAGAATATTTAAGTGCTTTAGGTGTACCTGATTTACAAACAATTAGATTTTATATCTCTAATAAAGTAAATGTAGAAAACAAAGATAATTTAAATGGTACTATTAAATTAAATAGAATAATATCTAAGTTGTTAAAAGAAAAAGAAACACATAAGTTTGAATTTTAAGAATAGAGAAGTCTATTCTTTTTTTAAAGACAAAAAAATAAGACTTTAATAAGTCTTATTTTATTATCTGTTGTAGAATTCAACGATTAATGCTTCATTAATTTCTGCTGATAATTCAGATCTTTCTGGATATCTTACGAAAGTACCAGTTAATTTCTTAGAATCAAATTCAACAAATGGAGCAACAGTAGTGTTAGCTTCGATTGAATTTTTAATAACTGGATGTTCTAAAGATCTTTCTTTAACAGTAATAACATCACCAGGTGTTAATTCGTATGAAGGAATGTCTACTTTAGAACCATTTACTAAAATGTGTCCATGGTTAACTAATTGTCTAGAAGCTCTTCTAGTTGGAGCCATTCCCATTCTATATACAACATTGTCTAATCTAGCTTCAAGTAATTTTAAGAAGTTTTCACCATGAACACCTTTCATCTTAGCTGCTTTTTGGAATAATCTCTTAAATTGCTTTTCAGTTAAACCATACATAAATCTTACTTTTTGTTTTTCATTTAATTGGATTCCGTATTCAGAAGCTTTAGCTCTTCTTCCAGTTCCATGTTGACCTGGAGCATAAGCTCTTTTAGCTAAATCTTTTCCGTTTTCTAATGTAGAAAAACCATATCTTCTAGATTTTTTGTATGCAGGACCAGTATATCTTGCCATTTAATATTCTCCTTTCTATTAATATCATAGTAAGGAAGTTTATCTTTCTACTAGGGTGTTTAATAACTCGTTCCCTTAAGGCAGTCTTAAGTTACTAGATTATTTCAATTAAACGCATTAATAGTTAGAAAAAACCACTGCCATAACTACGCAATTAGTAATATACACTGAAAAGCCCGAAAAGTCAAACGATTTAAGGATATTTTATATGTTTTTATCTAATCATTTATTCTTAAACTATATAGAAAATAAAAATACCTTATGATAAAATTAATAATAGAAGAATGTAGGGTGATAAAAAATGGCTAATCTACAAGAACATTTTCAAATGGATTATCGCGGAATACTTCCACCTGTTAATAGTATTATTAAAGGTAAAAAATATAGAATAACTATATTATCAGAGTTGCTTATTAGACTAGAATATTCTGAAACAGGTGAATTCGAAGATAGACCAACTGAACTTGTAATGTCTAGAAAGTTTCCAAGCGTTAAATTTGAAGCAAAAGATGATAATACTTTCTTAACAGTGTCTACGTCTTATTTCACACTTTTCTATAGAAAAGAAATGCCTTTTGAAGGAACTAAGCTATCACCTGATTCAAATTTAAAAATAGAACTTAAGAATACAGATAAAGTATGGTATTACCATCATCCTGAAGTAAGAAATTTTGGTGGTTCTGCTTATTCACTTGATGGCTTAGGTGGAACTGGTAAACTAAAAGTTGAAAGAGGACTTTATAGTGTAGATGGATTTGTATCTCTTGATGATTCGACTTCACTTATCTTTAATGAAGATGGATCTCTTGGTAAGAGAAATGATACAAGAATAGATACTTATGTATTCATGTATAGAAGAGACTTTGGTGCATGTCTTAAGGATTACTTTACTTTAACGGGTTATCCACCTTTAATACCAAGATATGCTCTAGGTAACTGGTGGAATAGAAATATAGAATATAATTCCAAAGGAATTGAAATGCTTATTCATAAATTCACTAAGAATAGAATTCCAGTTTCAGTTATTATGCTAGGTGACCATTGGCATAGAAAAAATCCTAAGATGAAGTCAGGTCTTTCATTTGATGAAACATTATTTAAAAGACCTAAGAGAATGACAGACTTCTTACATGGTAGAAATGTAAGATTAGCTGTTAAAATAAATCCATCAGAAGGTATTAGTCCTAAAGAAGACTATTATCTTCCATTTAAAGCATCATCTGGCTTACAAGATAATGGAGTACTTCCATTTAATGTATTTAACGTTAATGTCCTAAGTGCATATTTTGATTATTTTATTCATCCTCTTATGAACTATGGAGTAGACTTCTTTTGGTTAGATTATAATAATATTAATGATTTAACTACTTTAAGAGCATTAACTCATTATCACTTTAATGATTTTAAACAAATAGTAAATAGAAGAGGAATAGTATTTGCAAGAAATGCTTTAAAAGCACCTCATAGATATCCAATTCATTATACAGGTCAAACCGCTGTATCATGGAAGAACTTAGAAGTACTACCACATTTTAATGCTCAAGCATCAAATATAGGTGTATCATGGATATCAAATGATATAGGTGGTTTCTATGATGGAACAGAAGATGGTGAATTATTTGCAAGATTCGTTCAATTTGGATGTTTCTCACCAATACTTCGATTAGCAGCAGATGAAGGAAGATATTATAAAAGAGAACCATGGAAATGGGATATTGAAACTCAAGCTATAGTATCTAAGTATTTACTTCTAAGACATGAGTTAATACCTTATCTTTATAGTGAAGCATATAGATATCATAAAGTAGGTCTTCCATTAGTAGAACCTCTTTATTATCAAAATCCAGAAATATATGATGAACCAGCATATAAGAATGAATATTACTTTGGATCTTCATTATTAGTTGCCCCAATTACAACTAAATCAGATCCACTAATGAATAGATCAATTGTTAAACTTGCACTACCAGAAGGTGTCTGGTATGACTTCTTAACAGGTAAAAAATTTACAGGTGGAAGAAGATATACAACATTCTATAAAGACGAAGATTACCCAGTATTTGCAAGAGCAGGAACAATCATTCCTATGGCAATACTTGATGAAAATGATTTAAATAATACTGATGCTCCAAGAAATATGGAAATACAAGTATTCCCAGGAGACTCTTGTACATATGAATTATATGAAGATGATGGTATAAGCTCTTTATATGAAAAAGACTTCTATATTTTAACTGAAATAGATTATGTTTATCAAAAGAGTAATGTAACTATTTCTATTAGACCTGTAGCAGGTAAAAGTGGTATTATCCCACCTTATAGAAGTTATAGATTAAGATTTAGAAATATGAATGAACCATCTCAAATAAGTATTACATGTGGTACGGATAAGATTAAAGAAACAGATTCATATTTAGATGATAATGACTTTGTAATTGAATTACCTCCACTTACAACATTAAAACAAATAACAGTTAACTGTAAGGGTGATAATATTGAATTTGATGCAGGTCGTCTAATTAATGATGACTTAGAATCTATTTTAAATGACCTACCAATTGCAACTAAAGTTAAAAATACAATTGGTGAAATACTAATGAGTAATTCATCTATTCAAGAAAAACGTATAGCAGTAAGAAAGTTATCTAAGATAGGACTAAATCCTAAATATGTAACTTTATTCTTAAAACTACTTGAATATATGGCTGAAGTATAAGAAGGAAAGTAATATTCCTTCTTTTATTATAAAAAAATGTTGAAAAAAAGCCCTTAAGTGTGTATAATCAATTTCAAGCAAGTGATAAAAAAGTAGTAGTAAATTAGATACTTCAAAGAGAGTTAACGGTTGGTGTAAGTTAATAAGTGGAGATTTATGAACTTGTTTTTTGATGTGTTAGGGTGAACCCTTTACAGTTCATATAAGTAAAAATTAAGGTGGTACCACGGTCTCTCGTCCTTTGGATGAGGGATCTTTTTATTTTTAAGGAGGATTTATGAAATTATTAGGTTATTTAGTACTGTTTATGATTTTTTATTTAGCAATATTTGTAGTAGCAAGAATTATTACAGTTATTAAATATAAAAGAAAAGGTTTAGAAAAAGAAACATCTGTTCCTATTAAATATATAGAGAATAGATTTAAACTTAAACTCGGAGAGAGAAAAAAGAAAAAAGTAAGATTAATAATTGATATTATTAATTCATTTGCATTTACTTTACCTATTTATATTAAAGCCTTCTTTGATTTAAAAATGAGTATGGTAACTGAATATGCAATGTTAGTTGGTATATTCTCCGTTATAGTTCTTGGAGGATATACTATTTTAGGAAAAGTTTTGAAGAGAAAGGATGAAGAGTAATGGAATATAATTTTAAAGAAATAGAAAAGAAATGGCAAAAGTATTGGGAAGATAATAAAACATTTAAAACAGATATTTGGGATTTTTCTAAGCCTAAATATTATGTTCTAGATATGTTCCCTTATCCATCTGGAGTAGGTCTTCATGTAGGACATCCAGAAGGATATACAGCAACAGATATAGTTTCACGTATGAAACGTATGCAAGGATATAATGTATTACATCCAATGGGATATGATTCATTTGGACTACCTGCTGAACAATATGCTGTTCAAACTGGTAACCATCCATCTGGATTTACTGAAAAGAATATTGGTACATTCTCAAAACAATTACATGAAATAGGTTTTGATTTTGATTGGGATAGAACAATCTCAACAAGTGATCCAAATTACTATAAATGGACTCAATGGATATTTAAGCAATTATATAATGATGGATACGCAAAATATGTTGATATGCCAGTTAACTGGTGTGAAGAACTAGGTACAGTTCTTTCGAATGATGAAGTAATCGATGGAAAGAGTGAACGTGGTGGATTCCCAGTTGTTAGAAAGAATATGAAACAACTTTGTATTGATCAACCTAAATTTGCTGAAAGACTTCTTGAAGGATTAAATGAAATTGATTGGCCTGAATCAACTAAAGAAATGCAAAGAAACTGGATTGGTAAATCAACTGGTGTAGAAATGGATGTTGAAATCTCAGGTGGAGGTAAGTTCTCTATCTTTACAACATGTATTGAAACAGTATATGGAATTACATTCTTTGTAATTGCCCCAGACGGAAAATTAATTCAAGAACTTATGCCAAGAGTTGAAAATAAGAGTGAAGTTCAAGCTTACATTGATGAAACTGCTAAAAAGTCAGCAATGGATAGAACTGAACTTAATAAAGGTAAATCTGGTGTTGAAGTTAAAGGTGTTAAAGCAATTAATCCAATTAATGGTGAAGAAGTACCTATTTTCCTAGGAGATTTTGTATTAGGAGACTATGGTACAGGTGCAGTTATGGCTGTTCCAACTCATGATCAAAGAGACTTTGAATATGCTGTTGAACATAATATTCCTATGGTTCAAGTTATTGATGGCGCAGATGTTTCAGAGCATGCTTTTGAAAAACATGACTATTTAGGAAAAGGTTGCAAACTTATTAATTCAGATAAGTTTACAGGTCTAACTGTAGAAGAAGCAAAAGAGGCAATTACTGACTTCTTAGTTGAAAAAGGTATTGCTAGAAGAACAGTTAATTATAAATTTAGAGAATGGATTTTTGCTCGTCAAAGATACTGGGGAGAACCAGTTCCAATTGTTCATGGTGAAGATGGTAAAGACTATGTACTTCCAGATGAAGAATTACCACTAGTACTTCCAGTATTAGATGATTATCAAGGACATAATGGAAAGGCTCCACTTGAAAATGCAGAAGAATGGAAACATTATGATAAAAATGGTATTAAAGGTATAAGAGAAACATCAACAATGCCAGGTTCTGCTGGATCAAGTTGGTATTATCTAAGATATATTGATCCACATAATAATGATGAATTTGCAAATCAAGAATTATTAAAACACTGGATGCCAGTTGACCTTTATATGGGTGGACCTGAACATGCAGTTGGACATTTAATGTATTCAAGAATCTGGAATAATTACCTTTATGATAAAGGATTATCTCCAGTTAAAGAACCATTCAAAAAACTAGTTCATCAAGGTATGATTTTAGGTGAAAATGGAATTAAGATGGGTAAACGTTTCCCAGAATTCGTAGTTAATCCATCTGATATCGTAAGAGATTATGGTGCAGATACTCTAAGACTATATCTAATGTTCATGGGACCTCTTGAAGCAAGTAAACCATGGAGTAAATCTGGTGTTGAAGGTGCTAAGAAGTTTATCGATAGAGTATGGAGACTTATTACTGAAACAAAGATTGTTGATGAAGGAAATAAGAATCTTGAAAAGATGTATCATAAGATGGTTAAGAAGGTTACTTCTGACTTTGAATCTCTTTCATTTAATACAGCAATAAGTGAATTCATGATATTTGTTAATGCATGTAATAAAGAAGAAACTCTTCCAAGAGAATATGCTGAAGGATTTATTAAACTATTAAATCCAATTGCTCCTCATATTACCGAAGAATTATGGCAATTCCTTGGACATGATAATACAATTGCTTTTGAAGAATGGCCTAAGTTCAATGAAGAATTAACTCATGATGATGAACTTGAAATTGGTGTTCAAGTAAATGGTAAATTAAGAGCAACTATTCTTGTTAATAAAGATGATAATGAAGAAGTAATGAAAGAAAAAGCTTTAGCTGAGGAAAATGTTAAAAATTATACATTTGGTAAAGAAATAGTTAAAGTAATTGCTATAAAAGGTAGAATAGTTAATATTGTAGTAAAATAGTACTAACAAAAAAGTTAGTACTTTTTTCTTGCATATTTTTTTATTACTTGTTATACTGAGCAAGTAATTTTATTTGGTCCGTTGGTGAAGTGGTTTAACACACATGCCTTTCACGCATGCATTCATGGGTTCAAATCCCGTACGGATCACCATTGATTATTAACTAACCAATTGGTTAGTTTTTTAAATAAAATAAAGGGGTGTTTTTATGAAATATGGAATTATATTTGCCATGGAAGAAGAACTTGTAGAGTTAAAAAAGTTTTTAAAAATAGAAAAAGAATATACTATATTTGACCTACATTTTTATGAAGGAACTATTCATGATAAATATTGTATTCTAGTAAGATGTGGAGTAGGTAAAGTAAATGCTGCAAGAACTACTCAATTACTAATAGATAACTTTAAAGTAGATTTTATTCTTAACATTGGTGTTGCAGGTGGAATAGATGAACGCTTGAGAGTTGGAGATATTGTAATTGGAGAGTCTCTTGTTCAACATGACTTTGATATAACTGCTTTTGATCATGAAAAAGGATATATTCCTGAAGTAGGTAAACCTTTTATAGAAGCAGATGAATACTTAATTAGAAGTGCTAAAAGTTCATTTGAAGAAATAAATGCTAATGTATTTGTTGGTGTAATTGCATCAGGAGATATCTTCTGTACAGATACTAATATGAGTTTAAAAATAAATAAAAAGTTCAATGCTTTATGTACTGAAATGGAAGGTGCTAGTATTGCTCAAGTATGTTTCCTTTGCAATATACCTTTCTTAATAATTAGAAGTATTTCAGATGTAGTTAATAATGAAAATACTACTACTTATGAAGAATTCTTAAAAGAAAGTAGCAAAGTAGTAGGTGAAGCAACTTCACTTTTATTAAAAAATATCAAATAAAACTGTCAGGATAATCTCCTGACATTTTATTCTTTCTATAGTAAACATATTTGTTAAATAAAGATGAATTATATCTTATTATTTTTACTTATTGTTATAATATATATGTGATATATATGAAATGTAGAAAATGTGAAAAAGAAATAGAAGATAATATTTTAATATGTCCTGAATGTGGAACTGTTCAAAAGGTAGAAGAAAAGGGTCCATATTATAACTATGCTAATGATTCTGCGAAAAGAGCAGTAACAAAACTTACTGATAATCTATATGACGAAGAATATGAACAAATGAAGAACAAAAATGTTAATAAAGAACTTCTTCATAATAGAGTATTTTTAATAGTTAATATTATTTATATTATATTAGTGCCATTATTAATTTATGTTATCTTTAGAAAAAACCATTTAATACTAATTTTCTTTGAAACATGTGTACCATTTTGGCTTATAAGTGTTACATCTTATGAATTTATGTTTAATAAAGCAGGGAAGAAGTGGTACATGGGTTTAATACCAATTATAAGATTAATTACTTTACTTCAAATAAGAAATGATCAAAGACTAAGAGATCAATTAGGAAAATGCGAACCATTAGCACTTGTTTGGTTATTCATAGCTATCCTTTACTATGGCAGTGGTCACGGAGGAATATGGATTCTTCATATAAGATATATGTTTTATTGTGCATCTGTTTATACAATAATTTTATATATTTGGTATAGAATAAATGTATTAAAAGAATTGGCTGCTAGATTTAATCATGGTTCAAAGAAAAATATGATTAAAACAATTCTTTTTCCTTTCATAATGATTATGGATTATGGATACCTAGAAAAATATAAATATACTAAATTGAATGATAGTTATCTATAAAAAAACTCTAACGTTTTGTTAGAGTTTTTATTTTGTTAATTTTTCAAATACTTCATCAATGTTTCCTTCTGCATGAGGTATTACAACTTTAGTATCTGGATAGAATGGAATAACGTGAACATGATAATGTTTTACTTGTTGTTCAGAACCATAGTTATTAACTATTTTTAATCCACATGCCCCAAGTTTTTCATATACCATTGGTTGTAATTTTTCTTTGATTAATTTATGAATATGAACTAAAGTCTCATCATCAATTTCAGTAAAATCTACAACATGTTTTCTAGGAACAACTAACATATGTCCATTAGTATTTGGATTAGCATCCATGAATACGGCTACTACATCATCTTGATATACCATCTTAGTAGGTATTTCACCATTAGCTATTTTACAAAATATACAATCATTCATTTTTATCACCAACTAAAATATAACATAAAAGTGGTTAATATAAAACTTAATAATTATTTATTTTCATCAATTAAATCAGTTGCAAACTTAGCAACTATTAAATTGTATTCAGGAATTAACCATATTAACCAAATACCCAAAGTAAATACACTTAATATAAATTTAACAAAATATTCAAGAATAAAAAGGAATAATTCCATCTTATGTCCCTTAGTTAATTCTGCACTTTTCTTAATAATTTCCATAGCACTTAGGTTTTTAAATCTCTCATCAGCTAGTAAGTACATAACAAGTGCAAGGGCAAGGGCAGCAATAATACCAGGAACAATTAGTAAGCAAAAACTTATAGCTATTATAATACCCATCATTACAATAGCTAAAATAGTTCTAAGATAATTATTAAATTTACTAAATAATTGTTCTACTTGGAACTTTTTACCTTTAACAATATTTACTAGATAAAAACAAAAACCTACATATAAAGGTGATAATAATAGGTTAATAATAGAAGTTGCTGAAGCAGCACTACGACTAGTAACAACTATATCAACATCATTCCAAACATCTATAACTTCAGGTTTCCAGATGGTATTACAAATACTATCTACAATACCTGTAATAAAACCTAATATAAGTATTCCTATCCATATATTCCATTTATTGCCTTTCAAATTATCCTTTGCCCATCTTTTGGCATTTTCCATATAAACTTAAACTCTCCTTCCTATTTTAATTTTAGTACATTTATAAAATAATACAATTAAAAATATAGAAGAAGAATGCTATTTCTATAATTCTAGAAAGTTGTCACTTACAACTTTTTATGCTATAATTACATCAGTTTTGTGCCTTATATATAATTTTATTTATAGAAACGGAGACTTAATAATGAGTAAAATTAAGATTTTTGCTATGGGTGGTCTTAACGAATCAGGTAAGAACACATACGTAGTAGAAGTAGATGAAAAAATATTTATATTTGACTGTGGTTTAAAATATGCAAATGATAACATGTATGGAATAGATTATATTATTCCTGACTATAGTTATTTAGTAGAAAATAAAAATAAAATAGAAGGTGTATTTATTACACATGCACATTTAGAACAAATGGGTGGAGTACAGGATCTTATTAACTTAATACCTGATATTAAGATTTATTGTACTAAATATACAAAAGAATACATGATACTTGAAGGTGTTAACAAAGATAATATTGTAGAGATCAAGGCACATAAGAAGATTACCTTTAAAGATTCAAAAGATGTATCTGTATTCCCAATTAATGTATCTCATTCAGTTCCTGATGCTGTCATGTATGTACTAAATACTAAAGATGGAGCAATTTGTTATACAGGAGACTTTGTTATTGATCCACTTATGACAGGTTCATATGGTATGGATTTAGGTAAAGTAGCTTACATTGGTAAACAAGGAGTATTATGTTTATTATCTGAATCAACTTTTTCAGAGAAAAAAGGACATACTAGTCCAAATCATAGATTAACTTCTTGGTTTAAAGATACTATTAATCAAGCTCCAGGCAGAATAATTGTAAGTATCTTACCAGTTCATTTATATGCAATCCAAGAATTATTTAATGCATCAATTAACATGCATAGAAAAATAGTTATCATGGGTAATAAATTACAAAAGATTGTATCCATTGCGAGAGAAAATGGTTATTTAACTGTATCAGATGATTTAATTGGTAATATGTCTGATATAGAAAGAAAAGATTCAATTCTTTTAGTATGTGATGATAGAAAGAATCCAACAGGTGCTTTAGCAAAAATAGTATCTGAAAATGATAAATATATTCATTTAACTGATACTGATACAGTTATATTTGCAGAACCAACATATGATTCAAGCGAAAAGGTAATAGTTAAGATGCAAGATGAAATAGCTCAAAAGAATGTTAATAGCATAACTATTCCTAAAGATAAAACAATTTTACATCATGCATCAAGTGAAGACTTAATGATTATGTTAAATCTAATTAATCCTAAGTACTATATGCCTGTTAAAGGTGAATATCGTCTTATGGTTAATAATGCTAATATTGCCGATGCACTTCATATGCCTAAAGAAAATATTATTCTTAAACAAAATGGTGATGTAGTAGAGTTTGTAAATGGAAAACTTGTAGAATCAACAGAAACAATTAAGATTAATGATTTCCTAATAGATGGTAAAACAAGTGAAGATGTTGGTGAATTAGTTATTAAAGATAGAGAGATGTTAGGAGAAAATGGTATTCTTCTAATAAGTGCAACTATTGATAAAAAGACTAAAGAAATATTAGTAGGACCTGAAGTAACAACAAGAGGATTTATTTATGTAAGAGACTCTTATAAATTAATTGAAGAAATTAAACGTATTAGTAAAGAAATAATTGAAAAGAATGTTTCAACTAGATATGTAGATTTCAATGCAATTAAAAATGAAATAAGAGAACAATTATCTAAATATTTCTATGATGAAACAGGTACTAAACCAATGATTATTGATGTAATTCAAGAGGTATAACATGGCTTTAAAAATACAAAAACAAATTAACACAGTTGAAGAAGAAATAAATTCTAAATTGGCATCTCTTGGTCTTGTAATAGAGTATGACGATGATTTTTTAAAAGAAAAAGAGAATACTAAAGAGAATAAAAAGAATAAAAAAGAAGAGGAAAGTAAATAATACTTCCTCTTTTTTGTTTCCTAAAATTGATTTTTATAGTAAATATCCTATTAAAATGGTAAAATATAGGCAAGAAGAAGGTGATATATATGAAAGATAACTTACTACCAGCTGATGTTTATAAAATAGTAAATCAATCAGTATTAACAGAAGTAGATAAGAAAAATTTAACCTCATTATATCAACCTATTATTGGTGCTTCTGCAGTTTCTCTTTATTTAACTTTATGGGGAGACTTAGACAAAAGTGAACAAGTAAGTGACCTTTATACTCATCACCATTTAATGGTAGTTTTGAAATCAAGACTTGATAAAATTGAAGAAGCAAGAAAAGCTCTTGAAGCTGTAGGATTAATGAAGAGCTTTATTAAAAGAAATGATAGTGTCAATGAATACCTTTATGAGTTATATTCTCCATTATCAGCATATGAGTTTTTTAATGATCCACTTCTTAATGTAGTTCTACTTAATAACATTGGAGAAGAAGAATACTCTATATTAAAAGAAAACTATAAAAAAAGAACTATTAAAAAAGATGATTTTGAAGAAATCACTTCAACTATGAATGAAACATTTAAGTCAATTCCTTCAACTTCATTAGAAGAAATTAGAAAGACTGAAAAACTAGGTTTAAATATTGAATCCAGAATAGACTTTGATTTAATTGAAAAATCTATTCCCAAAGGATTAATAAACTCTAGAACATTTAATAAAAGAGTAAGAGACGTTATTAATAAACTTTCTTTCACTTATAATATTGATACAATAAAGATGATTGAAATTATAAGAATGTCTATTGAAGATATAGGTTTAATTAATAAAGAAAAACTTATAGAAACAGCTAGAAAGAATTATGAATATAATAACAATGGTAGACTTCCAACTATTATTTATAGATGTCAACCTGAATATTTAAAGAGTCCAACAGGAGATACTTCTAGTAAAGGTCGTATGATAGCAGTATTTGAAAATACTACTCCAAATGATTTCTTAAGAGGAAGGAACAAAGGAGCTGCTCCAAGTAAAATAGATTTACAAACGCTTGAGTTACTGGCAATTAACTATGACCTACCAGCAGGTGTTATAAATGTACTTGTGGACTATGTACTAAAAGTTAATGATAACAAACTAACAAGAAATTATATTGAACAAATAGCATCAACATTTAAAAGAAAAAATATTAAAACAGTAGTTGATGCGATGAATGAACTTAGAAAGAAAACTACTAAAACTGAAAGTGTTTCTAAAACAAAAGTTACTAAACAAAAAGCAAATGTACCTTCCTGGGTAAATGCAGATATTGAATCTAATGATTTATCTGATGAAGATATAAAAAGATTAGAAGAAGATTTAAAAGAATTTAGGTGATAATTATGAAGAGTCCATACTTTGTAGATAAAAATGGATTAAAATATGAATACTTAGAAGCAATAAAAGATCCTGATTTTAAAAAGATGATTGCTCGTATCAAAGCAGATGATAATCTTGCGATGAAATATACTTCTAAAATTAAAAGAAGTGTATGTGAACTTAAAAACTGCTCTAAATGTAAGGGTATTCATGAATGTAAAAATGCTTGCATGGGCCTAGTATATTATCCAAGAGTAGATGGTAATGTAATTATCTTTGACTATAAAGAATGTAAATATATGAGTCAAGCAAGAATAGAAGAAGAAACTAGTTCTAAATTCTTTGAAGAACCTTTCGAAATTAGAAAAGCATCTATTAAAGACTTAGACTTAAAAGATAAAAATAGACTTCCGGCTATTAAATGGATGAAAGAATTTTTAAAGAACTATCCTAAAGATAAACATACAAAAGGGTTATTCTTACATGGCTCATTTGGATCAGGAAAAACTTACATTCTTGCAGCATTATTAAACGAACTTGCAAAAGAAGGATACTCTTCAGTAATTGTAAATTATCCAAGAATACTAAAAACTCTAAAAGCATCATTTAATTCAAATTATGAAGAAGACTATGATGACATTATTAATGAACTTACTAAATGTGATTTATTATTAATAGATGACATTGGTGCTGAAAATGTTACTTCATGGTCAAGAGATGAAGTATTATTTACTATTCTTCAATGCCGTATGGATGAAAAACTTCCAACATTCTTCACATCTAATTTAAATATTGAAGAATTAGAAGATCATTTAGCTGAAACTAAAAATAAAGTAGATGTTTTAAAAGCTCAAAGAATTATTGAAAGAGTTAAATTCTTATCAGATGATATTGAATTAATAAGTAAAAATAGAAGAGTAGAATTGAATAAAGTACAACAATAAATTATAATCTATATTGAAAAGAGGCATTTATGAAAAAAATATATAAATTATTAATAGTTATATGCATGGTTTTAATTCCAATAACAGTAAATGCTGCTTACGTATACCCAGATTTAGCAACTTGTAAGACAGATGCTAATAATGTAAGTAGTGGTAAAACTTCTCTTGCTAATGTAAGTGGAAGTGTTACATTAAGATCATGTGTTGTTAACCAATGTACTTCTAATGGTGCATCTAAGACTTATACATATTTAAATGTAATTCCTTGGACTGCAAGTGGTACATGTGCAAATGGAAACAGAACTCCATACCAATCTATTTCTTATGGTTATTTAAGAAATGGATCTTGTAGCGGAAATATTGATAAAAAGTACACATATAAAGATGTAACTTATGATTGTACAAGAAATCCAGATGGTTCTATTTATGTAAAACCAACAGAACCAACAAAACCTCCTGTTACAAATCCACCTACACAAAAACCAACAAAAAAGCCTACAGCTGCTCCAACACAAAAGCCAACACAAAAGCCTACAGTTGCTCCAACACAAAAACCTACTGTTGCTCCAACTGAAGGCACTACAGAATCTACTTCACAAACTACAGAAACAACAAAAGTAGTTACAAGTGATTCATCAATTAAGTTACTTACAATTAATAAGAAACTTAAAATGAAAAACATTGTTAAAGATGAAGAACATGATATAAGAATTCCTTATAACTTAGATGATGTTGATATTGAAGTTGAAACAACAGATAAGAGTGCTATTTACGAAATAATTGGTAATAAAGGCATTTCAACTGAAGGTGGAATCATTACAGTTAAAGTAACTTCTAGTGACGGTACTTCTACAACAACTGTTAAATTTAATGTTTCTAGATATACAAAAGAACAAGCAGATTGTACTCTTGCAAATATTGTTGTTGAAGGATATAACTTAGATTTCTCAAGTTCAGTAGAACAATACACATTAAAACTTAATAACAATGAAAAGTCACTTGATTTAAAAGTTACACCAAGTCAAAGTGAAGCTAATTACTCAATAGATGGAAACGAAAAACTTAAAAATAATAGTAAGATTAAGATTATTATTAATGCAGTAGATGGAACAGAATGTTCTTACCAAATAACTGTTAAAAAATCTTCCAATTTTATAATTATTATTTTAATTGTAGTAGTAATCGGAGTAGCATTATTCTTCACAGTAACTAAATTAAGACAATACTTAACAAAAGGAACTGGAAAATATAAATATGAATAGACATTTTTATGTCTATTTTTTTTGGTTTTATTGTATATTAAAAAATCATTATGTATAATATTTATTAGAATAGGTGATAAAATGAGACAATCTATTGCTGGAGCATGGCTTTATAGTATTATTATGATTTTTATGGTATTTATGATTGCATATGTAGCTGTATCATTAAACTATAATCGTGCTTATAAAACAAAAACAACTATTATTAATACAATTGAAGAATATCAAGGTATTAATGATATGAGTGTATCAAAAATTAGACAAACTATAGTTGGCAATGGACATACGACAAAGAATACTTGCAATGGAATATTTGATTCAGCTGCTAAAGTTGTTGGTATTACAGTTGAGAATGGTCTAGTTATTAATCCTGGAAACACATTACAAAGTGTATGTGTAACTAAAGCTTTATTTGAAGGCGGAAGTGGTGAAGGACATAAATATGATGATTATTATTACAAAGCTGTAATATTCTTTAATTTTGATTTACCAATATTTGGACGTATATTCATGTTTAAAGTAGTTGGAGAAACCAATGCTATTTACTATCCGTTGGATTCTTTTGATTGGTAGGTGATATAGGTGAGAGAGTCGATAGGTGCAACTTGGATATTTGGAATTGTAATTGTATTTGTTACTATCTTTACAGGTTACTTAGCATTCTCTGTTAACTTTTCAAAAGCATTTGCGTTTAAAGACGAAATAATAGATGTTTTAGAAAAGTATGATGGACCAGGAGATAGTATAATTGGAGACATTGGAAGTGGAACAACAACATCGCTAGAAGAAATTGCAAATTATACTAAAGAAATTAATTATGGATCTAAAGGAAGTTGCGAAACAGTATTAAAACGTCTATATGGCGATGATGCTTATAATAGAAAGAGAAACTCTATCATGGGTGTAAATATATCAGTTATTCCAAAACCCAATGGTACATATGCATCAGTAACAAGAGGTGATAGCTTTTTAGGAGATGAGTTATTTCATTTCTGTTTAGTAAGAGAAGGACAAACAGGAAGTGATAATAATGCCTATTTAAGTTTTTCAAGTTATCGAGTAATTACATTCTTTAGTATTAATATTAATATCTTAAGAATGTTCGGTAATTATTATGTATCTGGAGAAACAAAGAATATATCTTATCCAAAAGATGCTTTTTTAGAGGAAGTGAGAGAATGAACGTAATAGTAGTTAATCAAAATAGTAAAATGTTAGAACAATTAGACATCGATATTATTAAGAAGATAGATGGACAATATTCAGTAAGTGAATTACTAAGTAAGTTTGTTAATCTATACTTTGAAAAATTAATAATAGATGTAACAGCAATTGAAAATTATAAAAGCCCAGAAGTAATGGCTGATTTTGCAAAAAGAATAGATGCAAGTAGAGTAATCTTACTTTTAAGTGGAGAACCTGAAGTAACAAGTACTCCATATTTAGCAAATTTAGTTAGAAACGGTATTTATAATTTTACAAGAAATATAGAAGGTATTAAGTTCTTATATGGAACACCAAATACACTTGATAATGTTAAGTACTTACTTGAGGAAAATAAAGTACAAAATGTAGCTCCAGCTGTTTCCACTGGATTTGTAAGCCCAGCACCAATCCCAACAGGTGGATCTATGCCAACACCAGGTGTTAGTACAGTGCAAACTCCAACAATGTCAGGAGCAGGTATTACTTATGGTCTTGGAAATAAAAAGATAATTGGTTTATCAAATATGACAGTACATGCTGGAGCATCTACTTTAACAAATATGATGGTTAGACAACTTAACAGTCATAATATTCCTGCTAAAGGAATTGAAATGAGTAGACAAGACTTACTATATTATAGAAGTGACAATTTAATTTCATGTATGAATAGAATTGATCTTGAAAGAGCATTAAGAGACTTCAAAGATATTCCAGCAATCATTATTGATTTAAATGAATTTCCTGAAGCATCAAAATTCTGCAGTGACATACTATATTTAGTAGAACCATCATTCATAAGATTGACAAAATGTATTAAGAGAAATAAGAATGCATTTATTGAAAAAAAGGATGAAAAAATAGTATTAAATATGAGTTTTGTTTCAGAAGATGAAGTATATGATTTTGAAATTGAAACTGGTGTAAAAGTATTCGAAAACATCCCACCAATTAACGATAGAGACACTGATTCTCCTGAAATTAATAGATTACTTTCGAAATTAGGATTTAATATGTAATTATTTACAAATAAACCCTTTTTATTATTGACATGCTAATAAAAAATCAATTATAATTGTTTTAGAAATGAGGTAGGAAAGAAATGTTAGCAATAGAAATATCAACATTTTGTACACAAACAAAAGAACTTCTTAGCTTTGTAGGCTATATATTATTAATCTTCAAAATTATTATTCCTATAATAATTATTATTTATGGAATGATTGATTTTGGTAAAGCAGTTGTAGCTGAAAAAGATGATGATATTAAGAAAAGCGCTAAGTCTTTAGGAAGAAGAGCAATTGCTGGTATAATTATTTTCTTTATTCCAACTATCGTAACTTGGGTTTTTGGACAAGTTTCAACATGGGGTACAGACCACACAGAATTTAAAAAATGTGAAGATTGTTTATTAAGACCAAATTCTGAAGATTGCAAAGGCTAGAATATTGTTAAATGATAAAAACAGTACTAACGAAAGTTGGTACTATTTTTATTTAAAGTTATAGAAAGAGTGATTATATGAGATTAAGAAAAGTTAAAAATGCTTTAGAAATACTTAATGAAAGCAAGTATATTATTAGTAACCCTGAAGAGTTTAAAGGTGAGTATAAAAAAGTATTTAAGAATAATAATCCAATTCACTTAGAAATAGGAATGGGTAAAGGTGACTTTGTTATTGGAATGGCAAAGAAATATCCAAATATAAATTTCATAGGCCTTGAAAAATATGAGTCAGTTCAAGTAAGGGCCGCTCAAAAACTTACAGATATTGATCTACCTAATTTAAGATTAATAAGACTAGATGCCAGTAATTTAGATAAAGTATTTGATAAAGAAATTGATACTATATATCTTAATTTCTCTGATCCTTGGCCAAAGGCGAGACATGCTAAAAGACGTTTAACTAGTAGTTATTTCTTAAGTATTTATGATTCTGTTTTTAAAGGTATTCCTCATATAGTTCAAAAGACAGATAACATTGGTTTATTTGCATCTTCTATTGAGTCTCTTACTCAATATGGATATGAAATAACTAAGTGTTCTCTTGATCTTCATAGTGAAGATATTGATAATGTTGAAACAGAGTATGAACACAAATTTTCATCTCTAGGGCAAAGAATTAACTATCTTAATGCTGTAAAGAAAAGTGTTAAATAGTTAATTCTTTTTTTTTACTATGATATAATCATTAATATAGGAGTGTTATATAATAATTATTATTTTAAAAAAACACAAAGTTTGCTATAATTGACTTGAAGAGTAGGTGTTTTATGAAAAAGAAACTTATACTAGTCCTATGTATATTGTTTTTAACCACTGGATGTGTATCAATTAACGATTCTTCAATAGAAGGAATAATTAAGGAAGTAACCTCTAGTAATTCTAAGATATACAATCATTCGAATGAAGGATTTAAGTATTATCTTCCATCAGGTATGACTATTTCATATAAAGATGAGTATAACGAAATCATTAAGTGTGATGGTTATAAATTCTACCTATATGTTGATTTAGTTAAATACTTTAACGATGTAGGTAATGAATATGAAGTAGAAAAAAATATATACTATAGTCATATATTTGAAAGCAAAAAGATAAAAGGTATAGTTAACGTTTATGAAATAGAAAGCGATAAATACCTAGTAAGCGTTAATTATAATTATGCTAAGATCGAAGCATATGTTAAAAAGAAAGATATTAATAAAGCCGTTACTAAAGCTTTAATTATAGCTACCACAATGAAGTACAACAAAAATGTGGTTAATAATATGTTTGGTAAAGACTTATCTTCATTAGAAGAAGAAGTAAACGTATTTAATATAGAAGATGATAGTTCAACATTCTTACAAGTAGATGATACTTACTATGAAGAAGAAAACTACGATAGTGAAGTAATTAGATAGGAGAATTTCTATGGGATTAATGGATAAAATAAAAGGTATCTTATTTGATGAAGAACCTGATGATACAGAAGAAGTATTACCTAAAAGAGAATCTAAAAAGAAAAAATTTAAAAAAGATAATTATGTAGATGCTGAAGATACAATTACAGAAGTAAAAGTTACAGATAATGAAGATAGATTTAATTTTGATGATACAGAAGAATATAAAACAATTTCAAGAGCTAAACTAAGAGAAGATAGTTATACTAGTGATGAGGAAGAAATAGAAGAACATAAAGAAAAAACTCCTATTGAACCACTTCAAGTAGACAAAATAATTGAACGTTCTCATTCTTTTGAAAGACCAGTTATTCCTGAAAGAAAGGAAGAAGAAATTAAAAAAGAAGATCGTTCAAGATATGAACTTCCTCCTAAGAAGGAAGTTGTTCATGAAACAAGAGACTATTCTAAGTTTATTAATGAAGCTAAAAATGGTATAAAAAGACCATTTGTTGTAACTCCAATTATTAGTCCAGTATATGGAATACTTGATAAGAATTACAAACCAGAAGAAATAGCTGAAAAGAATAAACCTGAAAAGATTGAACAAGTTAGAGAAAGAATGTTTGGTCCAGTTAGTTATCAAGGAGAAGAAATTCCTGAACCAACTAGATATGAAGAAACTAAAGAAACTTTAACTGAAACATTAATAAAAGAAAATAAAGAAAAAGAAAAGAAAAAAGAAGAAGAAAAAGCACATGTTGAAAGTGAATTCGATACTGCTGAATACGAAGAAATAAAAGAAAAACCAATTAAAAGCATTATAAGTGATGATTATGAAGATGAAACTCCAGTTAAACCATCAGTTGATATTGAATCACTTTTAAATGATGAACCTGAAATATCTTTTGATAATAAGTTTGATGATGAAGAAGACGGAATTATAAAGTCTGATGATAAATACTTCGAAGATGAAGAAGAACCAAGTAAGTTCGAAGATGATGAACAACCAGTTGTAGAAACTAAAACAAGAAAAGAAGAACCAAAAGAATCATTAGACGATACTATTGAAACCGATCTATTTAATTTAATAGATTCGATGTATAATTCAGATGAAAGGGAATAAAAATGGAAGTATTAGCAAGTGTAATGCCAGTTGTAATTGATGTACTTATAGCAATTCTATTGATTGTTCTAATTATTTTAACAATTAAAGTAATTGGAGTGGTTGATGATGCTAGAGTACTATTAGATGACATAATTGAAAAAGTTAATTCTTTAAATGGAATATTTTCAGTAATTAACAAAATCGATGCTGGTGTAAACGGAGTAGCTAAACGTGTAGTTCAACTATTCCAAAAAGTGTCATCTAGATTCACAGGAAGAAAACAAGATGATGATTTAAGCGAAGAAGAAGAAGAACTTGAAAATATAATGAAAGGAAGAGAATAAAATGGCAAAAGGTGGACTTAAAGATGTATTACTAGGAGTTGGAGTAGGTGTTTGCATTGGAGCATTACTTACACCAAGAACAGGAGAAGAAAATAGAAAACTTCTAAAAGAAAAAGCACAAGGAGCAATTAAAAAAGCTAAAAGCGTTGACTATGAAGCATTAAAAGAAAAATTATATGATGATTTCTATAATTTAAAAGATGAACTTGCAAACATGGACAAAGAAAAAGCAATTGCATTAGCAAAAGAAAAAGGTGCTGAAATTGAAGCAAAAGCTGATAAAATAATTGCAAGTGCTATTGAAAATGGCAAACCTAAAGTAGAAAAAGCTTTAGTTGAACTTAAGAAGAAAGTTGCTGTTGTTTTAAAAGATTTATCTGAAAAGTTAGATGATTAGTATCTAACTTTTTTTTGTGCCTATATTGAAGTTAATTCATATATTAAGTATAATTAAATAATAGAAGGGAAGTGTTTAGTGTGGACGAAAAAATTGATGTTTTAGAGTCTCCTGAAGTTGAATTACCTGCAGTTAAAAATCCAACTCCAGTTGTAAATGAAAACTTTAAAAAAGTAAGTGCTGCTTCCCCTGCACCTAAATTAGAACTTCCTAATCAAGCGCCAACACCAGTTAATGCTGTATCTATTGAAAAAGCATCTCCTGTTCCTGTGCAAGATCCAAGTGCAATTCCTACACTTAAGGAAATACCAGAAGAAGCAAAAGTTAATATAGCAATTCCAACCAAGACTGGTGAAGTTGTTGCTACAAAAGATTCTGATGGAGATGGTATTCCAGAGTCATCAAATAAAGAAGCAGAACTTATTAAAAATGAAGACTTATCTAAAGTTCAAAATGTTAAAAAAGGTAAGATAAAATTTAATATTAGTTTTCTTAAGAAAACTGTACCAATGTCATTTACAATACTAGTAACTGTAATAGGAATGATTGTTGGTGGTTATATTGGTAAAACACTTTTCCCAACAATAATTTTTAATAATCGTCCTTCAACACAAAGAGTCAATCAAAACGCTTCTGCTAGAGTTGCAGACGGTAAAAATAATACTACACAAGCAGGTAGTTATACTTATAAAATACCTGAAAAGTATGTTTATGATAAATATAACAAAGGAATTCTAATATATGATACAACCGATACATTTAGAATTTATATAAGAGGACAAGAAGGAATTTATAACGATATAGCAAATGCTAAAACAAGCGTAAAAGCAACCATGGAAGAAAAAGGTTTATTTATTAAAAATATAAAAGAAGCAAGTATAAAAGAACATCCTTATATAATTGCAGAAACTATAGATAACTTAAATAATAGATTGATTGCATTTACTAAGGCAAGTGATAAAGATATATTCTATGTAGAAATAGTAACATCTTCTAATAATTATGATTATTCTGTTTTAGAACTTGCAGATGATATATTATCTAATGCTAAATATAATGAAGAAACTTCAGCTATGGAAAAGATAGAAATAAATGATATAGCTACCTTAATAATAAATGCTGCAGAAGTCTATAAATCCTTAACAAATTAAAACTTGACTAATATAAGTATAATCAATTATAATAAATTCAAGTTGACGAAGAAAGGATTTACGCCCCTGGAGTCAAATCGTTAATTCGCGTTAAGAATTTAAAGAGTATGATTAACAATCATAAATTAAGGTGGTACCGCGGGGTAATGCTCGTCCTTTAGCTTTAATTTATGGTTGTTTTTTATTTAGTGAGGGTTTATGGAAAGAATTATATTTGACTTAGACAATACTTTGATAAGTAATGTTAACTTTTCTAAGTATGTTGCCGAGGCATTTGATTTAATTAATGTACCATTTACTGAAGAAACATTAAGGTCTATTCAAAGAGCTATACATGACTATGAACTAGAGTCTTCTAAATATGATAAAGTGCGTATGATGGAATACTTTAGAAGATATACTGCTTTAGATTTAAGTATGTCATTTCTTGATAGTTTTATGTCTAGATTAGAGTATGCATTACCTGATAAAGAGGACGCAGGCGTAAGAGAAACTCTTGATTATCTAGCAGGTAAGTATAAGTTATGTGTATTAACTAATTGGTTTAGAGTATCTCAATATAAAAGACTAGTTAATGCTGGAATAGATAAATATTTTACTGAGGTATATGGTGGAGAAGAATACAAGAAACCAGATAAGAATGCTTATTTAATGGCTTGTGGTAACTCTAAAGCAAGTGATACACTTATGGTAGGAGATTCGTTTGAATTTGATTACCTAGGTGCCAAAAATGCTGGATTAAATGCAATACTATTAGATAAGAGTAATAGATTTAGTTCCTTAAATCCAAATGAAAGAATAAATGATATTAAAATGTTAAAGAAAGTTTTATAAGAGGTGAAGAACATGAAATGTTATGACGATTTAGTATATCGTGGTCTTATTAAAGACAGAACAAATAATGAAGATTTTATTGAAAAATTAAATGCTGGAGGAATGACTTTCTACATTGGAACAGATCCAACTGCAGATTCATTACATATAGGACATTACTCTTCATTTATTACTGCTAAAAGATTAGCCAAATATGGTCATCATCCAATTGTATTAATAGGTGGAGCAACTGGATTAATTGGAGACCCAAGACCAACTGGTGAAAGAGAAATAATTGATAAATCAGTTGTAGAAGCAAACATTGAAGCATTAAAGAAACAAATAACAAAATTATTTGATGGAAATGTTGAAATAGTAAATAACTATGATTGGATTAAAGATTTTACATTCATTGATTTCCTAAGAGATGTAGGTAAATATATCAATGTTAACTATATGCTTAATAAAGATATTATTAATAGAAGATTAGAAACTGGTATTACATTTGCAGAATTTAGTTATACTTTATTACAAGGATATGACTTTGTTCATTTATATAAAGAAAAGAACTGTGTAATGCAAGCTGCTGGTTCAGATCAATGGGGAAATATTACAACTGGTGTTGAATTAATTAATAAAATGTTAGGTAAAGAGGCATATGCATTTACTATGCCAATTATAGCTGACTCTACAGGAAAGAAATTTGGTAAATCAGAAGGAAATGCTATTTGGTTAGACAAAGATAAAACTCCTGCATATGATATTTATCAATATATGATTAATTCTACAGACGACATGGTTGAATACTACTTAAAAGTATTTACTTTCCTTACTAAAGAAGAAATAGATGAAATCATGGCAAAACATAGAGAAAAACCAGAAGATAGATATGCTCAAAAGAAATTAGCATATGAGTATGTAAAAGACTTACATGGTGAAGAAGAAGCTCGTGCTGCTAAAGCCAAGTCAGAGGCTTTATTTGGAGGTTCTACTGAAGACTTAGAAGCAACTCCAATAAAGCCAGAATCTAATAATATATTAGATATCATGATGGCAGCTGATTTAATACCTTCTAAATCAGAAGGAAGAAGATTAGTTGAACAAGGTGGAGTATCTGTTGATGGAGAAAAAATAACTGATCCTAAAGCAGAAATAAATAAAAAATCCTTTGTTATTCAAAAAGGTAAAAAGAAAATAGTAAAAGTGGAAATGATGTAATATGTTAAACGAAGATAATAAGATAAGATGTTTAGTTGTAGATGATAGTCTACTAAGTGTAAAAATTGCAACAAATGCCGTATCATCAATCAGTAATCATATTGATTCTTGTATATCTGGTAAAGATGCCATCCAAATGGTTAAAATGCATCACTATGATGTTATTCTAATGGATATAATGATGCCAGAAATGGATGGTGTAGAAACATTCAGAAGATTAAAAGAAATAGAAGGTTTTAATACACCAATAGTAGCAGTAACATCAGATAATGAAAAAGGTGCTAAAGAAAAATATTTAGAAATAGGTTTTAATGCTTATTTAGATAAACCTTATAGAGATGATATATTAATAGATATTATTCTAAAAATATTAGCATAAAAAAAGGAGTGGATTTAAATCCACTCTTTTATTTTCTTAATTCTTTAATATATCTTTTTAGTTGTTTTGAATTAGGTCCAAGTATAATCTTAAGTTGATTATCAATTTCGACTATACCTTGAGCTCCTAATTTAGTTAAACCCTCTTTGTCAGCTAAACTTACATCTTTTAATGTAACTTTAAATCTAGACATAGTAGTTTCACTATCAAGAATATTATCTTTTCCACCTAAACACTTAACTAATTTATTAACATCCATATTAAAATCTTTATGTTGTAGCTTAGCTATAATTAAAGATATTATGATTAATACAAGTGCAATAATAGCATATTGTAATGGAATAGTTGAATTCATATATATCACCTAAAAATATAATACACCATAATAAATTTATTTTCAATTATATAAGATTTAATATATAATTGATTATGAGGTGTTAAAGATGATAAAACCAATAACAAAAGATATATTATTTCTAGGTGTTGCATCTACTGAAGCAACCGAAAGTGATAAAGAAATAGCTACTAATTTATATGATACTCTTAAGGCTAATTCATCTATTTGCTATGGCATGGCTGCTAATATGATTGGTGAGAGAAAAAGAATAATTGCCTTTTATGAAGGACCATTTATAGTAATTATGTATAATCCTGTTATTACTAAAAAAGAAGATGAGTATGAAATAGAAGAAACATGTCTTTCACTAGTAGGTTCTAGAAAATGTAAGAGACATAAAACTATAGAAGTAGAATACTTTGATAAATATTTTGAAAAAAAGAAGAATGTTTATCATGGACTAACTGCAGAAGTAATAGAACATGAATGTGATCATCTAGAAGGGATTATTATCTAAATATTTTAACTTGTCCAAAAGTATTAATATTTAGTATAATTTAATTGGTGATTAATATGAAAAAAATATTTTATAGAGTTTTAGCAAACATAGTAGATATTACAATTATTTCAGTTATTGTATCTATCTTTGCATTATTCATTCCTTTCATGAATAGGGATAAAATAAATGAAATATCAGACGACTATAATAGTTTCTATGTAGATGTTAAAGATGTATATGATGAAATAAAAGACGATAAAGGTATCTTAAGCGATAATGTAATTACTACAGAAGAATTAAATGAGTTCTCTAAAAAATATGATAAGAAATACGATGAATTCTTTGAAAAATATGTTAATAAAGAATTAAAAGAAGATAAAGATAAAGAAGAAATGTATGATAAATTTATAGCTTATTGTACAGATTATATTGATAAGAAGGTATATGAAATAACTAAATTAAACATTGTTAATTATAGTATTCAAGTAGTATTAGTTGTTCTATACTTTGGTGTATTACAATTCTTTTTAAAGGGAAGAACAATTGGTAAGAAATTATTAAGACTTCAAGTTGTTGACAATAAAGATGAAGAAAAGGAAATATCAATTGGTAAATATATTCTTAGAAGTTTATTTGTAACTACTTCAATATTCTCAGTAGTTAATAGTATTCTTGCTATATGTTTAAAAGAAAATTCTTACTTAGGAATGGTTACTTACTATAATTACTTAGTACAAGCATATTCATTAATAATGTTAATGTTTATTCTATTTAGAGATGATCAAAAAGGATTCCATGATTTACTACTTGGAACAAGAGTAAAACTATATAACAAAGATGGTTCTGAATATATCAGTACTATGTTTAAAGTTGATGAAGAAGAGAAAAAAGAAACAGTAAAAGAAGTAGAGTTTAAAGAAAAGAAAACTACTAAAAAAACTACTCCTAAGAAAAAGGGAACAACAAAAAAGAAAAATGAAAAAAGCAGCAATTAAACTAATAAGACTATATCAAAATACACCAATACCAACGCACAATAGATGTAAATTTGTACCATCTTGTTCTGAGTATATGGCACAAGCAATTGAAAAATATGGTACTATAAGAGGTATAGGAAAAGGAATAAAAAGAATACTTAGATGTAATCCATTTAATAAAGGTGGATATGATCCAGTTAAATAGGAGTGATACTTAATGCAAATTGTAGGTTATATATTAATAATTGCATTAGTTGTAGCACTTATGACATATATGTTAACAAGTGCCTACAATAAATTATTAAGAAATAAAAACCATGCTAATGAAACATGGCTAAATATTGTTAAAGAAATAAATTTAAGATATAACTTATATACTCAGTATAGTGAAGCTATTAAAACAACAATTGATGCTACCACTGTTAATACATTTAATACATCAATTGCATCATATCGTAATAAAGTATCTATAGAAGATATTATTAATAACTATTATGAAACTGATAATATTTGTAAGTCTATTCTAGGAGTTGTTTCAACACCTGAATGGTTACAAGTATTTAATGATAGTTTTAATAGAATAGAAGCCTTAAGAAAAGAATATAATGATACAATTCTTAAGATTAATAATTTAGTAAAAATGTTTCCAACAAGTCTAGTAGCTAAAATGGCTGGATTTGGTGCTTGGCCATTTTTTCGAGGTATTTAAAAAAGTAGGATTAAATCCTACTTTTTATTTTTTAAATATTCATTATAAGCTAACATATCAGGAGTATTATTATCTTCTTGATATTTTATATCTTGGTCTTTTAAAACTCTTTCTATAAATCTATTTAATAGAAGAGGGTTTCTAATTAGAAGAGGACCAAGTGCATAAGTACCATAGAAGTTGCTTGTGTGAATACTATTATTATCAATAAAGAAATCTTTCTTTATTGATGCCTCAGAATTTCTATTAATAAACTCAATAACATCCATATCTAATTCATTTGAATGTACTATTTTTTCTTCTACAACATATTCTTTTAAATACATAGTTTTAAAAGGTAATAGATTTAAACATTCTTTATTATCAATAGTTTTGCCAAATAATTCTAATGAATTACCAGTTGCTATTATTAGTTTATTTTTAAATATCTTACTTAATTGTAATTTATATTTTAGTAAATCAATTCTAGCAAGTTCTTGATTCTCTCTAGATCCATTTCCTATATATATTAGATTATATTTATTAAAATCAATTTTATCTCCAATGCTTAAATAATCAATAGTATAGTTAACTTTTTGTCTTTCTAAAGCATCTTTAATTGCAACCATGTTTCCATTGTCCCCTGATAGATTCATTAAATCATGATATAAATGTAATACTCTAATAGTTTTCATTATTTCACCTCTTTTAATGATTCTAAGATGCTATCCATTGTATCAACAAATACCATTGAATAAATATTTCCTTTAGAATTATGTTTAATTTTATCTAATAAATTATTTTTATAGTCATCTACTACAATTATCTTTTTCTTGTTTATTCCATTATGCAATAGGCAAGCATATAAGTCATATCTAAACTTTCCAATTATAAATATCTTATCTAATCCTTTAGAATCTAAATCTTTAAAGTTAATATCATATAACCAAGATAAGTCATCAAACTTATATCTACGAGATACATTATCAAAACCAAGTATTACTGTTTTATCTCCAACAGCATCTCTTATATAAGAAATACTTGCTTCATATGAAAGATTATTTTCATGTTTAGAATCTAACATTTCTATTCTTCTTTTACCTAAGTAGTCATAGTGAATTTCTTCTTTAGCAAAACTATTAAATCCTTTTAGTATTTCCTTTGAACTTAAACCAACTTCACTTAATAGTGAATAAGCTGCAGTAGCAGCATATGCACCAAATAGGAAAGAAGTATTTAAATTAACTTTTTCTCCATTTATTTTCATTGTTCTAGTATCTAAGTTTAAGTTAGTACCTTCATATTTAATTGGATTTCTACCAAATGTACATTTTGAATTACTACATTTATAGTCTCCTATATGACCATAGTGGTAACTCTTATATTTGATTTTAGAACCACACTTAGGACAATATGCACCATCAACAGGTATTGTTGGTTTACTTGTATCAGTTTTTAAGTGACTTATACCATATTTAACAATTTCACCCTTATGATCAACTGTGAATCTATTAACTAAAATGTCATCTCCATTTATTACTAACTCAGTATTAGCGTCAATTGCTGATAATATTTTCTTATAAACATTTTCAGGAGCACCATTTCTTGCTACTTGGTCACGAGTTAAATTAGTAACAACTAAATGTGTAAGTTTTTTCTTTTTAAATATAGTCTTTATATAACTTTCATCTAACTCTAGTAAAAGTACATCACATTTTATTTTCTTACTTAAAACACTTGTATTATTAAGAAGAAGAGTACATGCAGCATTAAATAGGTTAGAACCAGACTTATTCCATACGACTTTATAACCATTTTTTTCTAATGTATGTGCAATTAACTTTGTAGTAGTTCCTTTTCCAGAAGAACCAGTTACACCAATAATGATTTCAGGATATTTTAAATTGTTTAAAATATTAGGACTAATCTTAGATGCAAAGGCACCAGGAGTAACTGAACCATCTTTCTTAAAAACAGGTTTTAAAATCTTACATCCTAGTGTTATAAATTTATTTACAATAATTGCAAAACTATCTTTCATAATCATCACCATTTACATTATATCACTTGTAAATTATCTTGTATAACCTTATAATGCTGAAGATTTACTTTTAATATAAAAAAAACTAGTGTATAATTAATTCAAAGATATGGAAGGTGCTTACATGAGAGAAATAATTGCTGCAATTGATATAGGTGGTAGTAAAATTAAACTTGTTGTGGCAGAAATATTAAACGAAAGATTTAATATTTTATGTGCTTTAAGTGAAGATTCTCGTGGAGTTAAAAAGGGTGCTATCTGTGAACCAGATGAAACTGGTTATGCAATTAAGAAACTTCTTAAAAAAGCAGAAGAAATGCTTGGTACTAAAGTATCTAAAGCAATTGTATCTGTTAATGAGGATTCAGCAGATTTCCAAATTGGGGATGGTTCTATTACCATTACATCTGATGATAAAGAAATCACAGTAGGAGATATAACAAGAGTATTAAAAGCGTCTATTGGAGATAACATACATAAAGGAAATGATCTTGTTACTGTAATTCCAATATCTTTTAAAGTTGATGGCGTTAAAGCTCATAACCCAAAAGAAATGAGAGGAAATAAACTTTCAGTTAAATCTGTAATAGTTACTGTTCCTAAAAGAGAAATCTATGTTGTAGCTAAATGCTTAGAAAAAGTAGGAGTAGAAGTAGTTGAAATAATGATTCCATCTATTGGTACTTACTGGGCACATAAGAATGATTCAATGGATACAACAACAGGTGTAGTAATTGATTTAGGATATGATACTACAAAGATTTCAGTATTTAACAAGGGTATTATTGTTAATAACTTAGTTATAGGTGTTGGAGGAAAGAATGTAGATAACGATATTTCATTTATCTATAAATTAACTCCTGAACAAAGTAAAGATTTAAAAGAACATTTAGCACTTGCTAATAAGAAAAATGCTCGTTTAAGTGAAAAAGAAACAGTTGTTAATACACTTGGTCAAAAGAAAGAGATTAATCAAAAAGAGATTACAGAAGTCGTTATGAGTAGGTTACACGAGACTTTGAACATGGCCAAAAACGAAATTAACTACTTAACAAAGAAGGAAATTAGTTATATAATTATAAGTGGAGGATTGAGTGAAATTAAAGACTTTCCATTAGAAGTTGAAAGTGTTTTTGGAACCAAGGCCGACACAGGTAAGATTATGGTTGTAGGTGCACGTAGTAATGAGTATGCAACCGCAATCGGAATGATCAAATTTTTCGACTACAAATTAAAACTTAGAGATAAGGAATTTTCAACATTTACAAGTGATGAAATAGATGTAATTTGTGGTGGTTCAGAAAAAAAGATTAATTTAGGAGATTCGGTACTTGCGAAGGTATTTGGCATCTTCTTTGATAATTAATAAGGAGTGAAAGAAATGAATAATGGATTAGAGATGAATCAAATCGCTAAAATTAAAGTCATCGGAGTAGGTGGCGGCGGTTGTAACGCGGTAAATCGTATGATTGTTTCCGGGGTTAAGGGTGTAGAATTTATCGTTGCTAATACTGATAAACAAGTTTTAGATGCATCTCCAGCTGATATCAAGTTACAAATTGGTGTTAAACTAACTAATGGACTTGGTGCAGGTGCTAACCCAGAGATAGGAAGAGAAGCTGCTGAAGAATCAAAAGATGAAATTCGCGCTGCTTTAGAAGGTGCCGACATGATCTTTGTTACATGTGGTATGGGTGGAGGAACTGGTACAGGTGCTTCTCCTATAATTGCAGAGATCGCTCAAGATATTGGAGCATTAACTGTAGGTATCGTAACAAAACCTTTCAAATTTGAAGGTAAGAGAAGAATGGAACAAGCTATTATTGGTGTTGATGAATTAAGAAAACATGTTGATACATTAATAGTTATTCCAAATGATAAATTAAGAGATATTATTGACAAGAGTACACCAATGATTGATGCATTCAAAGAAGTAGATAATGTACTTCATAGAGGTGTTCAATCAATTTCAGACCTAATTGCTGTTTCAGGTTTAGTAAACCTAGACTTTGCAGACGTAAGGGCAATCATGGAAAAACGTGGAAATGCTTTAATTGGAATTGGTCTTGGAACTGGTGAAGATAGAGCCATCAAAGCTGCTCAACAAGCTGTATCAAGTCCATTACTTGAAACAAGTATTGTTGGTGCAACTGATGCAATCATCAACGTAACAGGTGGTACATCATTAACATTATTTGAAGCTGAAGATGCTGCTGAAGTTGTTAGACAATCAGCATCAACAGATATTAACATTATCTTTGGTGCAGTTATTAATGAAAACTTAAATGATGAAGTTATTGTTACTGTAATTGCAACAGGATATGATGATAATCCTGTATCAGGAACTTCTCCAATGGCTGAAGAATATAATCCTGGTATTTCAGAAGTACCTCAAAAACCAGTAAGTGTTATTGATGATGAGTATGATATACCTCCATTCTTAAGAGATAGAGATGTATAATTAAAATAATTTTAAAAATAAAAGATATCGTTAGATATCTTTTTTTGTACTCTTAATTAAGTTATAATTTAAATGGTGATAATATGTATACTAAGAAAGTTGATGAAGTACTTAGATATGTAAAAACAACTAAAGAAGGACTAACTTCTAAGGAAGTAAATGATCGTTTACAAAGAGACGGAAAAAATATATTAACTTTAAAAAAGAATAAAAGTGTTATTCAAATGTTTTTTGAAGAGTTTGAGTCTCCACTTACAATTATTCTTTTATTAACTGCAGTTTTTTCATTTGCAATTGGAGAAAAACTAGATGCTATAGTTATTTTTTTAATTGTACTTGTTGATGTAATAATAGGTACAGTTGAAGAACATAGAGCTCTAAAATCAGCTGAGGCATTATCTAAAATGTTAATTACTAAAGTAGTAGTTTTAAGAGATGGAGAGAAAAAAGAAGTACCTGCTGAAGAATTAGTAAGAGGAGATATAATATTCCTTGAAAGTGGAGTAAGAGTATCTGCTGATGCAAGAATTATTGATACTAATAATTTACTTGTCGATGAGTCTTCTTTAACTGGGGAATCTCTTCCTGTTAATAAGTCCTCAGACGTAATAACTAAAGAAGTTGCCCTAGGAGATAGAACAAACATGGTATACGCAGGAACTAATGTTATGTCAGGACGAGGAATGGCGGTAGTTGTTGCAACAGGTTTTTATACTGAACTTGGTTCTATTGCCAAAACAGTAACAGAAACAAAAGAAGAGAAGAGTCCTCTTACAATTCGTATGGAACGTTTCTCGAAACAAATAAGTATAATGATTTTACTAATATCTGTAATATCTGCAACTATACTTTATGTTCATGATTATGACTTACCAGATATTATTTTGTCTGTTATAGCACTTGCTGTATCAGCTATGCCTGAAGGATTATCGCTTGCAAATACCATGGCTTTAACAGTAGCTTCAAAAAGGATGGCAAAAGAAAACGTTATTGTTAAAAAATTAAATGCTGTTGAATCTCTTGGTAGTTGTACAGTTATAGCAAGTGATAAAACAGGAACATTAACTGTTAATGAACAAACTGCTAAGAAAATAGTACTTGCAAATGGTAGTTCATTTGAAGTAACTGGAACAGGTTATAATGTCGATGGAGAACTTATATATGATACTGAAAATAAAGATGTAGAACATGCTAAAAAAATTGCTTCTTTATGTGCACTTAATAATGAAGCAACATTTAAAGACAATGTTTCATTCTCAGGAGATTCAATTGATATAGCATTCCTTGTATTAAAAGAAAAAATAGGTATTAACGATGAATATGAAGTAGTAAAAACAATATCATATGAGTCTGAAAATCAATATTCAGCTGTATATTATAAAGAAAAAGGAAAACTTAGATGTACAGTAAAAGGTTCACTAGAAAAAGTAATGTCTTTTTCTAAAGAATCAAAGAAGTTTATAGAACTTAATGATAATTTAACTAAAGATGGTTATCGTGTTATTGCAGTAGCTGATGGTGAGGTAAAAGATAAGAATACCATCTCAGGACTTGAATTCTTAGGAATGGTCGCATTTATTGATCCAGTTAGAGAAGAAGCTAGATATTCAGTAAAAGAGTGTCTAAAAGCGGGAATAAAGGTTTTAATGGTAACAGGAGATCATCCTAATACAAGTCTTGCTATTGCTAAGAAACTTGATATAGCAACAAGCATGAATCAAGTAGTAACAGGTCTAGAACTTGAAGAAGCTTATAAATTTGGTCCAGCATACTTTGATGATTTAGTTAAAACTAAAAGAGTATTCTCACGTGTTACTCCTACAGATAAATTACATGTAGTTGAGTCTTTAAAAAGACAAGGTGAATTTGTTGCAGTAACAGGAGATGGAGTAAATGATGCTCCAGCCATTAAAGCTGCTAACATAGGTATTTCTATGGGATCTGGAACAGATGTTGCTAAAGATACTGCATCAATGATTATTTCAGATGATAACTTTACTTCTATAGTAAATGGAGTTAAAGAAGGAAGAGTAGCATACGCTAATATAAGAAAAATTACTTTATTCTTACTTTCTTGTGGTTTTGCAGAAGTAGCATTCTTTGTATTATCCGTAATATTTGGAATGGAGCTTCCTCTTCTTGCTATCCAACTTCTATGGCTTAATGTTGTTACTGATGGTCTTCAAGATATTGCTCTTTCATTTGAAAGAAGTACTAAGAATATCATGGATAGTCCTCCAAGAAGTACTAAAGAGTCCCTTTTCAGCGGTGACTTAGCTCTTGAAGTATTAATATTTGGCATTACTATTACAGCTTTAGTATTTGGTTCATGGATATCTTTAAATAAAATGGGAGTACCTATTAATGAAGCAAGAAGCATGATAGTTATGTTAATGGTATTTATTCAAAACATGCATGTACTTAATTGTAGAAGTGAAAAACAATCTATATTTGCAACAAGTTTATTTGATAATCCACTTGTAATAGGAACTATAATAGGTTCAATTGCTTTAGAAATTCTAGTATCAAGTATACCAGTACTAGGTAATTTGCTTAAAGTAACACCAATAAGTGCTAAAAATACTATAAGAGTATTTGCATATTCACTTATAATTCTAGTAGTATCTGAAATATATAAAATCATATATCGAGCTATATCTAGAAGAAAAGAAAACAAGTTACTTGAAGAATAAATGTAAAATGAAAGTTAAAAAAGGGATTAAATCCCTTTTTCTTTTTTAAATATGTTATTATAAAAACGCCGAGGTGAAAACTCATGATGGAAAAAAGAGAACTTGTTGAAGAAAAATCAAACAAGAAGAAAAAGAAAAAAAAGAAGAAAAAGATTAATCCAATTGTTTTTAAAATAATTGCCTTTTTACTTATAATTATTAGTTTAGTAACCGTAGTTTATACAGTTATAGAAGAAATAATAGATCTATATACACTTATACCTTATATTCTTATAGGTTTTGCTTTAGTAACAGCAATTACGTTATTATTATCTAGTAGGCTACGTGACTGGATAAAAGTAGTTTTTTCTATTATTACATTTTTTATAATAATAGTTGAAATACTTTATATGATATACGGAGTAAGTACTTTTAAATTCTTAAATCAAATAACTGATACAGGTCTAAGAGTAGAAACATATGGAATATATGTTAAAAATAATTCTCCATTTAATAGTATAAAAGAGTTAGATAATAGAAAAGTTTCGTATTTATATATACCTAATGATGTAGAAACTAAAGATGCAATCGATAAAGCAATTGATGATAATAATGTTAATTTAAAACTAGAATCTAAAGATACTTTAGAAGACCTACTTGCAAGTGTTAATGAGGGAGATACTAATGCTATATTTATGAATACTTCTTATGAATCAGTTGCAGAAGAAGAATATACTGATGCTATTCATAATTTAAAATGTATTTATAAAATTGATATGGTTAATTATGTTAAGACAACAAAGAGTAATAAAAAGATTACTAAAGACACATATGCAATCTATATAAGTGGTATAGATACATCTGGAAAAGTCGCATCTAAAGCTAGAAGTGATGTTAATATAGTAATGATTGTTAATCCAAGAACTAATCAAGTTTTACTTGTTAATACTCCAAGAGACTATTATGTAAATCTAGCATCAAATAATAAAAAAGATAAGCTAACTCATGCAGGTTTATCTGGAATAGAAGAGTCATCTAATACTCTTGCTAAGTTATATGATATTGATATAGATTATTACTTAAGAATTAACTTTACTTCATTTGTTAAGATAATAAACTCTTTAGGTGGAATAAACGTTAATGTTTCTAAGGCTTTCTGTGAACAAGATTCAAAACGTAATTTTGATAATCAAATATGTTTAAGAAAAGGAATGCAAAATTTAAATGGTGAACAAGCTCTTGCTTATGCAAGACATCGTCATACACTTCCTCAAGGAGATATTTCTCGTGGAGAAAACCAAATGGAAATAATTAAAGCAATAGTTAATAAAGCAGCATCTCCTGCAATAATAAAGAACTATACTTCTTTAATTGCAGCCTTATCAGGTAATATTGTTACTAATATGGAAACTGATGAAATGTATGAAGTTGCTAAAATGCAAGTTTCAAAAAATCCTACTTGGAATTTTTCAAGTATTACAGCAACGGGTAAAGTTTCTACTAAACCTTGTTTTGCACTAGGTAATGCTAATGCTTCAGTAGTTATTCCAGATGAAGTAAGTATACTTGGAATTAAGAATGCAATTAAAAATATTTATACTGATAAAACAGAAATAATAGTAGAACCTGAAACTACTACTAAAGCAAATAATTAAGGTCAACCAAAAAAGGTTGACTTTATTTTTTATAAGTGTTATTATTAGTAGCAAGAAGAGGAGGCAAAGACATGGCTGTTAAATTAAGATTAAAAAGAATGGGTTCTAAACAAAAACCTTTCTACAGAATTATTGTTGCTGATTCAAGATCTCCAAGAGATGGAAGATTCATCGCTACTGTAGGAACATACAATCCTTTACTTGCTGAAAACAAATATACAGTAAAAGAAGAAGAAATTATTTCTTGGTTAAACAATGGAGCTCAACCAACTGATACTGTTAAAAGTATCTTAGTACAAACTGGAGTTTGGGCTAACTATAAAAATACAAAGAAATCATCTAAGTAATTAAGAGGTTTAATATGCACGATCAATTAATTAAATTTGCTGAAAATATTGTAGGTTCTTTAGTAAGTGACCCAGAATTAGTTAAAGTACAAGAATTTCTAGGAGATGAAGGTATTGTTCAATTAGAAATCATGGTACCTGAAGATGAAATGGGTTCAGTAATTGGTAAAGGTGGCAAAATGGCTAAAGCTCTTAGAGTTTTAATTCAAGCTGCTGCTTACAATATGAATATTAAAAGAGTTTCAATTAATATTGATTCTTTCTAAAAGATTAAGGTTACTTAATCTTTTTTATTTTTATATTTAAAACTATATGCTATAATTATCCAGGTTGAGGTTTTATTATGAAACAAAAATTTATTGAAAACACTTATTTAAAGCATGTTTTATCATCTGATACTAAATTAGCAGTTGATAATGATGAGATGTTTGCTGTTGTTAAACATATAAAGAAAGTTGAGAAGAAATTCATGGCTTCTTCGTCTTTATGTTTAATAGATGATGGATACTTCATGTTAGAAGTTATTCCTAAGAAAAAAAATTATTTAATAAGAGCTTTCTTTAATGATAAAAAAGAACTTCTAGAATATTACATAGATATTATTAAATCATCAGGAATAGATGAAAAAACAAAGTTACCATATTACATGGATTTATTCCTTGATTTAGTAGTAACAGGTGATAATATTGAAGTTTGGGATGAAGATGAACTGGATGAAGCTTATAATACTTCACTTATTACAAAAGAAGATTATGAACTTGCAAAATCTACAACAAAGAGTCTTATAAAAGAAATTAAACAAAAAAATAATAAATATATGAATATGAATTTAAGTGAGTTATTATAAAAAGTCATCAATGACTTTTTTTATTTTGCTTAAGTTATAGCAAAAGACCAAAAAGTTTTATAAAATAGTAATAGGTACTAATTTATACATAAAAATGTTGAAAAAATGACGTTTTTATTGTACATTATTCAAGAAAAAGAAAAGAGGAACACATATGGAAAGAAAGTTTACTGACCAAGAATTAGCTAGAAGAGAAAAATTAGCCAAACTTAAAGACTTAGGTTTAGATCCATTTGGTCAAAGATTTGATAGAGATTCCTTTGCTGCCGATATTAAAGATAAATTTAAAGATGTAGAACATGATGAATTTGAAAATAGAAATGATATTGTTACAGTAGCAGGTAGAATTATGTTTATTAGAAAA
>DJYF01000063.1 GCA_002450035.1 Caryophanales bacterium UBA6985 | reverse complement strand
GAGGATGGTTCTATACATTACTTGTAATTTCAACAATTATCTCAGGTAAATCAAGCTTTAAAAATGTTGTAGTAAACGATATGATGCTTGATGAGAACGGAAAGAAGATGTCTAAGTCTTTAGGTAACATTGTTGATCCAGTAGAAATGATGAATACATATGGAGCAGATAACATTAGATGGTATATGTTATATGTTTCTCAAGTATGGACTCCATTAAAGTTCTCTGAAAACGGAGTTAAAGAAGTACATTCTAAGTTCTTTAATCCATTTAAGAATACTTATACATTCTTCCAAACATATGCTAATATTGATAATATTGATATTAAAGAATGTAATGTTCCATATGAAGAAAGAGAAGATATTGATAAATGGTTACTATCTAAATATAATCAATTAGTATTAGATGTAACTGAAGGATTTGATTCATTTGATTTAAATCAAGTAGTAAGAACTATAACTACATTTGTATCAGAAGATTTATCTAACTGGTATATTAGACGTAATAGAGATCGTTTCTGGTCTTCTAAACTAGATAATTCTAAGAAGTCAGTATATATGACTACTTATGAAGTATTAAATGGTTTATGTAGACTTGCAGCTCCTATTATTCCATTTACAACTGAAGAAATCTATAAGAACTTAACAGGTGAAGAATCAGTTCATTTAGCTGATTATCCAACTGCTAATAAAGAGTTAATTAATAAAGAAATCGAAACTAAGATGGATTTAGTAAGAGACTTAATTTCAACAGGAAGATTTGTAAGAGAAGAAACTAAGATTAAAGTAAGACAACCATTATCAGAAGCTTTAATTGATGGTAAATATGAGTCTATCCTAGGTTCTTTAGTAGATTTAATTATTGAAGAATTAAATGTTAAGAAAGTAACATTTGTAAGTGACTTATCTAAATATATGAATTTCACAATTAAACCAAACTTTAAAGTGTGTGGTGCTATGTTTGGACCACGTATGAAGAGTTATCAAGAACTTCTTCTTAACTTAAATGAAGATGACGAAGAAGCTCTACTTCAAGAAGAAACTATTACAGTTGATTTCGATGGTGAAAGACTTGATATTACTCCTGATATGGTAGATGTAAGAATTGAATCTAAAGAAGGATTCGACGTTGGAATGCAAAATAATAGATTCGTTATTCTTAATACTGAACTTACTGATGATTTAATTCTTGAAGGTCTTGCACGTGAATTTGTATCTAAAGTACAAAATATTAGAAAGACTTCAGGTTTAGATATTGCTGATAGAATTAAATTATTCTATTCAGGTGATGAATTAACTAATAAAGCATTTGATGTTTATAGTGACTATATTATGTCTGAAACACTTGCCACTGTTTATGAACTTCGTGATGGTGGAGAAGTGAACGACATCAATGGTCATGATGTAAGCATTACTGTTGAAAAAAATTAAAAGATGACGCTTGTCATCTTTTTTATTTATTATTTATTAATTACTAAAAATAATGATATAATATAACTATATGGAAGGAAGATAAAAAAATGGGATTAATAAAAGCTGCACTTACTGCTACAACACAAGTAGTAGGTGATCAATTTAAAGAAGTCATCACTGTAGCTGATAGTGATGCAAGCCTACTTGTACAAAGAGGTATTGTTAATCATGGAGCAGGAAATAGAAACTATACAGAGGGTGTTATTACTAATGGTAGTACAATAATTGTTCCAACTGGTTATGCCATGATGATGGTTGAAAATGGAGCAATAAAAGAATTTACTGCAGAAGAAGGAACTTATACTTGGGATTCTACTTTACAACCTTCAGTATTTGAAGGAGGATTCTTCAAAGGTATAGGAGATTCAATTAAACAAATTGGAAATCGTATTACTTATGGAGGACAAGCAGTAGCTGACCAAAGAGTATATTTCATTAATACTAAAAATATAACTGGAAATAAATTTGGTTCACAACAACCAGTTACAATTGCTGATCCAAGATATGGTTCAGTAGAAATTACTTACAATGGAGAATACTCATTTAGAGTTGTTGATCCAGCTGTTTTAGTTGCTCAATTACTTGGTTCTAATGCTAAAGAAAATGTAACAGTAGAAGAAGTAGTAGGTGGTCAATTAAAGACTCAATTCTCATCAAACGTATCGACTTGTATAAGTGATTTAATGATTAAAAATAATATTTCATTTAATGCTATTCAAGGTTACAAGAATGATATAGTTAAAATCATGAATGACTTACTTGATGAATCATGGACTAAACAATATGGTTTAGAAATTAATGATGTTGCACTTAATGTTAATGCATCTGAAGAATCAAGAGAAATCATTAGAAGTATTGATAGTAGAATTGCTATGGGTAACGTATATGCAAATGGTAATGCTCAAGCTATGATGGCTGCAGATTCTGCAACTGCTATGCTTAATGCATCTCAAAATGCAAGTGGTTCTGTTGGTGCTTTCATGGGAATGAATATGGCTCAACAAGCTGGTTCTAACATGATTGGTGCTGCAGGAAACATTCAAGGGCAAAACAACAATAACCCACAATAATGATTAATTAAGCAACCTTCGGGTTGCTTTTTATTATGTTGTTTTTATTCGAACTTTTTTATATAATTTTACTAGGTGAAATTTAATGAATAAAAAGAAATGTTATATAGCTTTAATCATTTTACTTATAGATCAAGTTATAAAAGGATTAGTTCAAACTTTTGAACTAAAATATGTTATAATAAATAATATTTTTAGTATTGAATATACAACTAATACAGGAGCCGCATTCTCTATTTTAAAGAATCATTCAACTTCTTTATTAGTAATAGGAATAATTACACTTATTCTTGCATATAGTTTATCTTTTTCTTATAAAGAAAATAAACTAAATGATTTTCTATTTGGATTACTTTATGCAGGTATATTTGGAAATATAATTGATCGTGCCTTATTTGGTTATGTAAGAGATTTTATTTCAATTGGTAATTTTCCAGTATTTAATATTGCAGATATATGTATAGTTGTAAGTATTATTATGCTTACAATTGTTGCAATTAAAAGTGATATAAGTAATAAAAAGGTAAGTGATAAAAATGAAAATAACAGTAGAAGAGAACACGACAAGAATTGATAAGTATTTAACTGGTTATCTAGATGAATCTAGAAGTTCTATTGATAAAATGATAGATGCTGGATTTATTAAAGTAAATGGTAATACAGTTAATACTCATTATGTTCCTAAAACTGGAGATGAAATAACTGTTGAAGGTGGGTTTAAAGAGGAAGTTGATATTAAACCTGAAAAGATGGATTTAGATATTATTTATGAAGATAATGATGTACTAGTTATTAATAAACCATCTGGATTAGTAGTTCATCCTGGAGCAGGGAACCAAAACGGAACACTTGTAAATGGTCTTATGGCTCATACTGAAGATTTATCAGATATAAATGGAGAAGTAAGACCTGGTATAGTTCATAGAATTGATAAAGATACAACAGGTTTAATGATTGTTGCTAAGAATAATAAAGCTCATGAAGTATTATCTGATGCTCTATCTCGTCATGAAATAAAAAGAGATTATCTTGCTATTGTTAAAGGTGAATTTCCAAGTGATACAGCAACAATAGATGCTCCAATTGGTAGAGATGAAGTTAATAGAAAAAAGATGGCTGTAACTAGTAAAAATAGTAAAGATGCTATTACTCATTTAAGAGTTGTTAAAAGATTTAAAGGCTATACTCTAGTAAGACTTAGTCTTGAAACAGGAAGAACTCATCAAAT
>DJYF01000038.1 GCA_002450035.1 Caryophanales bacterium UBA6985 | reverse complement strand
AGAAAAAAGAAAATGAAGATGAATCAAAAAGAATTTCTTAAAGTCTGTAAAGAACTCTATAAGAGAGGTTATAAAAGAAACTTTAAAATGAAAGACTTATATAAGCATAATTATAGTGGTCTATTCTATTACTATTATAAAGTAATAGATGAAACAAGGGATAAATATGGAGATAGGTTAGTATTAACTCAGTTATTATTTAGACCTTGGTCTTTATGGGAGTTTAGAGACAGATTACACAACGATAATTGGTTATCTTTTGAACCAGTTATAATGTTTGGTAGAAGTAGTGATGAAAGAATAGATTTATCACTATCATATCCTGAAAGAAGTATTGATGAGTTAGAACAGATTGCTAAAGATTTTGGTGAATGGTGTAAACAAAATATAAAAGAAGTAGATAATGGATAATACTATTAATGAATTAAAAAATAATGTAGATACTCTATTTAAAATATATGAAAATTGTAGAGCAGTTTTTGCTAAAGAAGTACAAAGGAGAAATCCAATGCGCAGAGAAGTTCGTGCTATAATGACAGACTTTTATAAATTAATTAAAAATATTAAAGAACTATGAGTAAAGAAATCAAATGTGAAGGTTGCTCAGTAGCTAAATACTGTGGAACTATGGTAAGTTCAATAAGATTATGTCGTTCAATTCATAAAAATAAAGAAAATGAGAATTCCAAATGATGAGTTAACTAAGTGGAGAGATAATACTCATATCAGAAATATGAGAGATAAACTGTATGAGATTTATCAAATAGCCACTTGCTGTAATGGTCCATATCCCAATCCTAACGATAGAGATAAAGTTTATAAAGAGTTTAACAAGTTTGCTTGGAAACTATTTAATAAAAGAATATGAAACTAATTAATCAATCAGTAGAATATATACCACAAGAAGAAGGTCTTGAAGGTATATATAAGCAGATAGAGAATGCCGCCAGGGTATGCTACAAATCGGAAAATAAATCTACAGGAGATAGTAAATCTTTTGTGGATAAACTTATAAAAATGAAGCATTTTAGTATGCTAGAGCATGGTACTGTTTATCTTTATATAGCTTTGCACAACGGTGTAGAAAATCCACTAGATAAGTATACAATTAACCCCTATTCTAAAGTTGCTACATGGTATGATTGTGTAGATGATGTAATATGTACTTATGTAAGTAGCAATTATAGGGTACTTGTAGAAAACAATTGGTTAGATGACTTAAAATACTTATGTAAATCAACTGAATATCATTCTAAAAGATTAACTTTTAAGTTAACTACATCTATAGGTATTGTAAGAGAATTACTTAGACATAGGGTATTTAGTTTTGCCAATGAGAGTACTAGGTATTGTAATTACAGTAAAGACAAGTTTGGTAGTGAAATAACTTTTATAGAACCATCATGGCTTTCAGATGCAATAGCACTGCAGAAAATAGAATTTGCACAATGTTGTCAAACACTTGAAGATACATACATTGCATTACTAGGAAAATGGGATGAGAGAAAACCTGATGGAAGGTTTAAAACAGGTTTTAAAGACAATCCTTTAACTCCACAACAAGCAAGAGAAGTATTACCTTTATGTACTAAATCTGAATTAGTTATGACAGGATTTGAAGATGATTGGCATAACTTTTTAGATATTAGATTAAGAGGTACTACTGGTAAACCGCATCCTGATATGGTTGAATTAGCAGAGTTGATTGATAATCAACTAAATATAGCTAAAATGCAAATGAATCAAATTACTGAATTAAATATTAAATAACTATGAAACAGTTTAATCCAAGTACAGAACAAGCAATAGAAATAGTTAGAAGATTGTGTAATAAATATCCACAATTTGCTACAAAAAGTGATAATTATGATAAGCTTGCAGGTAAAAAAAGTGAATATCAACTTAAAATTAAAGATAATATAAACAATAATTGTATTATAGCGGTATCCTTCAACAATTCAAATTATAACTTGATGTTAAATTCTTATTATGTAGTTGATATAGCTAGACTTATAAGATATACTGTATGTTTACCTATAAATAAAGAACAATATAAAGAACTATCTGCAATGTTTGACGATGCTATATATACAAGCATTTTAAATGACATGAGAGAGTTGAATTTTTATGATGACGATATAGAAAGTATGTTCGTAGATGAAGAAGAATAAAAGCATCAATGAAATAATTGCTGAAGAATTAAAACAAAAAAGTAAAGAGAAATATGACAAAGAACGAAAAGATGAATATATTAAGACTGAGGGGCAGATTATTGTCAGCACATAATAATTTAAAAGGTTGTGCCATTGACTATGATTGCACTTGGCCTAAAAGTATTATAAAGGAGTTAAAAGAGTGTTTAGACATACTTAGTAAATTTAAAGTATGACAATTAAGGGGAGGGAGCCAAAAGGTTCCTTCCTGTTTGATTCATAACGTTTATATATTTTTATTAGAAAAGGGGAGAAGGCTAAATGCTTTCTCCCCTTTATTTTTTTTTTTGTTTTTGTATTATCAATTATCCATATATTGGAACATACCATTTTCTTCTTGAAAATCTATAAACTATTGTTTAATTTTACCATACAAAGGTAAATCTTTTTCAAGTGTGTGAAGATATTTATTTTCACCTTTAAATTTACCATCTTCATAATATTCAGTCATTTTTCCAAATGAAACTAAATCAACAAAAGTATTAAGAGTGTTAGTAGCAGCAATTGGACTGTTTAAAAGAGTTATTGTATTATGTACTGGAGAAGACCAGCTCTTACCATTATAACTTTCATTATCTCCTCCAAAAAATTTACTTGAAGGAAGAATCAATGGGTTAGTAGCACCAATTTCTAATTCAATTCTTCGCAGTTGATAGATAAGATTTCTTCTTGCCCAATTATTTTTATGGTCTTTATAGTCTCCAGCAAGTACTATAAGAGCATAAGCAAGTCCAAGTATAAGACATTCAGAAGCACATCTTTTACAATTAAATCTTTCCATATCTGACATACTATTCCATCTTGTACCCCATTGAAATTTCATATCTTTAGCATCTTTAGCTAACTACCATATAAATTTGGCAGTAGAAGTATAAAAACCTTCTCTATCTTCTTGTAAAGTAGCATTATAGTGTCTTCTTCCAAATCTTCGCTCATAATGAGCAGGCATCCATTGACGGAAATTCATTATAAGTCTACCTACAAAATATCTATGAATCATACCTTTGTCATCTTCACCAAATGCACCATGCATAGAATCATTACAGTACTTTATTTCCCTTCTAGTTCTATCAATTAATCCCTTTTCTGCTTTTAAATCAATCTCTTCTCCTTCTAAAGTCTTATAACCTTCTTTTACTATAATTTCGCCATTACCTTCTACAACTTTAACATCTAAAGCATCGTATAAACTTACCTTTCTGCCTTTAGGATCTAATACTTTCTTTCTGTCAAGTATAGCAAGCATTGTCTATGCATGAAGTAAATGTTCACCACCACCATAAAGCATAAACATACTACTATTACTTATAACTTTTGCGAGTATATTAGAATTAAATGAGTCCTCTTTAACTTTCTAGTAGAAATCACTTGTAACATTAAACAAATCCATGAGAAGATTAAGTTTAGCTTTCTTATTATTTGATGCGAATTCTGCTAAAGCTTTAGGAAGTAATGCCCAATATTGTCCACTAGCTTTAGTTAAATTCTTTACTCCAAAAAATTCTCCACCCATGCCAAATCCAGTTTCTATAAGCATTTGAATTTTACCTACAAGTAAGTTAGCTTGTGCTCCTAGAACATTAGTACTAAGACCTACTACAGAAGTATATCTTGTAATACTATCAGATATTTTATCTATACTTACTTTACCTACATTGGCTGGCTATTTTCTAGCACCCAGTACACTAGACTAAAATACACTTTCGAGTAATCTTGCAGTATTTGAAGTCTAAGATACTTGTAAAGAAGGTTGAAATTGAAGAGCGTCTGCAGTAATCTAAATAGTACTTCCTACAATAGAGCTACCCTGAGATTTAGCTACTTTTTTGTTCTATAAAAAAGTTTTTGTGAGCGTTAAAGCATCAAAAATCTTCGACATTTCTGTATAATTTACTATAGATGAAGCCATAGCAAGCATGCCTCTAGAAAAATCTGTAGACATCTTAGACGGATCTTCAAGCTAATGTGTAAAGAAAATAGGTAATCTATATATAGCTTTACCATTTTGATCTACTAATTCTTCTTTAATACCACCATTAGTAGCTAGCATACCATATTCAGTATCATCAACTCTAGTTTTATATATATCTCCAATTTTTTGTCCTAACTGTTTAAACATTTTAGCTGGATCAAAACCTGCATTACCTATACTGTTTATAAAGTTGCTTGATAATTGTATAGCATCATAAAAATTATCAACTAGTTCTGGAATTTCCTTAGTAAGCTCTGCTTTTAAATGCATCATTCTTCTATAATATTCCTTTTCATCAGCAGTTAAGTTCTACATAAATCCAGAATTATCATATTGCGAATACTTATCAGAATTAGGCACAATCATTGTAAGTCTATCTTTTTTAAATTCTGCAAGTAAATCAGTAAATCCTAAATCTGCACCTAATTCTACTTCTTTGGTATGTTCATTAACCCATTCACTCACTGCTTTATTATAAGCTTTATCAGACAATTTCTATTTTGTAAGTTGATCTTTATATTCTTTTAACTCTTTTTCATACACATCCCACCTATATGGACTTATTATTTTTCCAGTAGGTACTTTTTCATTATCAAGCACATACATAAACTTAGTGCGACCTCCAAGTTTATTACTTATTCTTCTAATTTCAATAGCAATATCATTTAATCTGTTATCTCTCTATACATGAGTTGAATAAATCTAATCACCAAAAGCATTAAGAAGTGGATTTGAAGTTTCCATTATAGAAAGAATCCAAGTGTCCATAACACTTATATCAGTCTATGCCGTTTTAATTAAATCTCTAAGAAGACTCTTATCCTTACCCCACTTATCTTTAAGAAAAGCATATACTATATTAGGTTCTATTATTTGTTTAATGTTAAGAAAATTATCATAAAACGCTTTTAACTCTCTTACTGCATCAAATAAATAAACTCTTATTTCATTAGATGTATTATCATTATCTACTTTTATTAAATCACTATTAGAATCTATACTAGCTAACGTATTCAAAATATCAATATTACCACCTAAAGCATTCTATATCTTGTTTATAGATTCACAGAGTAGATTCAATTCCTTCATAGAAACACCGTAATCATCTTTTTCATCTCTATATTTCTTTTCAAGTTTTTTAAATATTTTTACAGCATCTCTAATCTCATTAGCTATACTTTTAAGAAAATATGCAGTACTTTCAAGATACCTACCATTTTCTATATGTTGATTCATAATATACAACATACGTTCTTTTTCTTTTCTTGTAATGGTTCTATCTTTCTAAAGTTTATGTAGTCTTATAGCGTTTCTTTTCTATGAAATTTTAGCAATGTCTGAAGTAGACTTAATACTATTCTCCGCACTACTTAACAAATCCTAATCTATATGATAATTTTTATATAGTTTATTTAAAACTTCTCTTACAGTAGCTTCAGGTATTTCGTTAACGGTAGCATTATTCTCCATTGCAAGCTATACTTTATCTTTAGCTTTATCTGCTTCTTCAAACATATAACTTATATCAACCTATGCAAGTTTATCTCTAAATGCAGAAATAAATCTATCTACTAGTTCATTATCATGTTTGGTCATTTCAATTTTAGTAGATGGATGTTGATAAGTATCAGTTGAAGAGAGACTATAAGAACGAGTTATTAGAGCATTAACAAAATTATCTCCAAATCTTTCTTTTAACCTTTGATATAAGGGATGCTATTTCATTGTTTCTTTAATAAAATTAGCAGTAGGTATATCAAAGAAAGTATTAAATTTATTATTATTTAAATCTGCAATAAGACTTCTTACTCTATACACATTAAAAAAATTAAAGAAAGATATAGAATTATCGGAAAACTGTGTATCTAATCCACCATCTTTAAGATTACTTATAATAACACTCCATTGAGCATCTCTTTCTTCAAGTTCTGTATTAGTTCTATAGTTCTCAGCAGTCTTTACACCGACATGAATTTCAAAACCCTCTTGTTCTGTACTATATACAATAAATGCAGAGAAATCAGGATTGTTTTCATTAAACTCAATAACCCTATCCCTGATTTCAGAAGGATCTATAAATACATTATACTCTCCGTTCTTATCTACAGCGTCTAATTGCTTTAACTTCTAATCTATTTTAGCCTTAGAATCTATTATAGCTTCTACATTATTCATTTGTATAAAAGCATCTAATTCCATTTCACCCTAACTGTTAGTATTCTGTTTTGTAAGTTTAGTTTTTTTCTATATTAAACTTACAGCATACAATATATTAGTTAAAGGTTTGTCATGTTTTGTATACTCATACAAGCCTTCGTACAATTTACTAGGTTTTCCATCCACTAATGGGACTATTTGACATACACCAGCCATATATTACTTATTATTAAGTTCCACAATAATTACGATTTTCTAATTTATCAACTATCTCATTTATATTTACACCACAAAACTTACTTACAGTAGTAACTTTAGTCATAGTTTTAGGTGAGTATTTATCAGTTGATATTCTACTATTTAAACTATCAACTTCATCCTATTGTTTTTCTTCTTCAGAAACTTTAGAATCACTATCAGGCAATTCGTTTTCATCGTTTTCTACACTTTCTTCATCAGAAGATTCTTCAGTTTTTCTATATATACTTTTTACAAAGGTATTATTAGGATCTAATTCTATACCCTGTCCATTACCACCCAAAGGTTCTACTATTTGGAGTACAAGTTTATCAGCTCTATTAGTACCAATTATATCTAATACCTATACTATTCTTGAATTACCATCCAAATCTAACATATATACGCCATAACCATTAATAGAATCTTCGTTTAATGAATCTTCATCTACTAAAGTAAATGTATCACCCACATTCATCTCAACAAAACTTTTAGTAGTACCTTCTATACTGTAATCAACATAAGATACCTTAGGCATTTTCTTTACAGGCACTGTATTAAGTATAAATTGACATACTAGTGTGTTAAGTACCGAAGCACCATTTTCAAGTTCTCTCAAATTACTAATATATTCTGACATTAAATTAGTTTTAATATAATTAGTAATAAGGTTAGTAAAAGTTTTAGGACTATAACCAAATCCACCTCTGTTAAACATATATTCGATTATGTTAGCTGTATATTTAGGATGTTTTTTTGCAAATTCAGTAAAATCTTCTCTAATTTGTTCTACATAAGAATCACCTTTACCTCTAACATCTACATCAATACTAAGATATTGATCTTTATAATCAAATCTTGCAGTAAGATTTTGTATAAACTTGTTTTGTCTTAATCCTTTAGTCTTTTTTAGTTTAGCAATTTTTGCTGGATATGTAGATACAACTTTTAATCTGTTATCATAATCAAAATTAAATAAAGGAGATATACTGTTAACTGCAAAATCCATATAAAATCTTCCAAAATTTTTTATTTCTTTTTTGGGTATTGTATATATATCATATCCCATGTTTGCTAACCAAAATAAGAAATGCCTTCTAAACTCTGAACCATATAAAACAAATCTGCTCTCCATTAATTGCTATTCTAGAGAATTCTAACTTTCTCTGAGTTGTTTAAGCATTGGATTATTTACAGCTTCAGCTATTTCAGGATTATTTTTAGCTATTCTATTATTAAAATCAAACACTTTCAGATCATCTATAAATGATTCAATAATAGATGGACCTTTAGAAGCACTTATTGAATTAAATCTTGTCATATTAATTATAGGTCTAAACGCATCAGCGATTTTATTTACTTCAGACAATATCTATACAATAGCTAAATCAGTCTAAGCACTTCTATTTTTTATGTTATCTCTTAAATTCTCCTCACTTATATCATTATTAATTCTAATATTACCATTTGCAATTTTATTTACATTAACTTGTAACTCAATTTTCTTTTTAAGTAAAGCATCATCTAAATATTCCTTAGTACTATTCATGTCAGTAATTATATCTTTTACTATATCCTATCCTAAGAATAAGCATATTTGTTTAATGCTGAATCCCATTCTAGCCATAGCCATAGCTATATTTACTGTCTACATGTTAATGTTTACAAGATTAAGTATTGGATCTTTAACAGCATCTACTGATGCAGCTAAAAACTATGCTATATTGTCACTGATTGGAGTGCCATCAAACCCAAATGGAGCATCAATATGTAAAGTATCGTTTGTTATAACATTACCAAATAAACTGAATGAGTTAAATTCTACATCTCTTAAAGGAAGTCCCTCATCCATTCCTATATGTATAGCATGCATTGAAAGATAAGCATGAGATACATTAGACTATGCAAATACACCAATAAGGTCTGCAGCTACCATATTCTGTTTAAAGAACTAAGTATGTATATGATTATAAATTAAATTTTTATCCTACATAGCAAGGTTCTTTAATTTCTTTGAACTCATTTTATCAAGTTCTTCAAGAGATTTATCTGATGCTTTATAAGCCTCAATTTTATAGGCTTCTTCTTTAAGTGTATCAAAATTACCATTCTTTAACACTTTAGTTATATTCTAATGTGCTTCAAGTACTCCTTGTAAAATATCAAATATTCTATCATTGTTTCTATCTGTTTTAGTATTACCTTTTACAAAAGTTCCTTTATATTTATCAGATTGGATACTTTCAGGTGCTTCTTGAAATTCATAACTTCTACGCATAATGTAAAGCTTATCAATATCATAGTCAGAACCTGAAATAGCAGTCCATTCTTTAGGTAACATTAAACCTTCTCCTGCTTCTCTTGGTAAGAAACCTACAATTCTAAGAGATGCCATTGAATATTTAGCTTCAGTAGGAATACGATAACCTATAAGTTCTAATAATTCTGGCTACTCTGCACGAATTTTATTTATATCTATAACTCCATTTTTCTCATACTGTTTAAGTAAACCTTCATCAAATATAGGAGCATAACATTCATAATATACACCACCACCTTTATGATATTCTTTATATTGTTTATAGCTAGAGAATAACTCACCATTTTCATTTATAATAGATGCATGATCAAAAGGATATACTATATTTCTAGCATTACCTTTCTCTTTAAATTCTTCTTTTCTCGCATTAAATTCTTCTTCTGTAAGAATAGTATCTCCATCTTTATTAGTAAATCTGATATGTAAATCTTCACCAGTACCCCAATTAGCAACTTGGACTACAGGACCACCGTGAATTTCCTATTTATATATTCTAGATTTAATTATAGAATACAAAAGTTGTTGAATTCTTTCAGAGTGTGTAGGATCTGACAAAGGTATATTAAATTCACCATTTTCATCAGTTTCTACAGCCCAAAGTAAATCAGCACCAAATCTACTATCTCTAAGCATTTGTTTTTGAAGTAATTCACTTATTGCTATATTTTGAATTCTTCTATCAACATTGGTAAGTTTAAATTCCTTAATCAGTTTTTGTTTTGAAATCTCAATATTGTCGGCTAATTTCTAGTAAAACTCTTTTTTTGCTTCAGATACAGTAATTGTTTCTAATTCCCCATCGGAATTTTTTACTCTAATTGTAGCTTCTATTTTGTTACCATTTTCATCAAGCATTATATTACCTGCAGAATCTCTAACATATTCATCAACATCTGCAAAACCTAAAGCTTTAGTTTGACTACCTATTTGTTGTTTATCAAAGAAATGTGTAGGTACAGCTTGTTGAATATTATAGTCAGAATAATTTAACTCATATACATAATTAGAATTATACTATGTATCATCTGCAGATGGATTGTTAACATTGTTTCCTTCTGCATATATAGCATTCTTTAATCTTTCTTTTATTTCTTGATAGGTAAGATTTCCATTTAAATCTATAACAGCACCTAAACCGGTTTTAATTGATGAATTAAATGATATGGCATCTATACCTCTACCGTTAGGAGTAAACTTACTTTTATCTTTATTCCAAGTACCCATAGATTCTTCAATAGCGTCAAATACTGCAGCAAGTTTAGTATTAGTTCTACCAGCACCTTTAATAATAGCATCAGCTATTATAAGCATATACTCACTAGTCTTAATCTATACTCCAAATCTACGAGTATTCATTGTACCATGATAAGAAGGCTTATTTATTTGAGTATAAATAAACGGCTTAGTAGGTTGCATGAGAATGTTTAAGTTAGATTGCGTAATCTCACCTTTAAGAATTTTTTCATAAGCTTCTTCTCTATCATTACCCCACTATCCAAGCATACCTAACCTCTTCCTCATTCCTGTAGGTGTACAGAAAGTTTGAGCATCGGTAGCATTTACTTCACTTAAAGCTTTAATTATATTGTTCTTTTGTGTAGTAAGATACGCTCTCATAGCAGGATTGTTTTCATTCTGCTCCATCAATTCATCATAGACTTCATTGAGATTATCAATAGTGTCAGATATAATTTCTTCGTCTTGTAAAGTAATACCTCTGTATATACCATCTTTACTATACAACTCACCGTTAGAATCTCTCGCTGTAGTATTTAAAGCACTACCTGGTGCATGAAGTTGTGCTAATCTTTTTTGTAAATCTTCAGCATTTTTATAGTATGCAGGATCTCCAATATATAACTACATTATACTTATTGAAGCGTATAAATCATTCCAGAAAAACTCTGCAAGTCTTTCTTTTATAGTCTCATTATCTTTTCCAAGTATATCAGAATCTCTTGTAGACCATTTACCTTTATCATCAACTTTTATATAACCTTCAGACTGCAAGAAATTTATATATTCTTGGAATTTACTGTCACTACTTCTTAAAACATTACCGTTATCATCTCTGGCTATTTCACCATTTTCATCTATTTGAGCCTCAATTTCTCTTATTATAGTATTACGAAGTTCATCTATTTGTTCTGCTTCAGAAGTACCATCAAACTTTTTATCTTCAGCAAGTATTTTATCATGTAAATATTTACCTACAGTGTTATCTACACCATCAAGATAATCTAAAAGATAATCTTCTAAGAAATCAAGCATAACAAATTTAGCTCCGTTGGCACCTAATTTTAATAACTCCTATTTAAGAGTAACTATATTTTCTTCTTTAAGTAAATATTTTTTATCGTCTGCGATTTGTATTTTACCATCAACTATGACGGGATTTCCATCTTCATCTTTTTTTGCAAAGTCAGTTAAATCTAAATCATAATTTTCAGTACATTCTTCTTCTAACATAGTACCGTTTAATCTAGATACTGCTCTTGCTACAACATCTGATATTCTGAATACTTCTTGAAATGTAGTATCAACTAGCCATTCAGATATAGTCTTACGAAAATTATTTTTTACTCTATAAAACTTTATATATTCTTCTGATGGTTTATTAGACATCATAGGTATTCTATACCACGCAAATATATTATTTACATCATAATAGAATTCTCTAAGCATTGAACTTGAATATTCTGCTGCAGTTTTCTTTCTATAGTTTTTACCTCTGTCTGAAAGTTGTACTTTGTGGTCAAATACATTCTATCTTACATTCTTATCAGTAGCTAATCTTTCTATCCATTTGTTAAAATATACTGTCTTATTACCTATTTTTGTAGCAAAGAAATCTACTTCAGAAAAAGTATCTTTCATAAAGTCATCTTTATTTCTTATATCTTGATTAAACCTACTAATATATGAGGGCATTACGTAACTATAATATAATTTACCATCCTAATAAAACACTGCTTCATATCCCATTTTAATAAAATCATGGAATATGTTTAATATTTTCTTTATATCACTTCTGGTTTTTTCAGCAACAACATCTTGTAAATTTATAGTTTTATCTTTTCTCTGTGTTTCTTCAGCTTTTTCAAATACTTCTTGAATTTTAGATACAAGGTAATTAGCCTACTTTATAAAAGCTCCTCGTAATTTAGGATTGAGCAACATAAGTTTGGCATGTTCTATATCAAAATGGTCTATACCAACAGTGTCAAGAATATCTAATACTTTCTATGCAACTTTGTTTTGTATATTAGTAGAAGCATCTACCTCACCTATAAGTTTAGATAAATTCAATATTGTATCTTCAGTAAGTTTACCATTTTCAAATAAAGGTATATTACCAGTTCTTATCTTAGCTAATATTTCATCAAGTAATGGATCTATACCTTCAGATTCATTAAGCATTTTTATATTTGTTGTTTTACCTTTTTGAAACACAATGCCATACTTCTAAAAATATTTACGCATTGTAGTAAAGAATTGACTTCTAAAATTCTCATTGTCTGAATGTCTATTACCTTGTAAATCTTCAGTAATCAGTCTACCTATACCTACAAGTTCTCCATCACTGTTAGTAAGTTCTGGGTCATCGTTAATTAATTGCAACAACCATCTTTCATCAGTATTGTTTGGATCAGTAACCTTTTGCTGTAATACTTTAACCATTTCTTCAGCAGTACTACATTCCTTAACCCAACTTAGTATTTTACCAGTAATTACACCAGCATCTAACCTTTCAGCAATACCCCAAGCATTAGCAACAACATCATTATCTTCATCTAATACTTTCATAGTACCTAAAGCTTGTTTAACTAGCTAACCCATACTCATAAAAGTACTTACTGACCTAAATCCTACTTGCCATTGTTCCAATGAAGAGCCATATCTTGATTGTATAGTCTGCTCATCTTCTTCACCAAACAATACTAACTCCATTTGATTTACAACCTAACCATTACCATCTATAGGTAGTTGTTCTAATTCAGCTAAAGTTACTCTACCATATTCAAGAAATGCCTTCCAATTATCATGAATTACTTCAGTTTCTTCAATAAAATCCTCATCTAGACCATATTCATCATCAATAGTAAAGTACATTCTCTTGATAGCGTCTTCAAGATTATCCAGAGTTATAGTTTGTATAATTTCTAATCTGTCTTTACCTTTAAGTTCATCAACTATATCCTATATTTCTTCTGGAGATTTATTACCAATTTGGAAAAACTCATTCTCTATATAGTCTATAAGACGTGCATCACCTTCCTGTATTTGAGTAACTAAATCACTAAGAGCAAACATTGCTGATGATGCTAGAGTTCTAATCTTTCTAGCACCTACAGTATTAATTAATTCTTCCTTACTTTTAGACCTTTCTATAGTCTCAGCAGTTTTACCATAAGTAAAACTAGGCACTCTTAATATATTGCTATATATAGGTTCATCGGCAGTACTTAGATTAGTTACTTCTGTAAGCAAGCCTAACTTTTTAGCTTCTTCAAGTAAATCTTTTTCGTCAGTCAAATCTATTTCTTGAATATCGCTATAATCAGCAATTATACCATCAGACTTAAGAAAGTTTCTTAACATGTTGAGATCATCAACATTCTCAATATCCTGAACTCTTATTTTACAACCAATTGGAAGAGTTACTAATATGTGTTGCATTCTCTGCTTAATATAAGCTTTCTTTTCAGCATTACGCATATTTTTAATGTGTTCATTAAATCTTTGCATAGCTTCTTTATCAACACGTATTATATACTCACCATTATAATTAGAATTTCTACTATTAATATTACTCTTCTCAACAATGTATGGCAGTGGTACTACATTAATATCTTCTTTACTTGCTTCTTTTTGTAAACCCTAAACGGTTATAGTATCATATATATCATTATTAGTAGTAGAAAATTCACCACTGTTATCAGTTGCTGATTTTATTTGATTTTGATTAGTAACTATTATTTCTTTAGCATTATATGCTTCTAATGACACTTCATTGATTTCATTACTAGTGGATATTGCACCATCATATCCTTTGTCTATAATTTCTCTATTAAATATGTCTTTATCTTGAACTGCCTCTTCAGTTAAATCTATCAACGAAGCCAATGGATTCTTAATATTTAAGAATGCACTATAATAATGATTTAAATTTCCGTATTTATAAGGAGCAAAATATGTGACATAAGGTAAAGCATTCTTTGACCAATCTCCTTTTGTTGTTAAATCATTTTCATAGTTTGAGCCATGATAAACAACCAAAGGTTCTCCATTCTCATCTATTACTTTAGAAGCGTTTTCAGGGTTATTCTGCCAATCACCAAACCAATCTTTAAACGCTTTAGTTCTAACCAGAAGCCATTGTTTTTCATTAAGCTTAGTAGGTTTACCATTAGGAGCTTTCAT
>DJYF01000013.1 GCA_002450035.1 Caryophanales bacterium UBA6985 | reverse complement strand
TTCACTAACAAGTTGAGCAATACTAGCCATACTTATATCATTTAAATTAGTATCTTTATAATTAATAGTTGTATTAGAATGAAAGTTCCCCCGTAGAAGAAATGTAGATTAACTACTTTGTTATGACTAGTAAGCGGTTCTAAACATATCTACATTCTCTTTACGGGGGAGTTATTATATCTAGAGTTTAATATTTAATATTATTATTTAAATTAATATTATTTATAATATTATATTTAATATAATTATTAAAATAACTCTCTCTATTGGCAGCAAATTTAGCAAAAAACTTTTGTAAAATCAAGTTTCAATATGTTAAAAGATGTTATATTTACAGATTTTTAAACAAACTTTTATTCAATACCTTTGACTGTAACATCTTCATAACTATAAAGCCAATAGTATATGCAGGAGGCTCACCTGCGTCTTCTACATTATAAGCTATAAGCATAGCTTGCTTAACGTGTTCTGCTTCGTGAACAATAGAATTAATATAGTCTAATTTATTTTTATGTTTGTTGAAAACAACAACACTAGTATGAGTTAGTCTATTACTTAAAGTAACAGCTTTAGCTTTACGACGCTTCATTGTTTTATATATTCTATTGATAATATAATCACTAGCATCAGCACAATGAAAATCGTAAGCTATATAATCAAAAAGATTATAGTCTACATTATAATAAACTATAATCTTCCAATAGTCTTCAACATTAATAACTTGTTTAATCATAGGAACTCATCCCACGGAATAGGAATACCAAGCCATTTCATGTCTGCAATCCAACGATTAAAAGTAAGACCTTCAACTCCATCAGGGTCGTCTAATGTGTTTTTGATATATCTAGCAACATGCTCTTCAGTAGGAACGCTATCACCAAGATAATCAGCTTTACACATATTGGCAACATAAACAGAATCATAAAGCTTATTATTTTTAACTTTAACTCCATAACTCTCTAATAAACCATTAACTTGTTCTTTAGTGAAAGGAGTAAATTCTTCATCCTCATCAATATACATTTGAGCAACTGCAAATTTACAAGCTGCTTTATTAAAGTGAGGACCATTATGACTCATATAAATAGCCAAGTCTTCAGGAATTACTTCGTAAGCAGTAAGGTTTTCTCTATTATGCATAATTTTAGAATTTAAAAGGGCAGCAGTCTAAGACCACTGCCCTCAAGTTAATTAACCCATTCTACGATAACGGCGATAAGTACGACCACCACCACGACGATTTTCCATCATTTCCTGACGTTCCATATCATCTTCGTAACGATAATCTTCATCATCTTCTTCGTCATCTTCAAGCTTTTCCTCAAAACACTCAATAAGTTCCTTTGTGAACTTGTGCATCTTCTTCAACTTCTTCAAAGTATCTTTAGCATCAGATGCTCCACGAAATCTAATCAGTACCATAATTTATTCTTTAGGTTTAGAGTTTCCAGATTTAAGTAAGGCAATAGCTTCTGCAAGTTGAGATTTAAGACTACCTACCTCAGTTCTAAGAGCTTTAACTTCATCATTGTTTGCACTACCAGGCATAAGTTCATTAAGAACTTCATCATATTGGGGAATCAATGATTCGTGATAAGAAGCACTTTCAACTATATTCTTACTTGTTTGTTTTAAAGTTTTAACATAATTAAACAGAGAGTCTTTATTGTCAGCTATGACAAACGATTTATCTCCAAAATCAGCAATAGCATTATTACTGGGCACTTGTTGGAAAGTCTTTTGTTCACCATTAATATTAGCTACAATATCAAGTCTTAACTCAGGAAGTTGTCCAAACATTTGTGTATTTTTAGACATTGTAGGAGTTACATTTTCAATAGACGCAGTAAACCATTTAACTTTATCTCGTCTATCAAGTCCATACAGAACATTACCTTTACTTAAATTTGAAAACATAGTTATACTTTAATTAATTATTATTCTGTTGTACGCGACATTAACACGAGTAGTCCTCTTTTTCTATCGTTGAATACAAGAGCGGTATTAACATTAAGCAATTCTGCAGCAGTTACATTAGTACCATTAGGAAGAGTTAAGTTCCTAGTAACACCATTCATAGTAAGAGTTACAGGCAAAGTTGTAGTTGCATCAGCAGGGATTACATCATTGATAGCTATAGTAAGATAACCTACTGGTTGTATTCTACGAAAACCAAGAGCAATATCAACAGTTTCAGTTCCAACAGTAGTATTTGTACTTAAAATATAAGGAACACCACCAGCGTTAGTTGCTATAATTTGATTACAACAAGTCATACGTTTTCCTCCTATCCTTAATTAAAATACAATACCACCACCAAAGCCGTTACCGTAAGGATAACCACCAGGATAATAACCTTGACCTACATAAGGAGTAGCATTAGCAGCTACAAGATTAGGCCACTGAACAGGAACAGTCTGAGGCTGTTTTGCAGCAATAGCGTCAATCTTATCGTCAAGAGCGTGGAAAGCAGCATTAAACTGAAGAGTTTGCTTATCGTTGCTAATCTGATTGCGAAGCTGAGTGATAATATCACCCTGAGTATCAATCTTATTCTGTAACTCACGTTCCTTCAAATCACAGAACTCTTTAACAATCATAGCATTTTGGTCAGCAATAGCCTTTACAATAGTATTGGTATCGCGTTCAGCTTGATTCTGAAGAGTATTAGTTTGCTGACAAATAGCTAACTTATCAGCACCATCAAACTGAGCAAGCTGAAGCTGAAGAGCAGCAGCATTCTTTTCAGCCTGCAGAATATCATCAGCATGATTAGCTGCAAGAGTTGACTGAAGAGTATTAGTTTGCTGACAAATAGCAAGACGATTTTCGCAGCAACACTCACAAAGTTTAGAAAGAATAGAAGTATTACCAGCTTGAATAGCGTTAATAGTCTGAAGACCACTCATACCAATCTGACCAGAAACTTCAGTAATAGCATTCTGCAAACCAAATACACCAGTCTTAATTCCTTCAACAGAAGTATTCAGAAGTTGAGCAAGAGTATTCAGATTGTCAAATCTACCATTCATAATGTCAGCAAGATACTGGCGACCTTCATTACCGTTTACAGATGCAAGATAATCGTTAAAGTTACCATTACGACCATTTCTATCCCACATCATCCACATAAACATAATCCACCACCAAGCTCCGTTGCCACCACCAAAGCCACCATTGTTTTGAAGAGCCAACAGAAGATTAGGGTCAATACTAGAAGCAGCGTGTCCTGTAGCTGCATCAGGGAAAACAAGAACTCCATTTTCACCCATAGTTGTTTCATATTTAAATTGTTAATAATTAAGTTTACTATATCTTTTATGCGCATTAAAAGATATTGCAAAGGTATTAACAAAGTAAGCAGAAACAGAAAGTTGCCGATAAATAAAATAACTCGCTAACTATCAGCAAGTTAGCGAGTTAAAAGGTTGCCGATTAGCACCCCCGTAAAGAGAATTGTTACTTATTTACTATTAACAGCAAGTATAACTTCATCTTTATACCAAACAAGATTATTCTTATGTTTAACTTTCTTACCTCTAGGAATAACACCTTCCCTAACAAGGTCATCAAATCGACTTCTACTAAGATTTAACATATCACAAACTTCTTCTTTGGACATAGCAATGTGAGCAACATTAGAAAGTATATTAACACATTCTTCAACAGTAATATTAGTGTTACCACTTTTAATGTTATTTCCGTAACTTATAAGTAGGTCTGCCACAATCTTCTTTACAGGGGAGCTTATCATGTTGATGAAAATATAAAGCTATAAAAAGAAATATACCAGCAATACTTATTTGAATAACAAGCATAGGTTTAAGAGTAAGAGGAATGATATAAGTATAATCATACCAATTTATAATACCTTCGACAAGAATATAATATAAGAACATTCTATGCCATCTGCAAAACCTAAACACAAATGAAGATAAATATAAGAATAACCATACTATTATAGCATTGATATAGGCTACAACAGCAGTATCTACATCTAAGTAAGATAAGATAGTGCTTGTAAACATATTGAAAGACAATACTATTGGTATTATTTTCAGCCAATGTATTTCTATCTTATGTAAACTATGTTGTAGATTTGCCTCCATCTTCTAATCTTCTACGATGTTTAGTTACACCAGCTTTAGGAATACCAGGGTCTGCTACTCCTCTATCTTTATACTTACGTTTATTATTAGTTTCAGCCATAACTTTAGTATTTAATTTCGTTATTCTAAAGGTGATTTATTATATAAATATCCTCTATTTAGTCGATTACAATTCGTACAATAAGATGTAATATCTTTGATGATTAACTAATAAGCAACTTTAATAGATAGTCTGAAATCGAATTTCAAAATGTAGAATATTTTTAAGTTCAATCATTAATACCAAGTTTCTTATAGTCAATATCAAACTTCTTACAAATAGGTTTAAGAATCCAAGACCAAAATACAGGAGCAAGAATAGCACTATTAATAATAGTTCTAATATCACTTTTTACAAAGTAATATACCACCCCTGTAAGAAGAATAACTGCAATGAGAACAAGACGTTTGTTCCATTTAGTTAATACTTTAGGACTCTTAATGTCATTAACAACTGTAATGATTAGATAAGTTAGAACATTTACAATTATGCAAAATGCAAAGTCAAAACTATCTAAAGTTGTTTGAATTGTATTACTTATTATTTCCATTTCTTTTAAATAAAGTGTTAATATCAAAACCACCACTTACCAAATTAGCTAAAACATTTCGCATAAAATCATCTTCGTTTTCTTGATGATGTCTAGCATTATGAGTATTAATAACTCTAACTATCTGTCTTAGCATAATATTATTCTCATGAGTCTCTTTAACTAATTGTTTAAGAGTAGGACTTCTAATAAAGTCTTGAATCTCTTTTAGAGTATCAAGAACATAACTTTCTTCTTTGTATGTCATATTATGTAGTAGTTATTTCAATATTATCAGTGAATATACCATAGTCATTTTCACCTTGCTTAGTAGCTACATCAATGAAAACATTGTTTTTAACCCAGAATAGTTTATCAGCAACAAATTGGAAGCCCTTAACGAAATTTTTAATAATGTTGTCATGAATGTAAACATAATTAATATTATTGTTAGCGTTTGCAAAAGCAATTGCACCACGATAACCTTCTTGAGCAGCACTTCCAATACCGAAAATAAAATTATCATGAATATCAATATGCTGATGTACAGCAATTTGACTATGATTACCGATGGCAGGACTCCATTTATTTACATAAAATTTACATCCACAAATTTCTACATTTTCACAACCTGTATTATCATAGCAAGCAGAACCTTCATCTGGATAATTAGCAGGAATTGGGAAAGAACCATAAGCAGTTCTATCTATTTGAACCATTTCAGCACTTAAAGCATTAGTAGAATGGTCGGTAAAAATACAATTTTCAATTCTTACATTCTTAGAACCGCCACAGTCAATACAATGATAACCAGCAGTAACATGCTTAATAGTAACATCCCTAATTGTAATATTCTGACAATGTTGGAATCCAAGACCACAGCCTCCCAAAGAATATCCAGTACCTAAGTCCAAAGTTCCGCCCTCGATAGTGATATCGTGTTCTCCGTTATATGCTGTAGTACTGGCAGTATAGTAAGAATAGAATATACAGAAACGTGCATCCACATTTCTTTTTATAACAGTCCCTTTATCCATAATAATATGGGTATTGGAACGCATTGCTAAAGAATTAGTAATAAGGTAAGTGCCATTTGGAATATAAATAGTACCTCGTTTATTTAGTGCAGTTTGTAGGGCATTTGTATCATCTGCCACACCATCACCTAATGCACCACAATCTTTTACATTAGTACCAAATATCATATTGATATTAACAGCAGACTCAGACTCTTCTTTATTTTCTAAGTCTGTCACGCGCTTATCAAGACCGTCATAGCCTTCTACATCTTCTATAATAATATTAAGGCTATTTCTAAACTCATTAACTTGGGCTGCTGTAATATTTGCACTTGTATTATTCTTATTCATTAGATTTAGAAGAATATACTTCGCACCTGTAACATCCCATTCTTTCTTATACTCTGTGTCTGAATATATGGTAAATGCATCTAAAGTATTAGATGTATCAATAATACCTGTAGAAGTATTATAATTATTCACTAAAATACAACTTCCAAAGAGTATATCTGGTCCAGAATACTTAAGAGTAACACGACAATGAGGATTACACTTATATAATACACGAAGTCTTGTAGTTACATTAGGAGAACTTGCACCTCCAAAATATTCATATCCTTCAGTTCTTACAATAGATTGCTGGACATCATGAATAGCATCATAGTTACCTTTAGAAACGTCATACGCTTCAAAGGCTTTGGGAATAGCTTCAATAGCTGTTTTATCAGGCTTACGAATACTGATATTCGATATTCTAAGATATTTGTTTACAGCCCCAGTAATATATTCAAAACGTATATATTTATGTGCAGTAGTAGGATAAACAAACCTTATAGATATATGTCCGTTTGAATCATTAAAAGTACGAGTTCTAGGAGAGGAAGAACTAACATTAAAATTATCACTGCTGTTTACAGTACCAGTACAAAATGATATATCTACATTATGAGGAACAGTCATAGTTTGAATATAATCAAACTCCATAGTATATTCCTCTCCAGCAACAAGACCATTTATAGGGCCAACCACAAGATTTGTACCTTTATTAGTAACATTAACAGCACTTTGTATATAAGTACTAGTTTTTGATGGCGTACTATTAGTTTTGTTTGAAGATTTTACTATATAATCGCTTAATTTAAAAAATTCTTCACCTTGTATAACTGTTGCAGCATCTATATCTTTATCTACAGTATTTTGTATAGTATAAGCTAATAAATCTTCAAGAGTTAGTGTAGTCCATATAGTGTCATCAGCAAAATAATTAGCAAGAGATACATTAGACCATACTCCTTCAACATACTTACTTAATACTACACTTCCTGCATAAGCACTATCTGTAACAATACCTATAGTAACTCCTGTATCCCCAGTATCACTTGTTACAGTAGGAGCAGCAGCTTTTCCAACTTTACTTTTTAATGTGAGAGTACCATCAAGATTATCAGTTAATGTCCACTCAGATTGTGTACCAAAAAGTTCAGCAATCTTTGCTGCTATTGTTAAATCAGTACTTTCTGAAGTTACAGGCACAGTTAAATCTATACCAGCAATAGACACTGTTATAAGTTCTGTTTCTTCAAGTAATGCTATAGCTCCCTCATCAACAGTTACTTCAATATCAGCACCCGCAGGTCTTCCTATAGCATATAAATCTTCAGTTTCAGTTCCATCATAAAGACCTATTGCCTGTTGAGCCTGATATGTATTATTATTAAATACTTTTAAATCTCCTACAGCAACAGTGTCAGTTACGTTCATTGTCTTAACCTCTTTTGTTACTCTAAGAAGTTGCTTATCTGCAGTTTTGACAGCTTCATTTTCCTCGTAAGCTTGTCCTACACCAAGAGTTCTTAAATCACCAAGAAGATAAGCATCAATTTTCTTGTTAGAACCTCCTTGACTATTAGAAGCTCTATAGTTAGTACCATCAAAGAAAACAGAAATTATTTCATTAGCTTCCCAAGAATTATTAGCACTTGCTCTTTCTTCATTATAATATAAAGGATAAGCGGTAGCATTTGCAGGACCAATTCTTAAGGTAGGATTAGCAGCAGTATTTTTAGTTAGCATTTTAATCTTGATACTACCGCCAATAGCCAATGCAGGAAAATCTGCAACAGTAACTGTTTTAGCCACAGTTGATTCAGTTACATTACTATCTAATACAAAATAACCTGTAACTTTTTCTAAAGCAGCTTTTATATCTTTACTTTTAACAGCATTGTTAGAACCAGCAGTAGGAACTGTATCCCAATTAACTCCTCCTGCCTCTATAACCTTAGATTCTATTTGTTCTTCTAAAGCAGCATTTATTTCTTCTTGAGTATGTCCTTTAATATCATCATAAACATACTTACTTCTAAGTATAATTTTATTAGACTGAGAAGGAACTAACTCTGAAGGAACTTTAATTTTTCCAGCCATATCAATATTATTTTAAAGTTAATATTATACATCATTACCATAAGCATCTACCCAACCACTAGACGTTTTCCAAATTGGTTTACTAAGAGTAGTATCAAAGTACATATAACCAATAGAAACGTTTTCAGGTCTTGCTGAAGTAGCACCATTAACACAAAATTGAATGCTATTATTTAATGCATCACTAAGTTTGTTTTTACTCACACCTTTGTCTTTTATTACAATATTTCCTTCTACAACAGTAATAGTTGTTTCATCAGGAACTAAAGGAACAATATTAATATCTATTGTTTTATAAGTGTTATCATTACCTAATACTTGAACTTCATATGTTGCTGCTTCATAAGTATCTTCAGATTTCCAAATATCATAAGAAACACCATTAAGAGTAGTTGCTGCAGTTTTCTCAAATGGCATTTGAAAATCCATAAGCTTAAACTTATCAATAGTCATTGTAGCAGGAACTACAAAGAAGATAAATTTACCATTAGGAGCAATTATTGTATAGTATCCAGAAGGAGATTTTCTTGCAGATTGAATATTAGCAGATGTAACTACTTCAGAATAATTACTACCAGCACCACAATATACAGGAGGAACACATTCAATAACTTTCTTATTTACATGAGTAAGACCGTTAGCCTTTTCTGTAACTACTGTAAATTCAGTTGTTTCGCTAATAGAATGATTATATGTAATAGATGAACAATTTTCTTCCTCATAAATCAATTCATCGTTGGCATATAGTTTCATACTGGTAGCAGTACCTTCCAAACATTCTGCCTCAATAGTAGCAACATTAGTAGTTCCCTTATTAAACAAAGTAAAGTTAGTAGTAATTTTAGCTCCAAAGGTATTATTATCTGTAACACCATCTACATTATCCATCAACTTGTCAATAAGTTCAGTAAGAGTCTTTTGGCTAATACCAATAGTTTGTATCTTACCAAATGTTTGGCTAACAGCCATATTACCTTCTTCTACACTATTGATAACACTTTCAAATTCTTCTTTAGTTGTATTAAAGAGTTCGTATAAAGTATTAAGTTGTCCTGTGTAGTTTTCAATAAAGCTAATATAGTCTAAAGCAATTTCTTCAGTAAGACTACTAAAAGGAAGCCAATAATTCATATTAGTCAAAACAGTTCCAGCAGGAACAGGCTTACGACTAATATAAGTTTTATATACACTTCTATCAAGAACAATAGTAAGCTTATCATAGTCTTTAGTATTGTCCCAATCTCTATCTACAGTAACAGCAACTTTACCAAGATTAACTTTGGATAGCTTCATAATATAAACTAGTATTTATAAGTTTAACTTCATTATTATATCTAACAAGAACTTTAAAATAATGTAAGCCAGTAGTTAAATCAGCTACATCATTCCATCTCATTACGGGGGAGTCATCAAAGTAATAGTAAACATCTGCATCATTTGCATCTACAGGTTCACCGTCATATCTGATAACAAGGTCTCCACAAGGATGATAAACATCATCAACCATTTCATAACGTGGAGTAAATTCTATAACAAGACCTACTTCACCTGGTACTTCTGGTTGTGGGTCAAACTCTGGAGACTCATCTTCAGGACCAAGATGGAAATGTTCATCAAAGCCATTTGCAAACTTATGTTCGTAAAGTTCCATATCATCAGGATTAATCTCAAAGATAGGTCTTTCTCCACAAGAAACAAAAGCTTTAAGCTGACCATTTTCATCAACTGGAAATACAAAAGATGTAGAATTATCTTTACCTTTATATATTTGATTTATCTTAGCTTTAATATAATTAATAAGCAAAGCTGCAAGTTTTGTTTTCTTATTGTTTGGGTCACCACCACCAAGTTTTCTTGCAGCAACAGCAGCATTAAACATATTAAAACATTCAATAACTCCGCTATTTCTATCTGTGCAACTAGCTTTACAGTCTTTAAGCATATCTTCACCATAGTCTGCAAGCATAGCAAGAATACGATGATATACACAAATGTATTCAGCAGGAACTGTTACATAGATATACTCAGGTTCGATTTGAACTAAATTACTCATAGTTTAAGAACTTTATTGTAAAGATTATCAAGATTATGTTGTTGCTCTGAATCAAGAACATCAACATTTTCGTAAGCATCAATAAGAATAGCTGACCAATTTAAGATAGTCATTTTATTCTTATTCGGAATGTATCCATTGTCCATAAGGACAGTTATACAATCAGCAATGCCTGACATCCTTTCTTCTAGGACATCAAGCATTGCTTGTTTTAAGTTCGGTTCATACAACATAAACGTTATGTGTTGAATGTTTTATTGTTAATAAAAGTAGAATACTCAGCAACAGAAATTTCAAGTCTATTGTTAATATGAGTTATTCTATCAATAGCATCTTGTCCGTTATAGACTATTGCTATTATATTCTTAGCTACTTCTTCAATCCATTCAGTTTTTAGTTTGCTTGCTATATTAACTTCATTTATTTCGTAAGCTGAAAGAACAGAATACAATTTGTAATACTCGGTACTAACTAATTTATTTATGTTACCAATTATAAATTCTTTGTTCTTATCAATGTTATTGTGTGCTATAATAGAAATAACTTCTTGACTTATCTCGTAAGCAAACGTTCTAAATCCAATATCTATAGCAACTTCACATTGTCTAACTTTCTTTCTATCAGCTTCTTTTAAAGTTTTATCTAAAACACTATTAAGTTTGACTATATTTGTAGCCATTTCTTTAAGTGCGTTAGACATTTCAAGCATTGGTTTTGATTTGTTCTTAGCCTTAAAGTAACCGATTAGTTGAACAATAAGTGTATAAACAATAAAAACACAGCTTGATATAGCTACTGTATAATAAGAAGAATTACGTACACTTTCATTAACAATATCATTAATTGTCTGAAAGTCGTTCATTTGTTTAATTAGTAATGATAGCTCCCCCGTAAGGAGAAGCTATCAATTATTAATTTTATTATCCATTGCCACTTCCACCGCTAGAAGCAGAAGCAGGAGCTTGATGACTAAATACTCCTTCGGGGAGAATAGTATCAAAGGTAGCATAGGAAGAGTTTGTAATAGGCACTGCAATGTGAACATATTGCCAAACACGCTCATCAAGTTGTTTACCAGACTTACGACCAGTAGCAAAATGGAGATTGTAGATAGCATAGCCAGCAGTACTAGCACCACCTGTACCAGAAGCATTGGGAACCAAATCCTCAACAGCTTCGGGATAGCCAGGATAAATGTCCTTGCTTTCACCATCAAGATAAACAAAGCCCTTATCAGCAGCACAACGCTGAGCAAGGTCTGCGATGTAAGCCTTGTCACCAATAGTCTTTTCAGCTACATTAGAAGAAGCTGCGGTGAGAGTTACATTCTTAAGTTCATCAGCAAACTTAATAACCCAACCTTCACCAACTACATTACCTTCAATAGTAACAGTAGCACCTGAATTACTAGCAACAACATTGAAGAGTTCACTAACCTTATTATTGATAGCAGCTACAAGCTTACCAGCCTCAGTGGCAGCAGTTGTAGTACCAGCAACGATAGAAGTACTCCACATATTACGTTCATTCTGAACAGTACCTGTCTTAACAAGAATAACAGTGTATTCCTTTCCAACAACAGGAGTTGGGAAAGTAAAGACAGCCTTGAAAGCCTTACCAGCCTTAGGAAGAGTCTTTACAATTTCCAAAGTATCAATATCCACTTCAGGGATAATGAAAGCAGGCTTGTTAGCACCACGACCAAGAGCGATACCGAAATTCTTTGTAGCCTTAGCTGCAAGTACTGCAGAAGCATCAAGTTCAAAGAAAGAAACAGCACCCTCAGCAAGATTGCTGAAATCGTAAGGAGTAACATTTGCTCCGCTATTGTCAGCTTTAGCATTAAGAGCTTTCTGACTATTTACAATTAAAAGTTGTTTCATTGTTTATAAAATTAAATTAAGATTGATAACCTTCATTATCTGGACGAGCATTATTTCTTACATTCTCTCGTTGTTGTTCTTGACCTTGTTGCTGACTAGCAAACAGAGAACCTTGAATGGAGGCTCTATAAAGGTCAACCGCGTGCTTAAGCATAGGAATTTGAAGTTGGTCAGGAAGGTCAGACTCTACATTACTTCCTCCAATATCATTTACATATGTAACCTTATTAGGCTGTTTAATGTATGACATACGAATTTCTGATATAGTGAGAGAAGAAGTAAGAGCACTAATACCTTCACTGTCGTTTTCTCCAAAATAAATTTCAAGCCTACTATTATCTATTACAGATTCTCCTCCTACAGAAGGATTAGAATAAATAACCATAATAGGAGTTCTTAACCTAGGAGAAAGCACCCAATCATTGAGAACGTCAGCAAGGTATGTGTCGTCTATAATACGAATAGGAAACCAACGAGTAGTTTTACTACCTTTAACATACCTTACAGAAAAATCAACAAAATACAAAGCTTTATTACCAGTACCTAAAACAGTAGTAGATTCTAAAATCAAAGGCAAAGTCGTATAATTTGCTACACTAGGACTGCTTGGTACAGTATATTCTTTTACTTTATAAAGAGTTCTAAGAGCGTTTATATTTGCTAATTTAGCATTATCTGTAATTACACGGTCGTTAGTAGTTCCTACATTACGATTAATTATCTCATCAATAGTATCTTTAGTAGATGTATTGATAAGAGTATCAATCTGTTCAGGAAGGATAGCACGCACGTTTTGCATACCCATTTGTTGAGCATACTGTCTAAACCATGCGTGCATCTCTGAAAGTGTCATAATTAGTAGGAATTAGAGTAACTTAAATTTATTCTTCATAACTTCAAGTACGGCAGCGTTATTAGGATTGTTAAAATAAGCAACTGCTTCATTGATATTACTACCAATAAACGTACCATCAGCTGTGGAAATTTGTTGATTAAATTCTGGGCGAATAAGCTCCCCTCTAGCAATAAGAGCCTCAATAAATGCTTTCATTTCTACATTCTTATCATCATACAAGTCATTAAACTTGTCAGGATTATCATTAAGATATGCCATAAGTGCAGCAGTCTTTTGGTCCTTAGTTCTAACAAGAGCTTCGCCCACATTACCACCAGTATTAACAATCATTTGCAGATAAACAGCGTCAGTCTTCTTATCACTAGCTTCAAGAGCCAAGAAGTTACGCATAGCTTTCTTACGTTCATCAAGCATTCTCTTAGCACGCTCTGCTTCTTTATTCTCATCACGAATGTAAAATCTAAGACTAGCATCTGAGTTAATCAAAGCAGTATCTTTAGCAACGTCACGATAAAGAATACAATGACGATACATAAGATAATTCTCAACGTTTTCAGGACGACCGTACTTATACTTAGTGCTTTCAAGTTCATTAATCTCGTTAACCCAAGTTTTAACGGCTTCTTTAATAGCTGCAACATTGTTGCGAGCTACTGAATCACGTCTAGCGTTAATTTTATCTTCTTCTGCCTTAACCTTAAGATAATCACTCTTATGGTCGTAATGGAAAGAAATATTCAGAGGACTACCTTGCTCGCTAACATTAAAAGAAATGTTATTAAGATAAGCTTTAACACGAGTGGTAAAGTCTGGATTAGATGGAGAAAGACCGACAAGTTCAGGGAAATAAGCCTCAACTTCACCCTTATTAGATGAAAGAACACGACTAGAGTTAATAGAACTACCAATCACAGTCTTACGTGGACCAATGCTAGCTTTATTAGCATTGCGATATGCAGAGAATACTTGCACAGGGGCAATAATTACACTGCGTTTATCAATATATGGTTCATTAAGCTCGGCTTGCTTTGCAGCTGTATTTTGAGCAGCTGTTGTTCCTCCGTTAACATTGGCAGGAGCACCTTGTGTATTAGGTTTGATTGCATCCATTGTTATAATCTTTTAATCAATTATTATTACAATACGCACTTCAAGTGCATCATCTTAGTTGCGTTGTTCACTTGCAGACCATAGCTGTTCTTAATTTCATAAGAACTCTTATCTACAGTTGTAGAAATGCTATTGTTAGGAACAGCACCCCAAGAAGCAGGAATAGGAGTAAG
>DJYF01000006.1 GCA_002450035.1 Caryophanales bacterium UBA6985 | reverse complement strand
AGTAAATATAAATAAAGATTATCACATAACTTTTTATGATATTTATGAATCACCTCCATATGCAGCAGTATCAGTAAGTGCAAGTGGACAAGATGGAACAATAATAAAAACAGAAGATGGTGGAAACTCTGATGTAGTAAATAGACTATCTGGAATCCTTTATACAACTGATGCATATAAACGTCATTAATAAATAAAGCTTATACAACTTAATGTATAAGCTTTTTTATGTTATAATTCATTTGAAGGGGATAAAATGAAAGTAGAAAAGTTTGTTAAAGATCGAGGAAATAAATATATAGTTTATATAGATGGAGAAAAATATAAATTATATGATGATGTTATTGTTAAATATTCTCTTGGTTATATCAAGACAATTGATGAAGAATTATTTAATGAAATAATAGAATATAATAATGAAATGAAAGCTTATTATTTATCTATTAAAACATTAACTAATAAAATGAAATGTGAAAAAGAAATAAGAGATTATTTAAAAAAATATGATATAAATGAAAGTGTTATAGATAAGACTATTCTTAAACTAAAAGAACAAGGTTATTTAAATAAAGAAGTTTATTTAAAAGCATATATTAATGATTCTATTAATCTATCTAATAAAGGACCTAAAAGAATTAAAAATGATTTAATTAAATTAGGATTTAATGATGATATAGATGAATATTTAAATGTGTTTAATGATGATTTTTGGAAAACAAGAATTAATTCAATTATAGAACATAAATTAAAACAAAATAAAAATAAAAGTTCTTATGTAATTAAGAATAAAATAGTATTAGAATTACAAAATTTAGGTTATAATAAAGAAACAATTTTAGATTGTTTATCGTCATTTAAAATTGATGATAAAGATGCTAAAAGAATAGAATATGAGAAAGCATATAAAAAGTATTCTTCTAAATATGAAGGATATGAATTAGATTGTAAAGTTAAATCTTATTTATATAGAAAGGGTTTTAATTTGGGAGGTAATTATGAAGAATAAATTTGATAGAATGACTAAAGAAGAACAAAAGGAAGCCTTAAATAAATTTAAAGAAGCTAAACCTGTTGTATATTCAAAATTTAAAAGATTAAGAATTATTTGTATAATAGGTATTATTTATTCTATTATTGCAATATGTATAGATTTTTATTTAAAACAAATTAAGTATGATTATAGTTTAAGTAATATTATTATAGATTGCTTTTTACTTGTTTTCTGTGTTTCATTTTTAATGTTTGCAAAGAGAACAGTTAGTAAACTTGTAAACGATATGATTGTTAAAGAGTTACATGAAGAACAAAAGAAACGTTGGGAAAGAGAACAATTACTTCTTAATGTTAAAGAGAGAAAAGCAAAAGAAGTAAAAGAAAAAACTACTAAAAAGAAAACAGTTGAAAAGAAGACAACTGCTAAAAATACAACAAAGAAAAATAGTAAATAATATTAATAATAGAGAATAAAAGGAGAGTAAGAAATATGGAAAGACTACAAAAAGTAATAGCTGAATCAGGTTATACTTCTAGAAGAAAAGCAGAAGAGTTAATTAAAGCTGGTAAGGTTTATGTTAATGATAAAAAAGTAACTGAACTTGGTACAAAGGTTGCAGGGGACGATGTAATTGTTGTTGAAGGTAACATGATTAAGAAGGAAGAAAAAGTATACTTTTTATTCAATAAACCTAGAAGTGTTATTACAGCTGTAAGTGATGATAAAGAAAGAAAAACAGTAGTTGATTATATAGATACAGATAAGAGAGTATTTCCTGTAGGTAGACTTGATTATGATACAACAGGATTACTTCTTTTAACTAATGATGGTGAACTTGATAATATTCTTACTCATCCAAGACATAGAGTACCTAAAACATATATTGCTAAGTTAAATAGAGTTTTAGATATTGCTGATTTAAAGAAAATACAATCAGGTGTTATGATTGATGGTAGAATTTGTAAACCAACAAGAGTTAAATTAAAAGAAGTAAATAAAGCTAAAGACAATTGTTTAGTTGAAATAACTATTACTGAAGGACGTAATCATATTATTAAAAGAGTATTTGAATCATGTGGATATTTAGTTGATAAATTAACAAGAACTTCATATGGGTTCTTAACTTTAGATGGACTTAAAAGTGGAGAATATCGTCAATTAACGATAAAAGAAGTACATAAATTATATGACTACAAGAATGATAATAGAAAAACTAGATAATGAAGGAAGAGGCATTGGTTATAAAGATGGTAAAATCGTTTTTGTAAATAATGCTTTACCTAAAGAAGAAGTAAATGTTCAAATAACAAAAGAAAAGAAAAAATATATGGAAGGAGTTACTACTGATATTATTACTAGTAATAGTATGAGAGTAAAACCTAAATGTCCTTTTTATGATAAATGTGGTGGTTGTAATATAATGCACATGGGAATAGAATCCCAGGAAAATTATAAGTTACAAAAATCAAAAGATATATTACATAAATATGCTGGAATAGATAATGAAATTAAATTAGTTAAGAGTAATAAAGAGTTATTCTATAGAAATAAAATAACTTTAAAAGTTAAAAATGGTAAATGGGGTTATTATAATTCAAATACACATACATTATGTGAAATTAATAACTGTTTGCTAGTTAATAATTCTATTAATAATATTATTAGTAATAAGAATAAGTTTAATATTATAAATGGTTCTATTGTTATTAGATGTAATAATAAAGATGAAGTATTAATTGCTATTGATAGTAAAGAAAAAGTAGTTATTGATAATGATTTACCAAGTAATATTATTGGTATAGTTATTAATGATAAAACTTATTATGGAGAGAATTATTTCTATGATGAAATAGGTGATATGAAATTTAAAATATCATATAACTCTTTTTTTCAAATTAATAATTATATTGCAAGTGAAATATTTAAGATACTAAAGTTTAATTTAAGTGGTGAAAACTTACTTGATCTATACTGTGGTGTAGGAGTAATGGGTCTATCTTTAAAAGATAATTTTAAAACTATATATGGTATAGAAAAAATAGAAAATGCTATTTTAAATGCAAAAGAGAATGCTTTAATTAATAATGTAGAAAATGCAAACTTTTTTGTAGGTGATACAGGTAGTATTTTAAAGAAAATAGATAAGTCTTTTGATACAGTTATAGTAGATCCTCCTAGAAGTGGATTAAACGAAGAAACTATAAACGAGATAATGGATATTAATCCTAAGACTATTGCTTATATTTCATGTGATCAAATGACTCTTGCTAGAGATTTAAAAATATTAACTGAAAAATATTATATTTCTAAATTATCTGTACTTGATATGTTTCCAAATACTTATCATGTTGAAACTGTCTGTATATTAGGTAAGAGATAAATAAAAATGTACTTATTTTAATAAAATGGTGCATTTTTTTATGATTATAAAAGTAGATAGTTCGTGTTTAACATGTTCCTACATGCCATCATGGTATTATTTATATTCATCATAATCTATGTTACAATGCAGTTATAGTATGGAGAATAATATGAAAGTAAAAGATAATAATGATCATTTTATCCATTTCTTAGAGAAATGGTTTATTATAGGTATCATTCTATTTATAATTATTCAAATTAGTGGTGGGACAATTATAAAAGCAGTAATGTCTAAAGAGCAACAAGAATCTTATGAAAACTATACAGATAATTTTATAGGTCACTGGTATGATGGAACATTCTTTATAAATATGACAGTAGATGAAAACTATGTAAGCCAAGAAAAATATCAGGAAATGTTAGATGATTTTCAAAGTAATTCTAGACATAAAACTTATTTATATGCAGGTAGTACATGTTCTATAGTGGCAATAGTATTTATTGGAATATCTGTTTATAACGATAGAAAGAAAAAACTACTTGTTGGTAAAGCGCCTGTATGTGTTTCTTTAGCAGGATTATTCTATTTATTATATGAATTATTTGAACAATTTGATCTTCACATAATGGTACATACTGAGGCAGCATATGCTAAAGGATTTTTAAGTACTGCAATTTGGTATCCTATGGTACATAATATATTTATACTACCTGGGTTATTAATAATCATGGGATTGGTATTTAGACAAATACAAAGAAAACAATTAAAAGAAAGTACTAAAAACAATGAAAAAATTATTAAAGTTGTTGTTGGCTTAATAATTGCTATTGGCTTTTCATTTATTGCATATCGTCTTGGAGAAAGAGTATATGAATTAGTAATGTTAGCCATGGGTAAAGACATTAATATTAAATTACCATTCTATTACTATTTAATGGAATTACCTAAAGAGTTTGCTATTAGTAGTGGTTCATATCTAAAACTAGTAGTATTAAGATTCTTTAAAGATTTACCAGTTTTTATAGCTTCTTCTTTATCAATAATAATGTTTGTTAAAATACTTCTTTCTTATACTAAGAACAAAATTATTTCTAAAGAAAACAATAAGAAATATATGATTATTTTTATAGCTTTGGTAGTATCATCAATTATTTTAAATGTAGTAGGATTATTTGAAGTAAGTATACTTAATAATGAATTTTTATATCAATATAAAGAAGCAACATATACGATAGCAATTAGAAGTTTAAGTGAACCTTTAATGTATGCTTTCTTTATATATTTATTTAAATATTATATAGAATCAGCATATAAAAATTAAAACTATAATAGAAGAAAATAAAGATATCTAAATGATATCTTTTTCTATGATATAATGAATTTAAGATGGTGATAATAATGGATGAATCAGTAATAATTGAAACTGAAAGACTAATACTTAGACAATTAAGAATTGAAGATGCAGATGATTTAGTTGAAGGACTAAATAATATAAATATATCTAAATGGATGAGTTATACTCCTTTTCCATATACTAAAAAAGATGCATTAGAATATATTAATAAAGCTTTAAATGATAAATTATATTATTTTGCAATTGTATTAAAGAAAGAAAATAAAGTTATAGGTGCAACACAATTGAGAAGTATAGATTTATTTCAAGGAACAGCTCATGGTGGAATATGGATAAATGAAAAGTATCATGGATTTGGATATGGTACTGAAGCTTGGGGTGCAAGAATAAAATATGCATTTGAGGTATTAGGTTTAAGAAGATTAGAAAATGGTTTTTTTGAAGGAAATGAAAGTTCCAAAAAGATGCAAGAAAAATTTGGATATAAAATTGAAGGTAAAAAAAGACAAAGATATAAATGTTTATCAACAGGATTAATTGTTGATGAATATATTACTGGTTTATTAAAAGAAGAATGGATTCAATATAAAAAAATATAGTAAGATAAAAATGCTCTAATAACAATATTGTATAGGAAAGAAGGTAATTATATGATTATTAATTATTCTGATCAAGAAGTATTAAAAGGTTACAAATCAATATTTCTTGCAGGACCTACTCCAAGAGGAGAAAATGTGGAATCATGGAGAACAAAAGCATGTAAGTATTTAGAAGAAAATGGTTTTGATGGAGTAGTATATGTTCCTGAGTATTCTACATGGAAACCTAAAGCTGATTATGTGGATCAAGCTCAGTGGGAAAGAGAAGCATTATCAAATGCTTCAGTAATTGCTTTTTGGATTCCAAGAACATTACCAGATATGCCTGCTTTTACAACAAATGTAGAATTTGGTTATTGGATTCATACTGGTAAAGTTCTTTATGGCAGACTAGATGATGCTAAAAAGATTAAATATTTAGATTGGTTATATAAAACGGATACTTCAAATGAACCATTAAGAAGTTTAGAAGAATTATTAAGTAATTCAATTGAACTTGCAAATAAACTTGGAGTTAATAATAAAACTGAAATATTACCATTAGAAAAAAGATCAATCATGAAAAGAAAAGATCAATAGTATTAGATAGATGATTGGAGGATATAAATGGAAATAAAAAAGATATATTTTGATATGGATGGAGTACTTGCTAATTTTGATAAAGGAGTTATAGATTATTGTAAAATGGATCCTATTCCTCAAGGAACAAGAAATAAAGATGAAGAAGATCTTCTATGGTCTAGAGTTAGTAATACTCCTAATTTTTATTACAAATTAGACTTCATTGATGGATCTAAAGATTTATTTTTAAGTCTTTTAGATAAATATAAAGAGAAAATAGAAATATTAACTGGTATACCTAAACCACATAGAAAAGTATTAACCGCTAAGGATGATAAGATAAGATGGGTAAAAGATTATTTGTCAAATAGTGTTAAAGTTAATGTTTGTTTAAGAGAAGAAAAAAATAAATTTGCTATAGATAAGAACTATATATTAATTGATGATTACCAAAAGAATATAATAGAGTGGGAAAATGCTGGAGGAACTGGTATTTTATTTACTAATCCTAAAGAGGTATTAGAGAAAATAAGTAAAATAGAAAAAGAATAATATACTTATTCTTTTTTTGTGTTATTATATAGAAACAAAGAAAGGAGGTTAATTTAATGAATCCTATTAATGATGGGCTACGTGCTAAATATATTGTAGAAGAAGATTATGATAATGCAAATATTATTCATAGTAGACTTAAACCTGGTTATTTTTGTACTAATGAATCTTTAGAATATATTTCTAAGTTTGATATTAAGGATAAAAATGTACTTACTGTATGTGGTTCAGGAGATCATGCATTCATGAGTTTAATAAATGGTGCACATCATGTGGATACATTTGATTATAATCCTTTGCAATACTATTTATTATGTTTAAAGTGTGCTGCTATAAAAGTGCTTACAAAAGAAGAATATTTAAATTATTTTCCAATTAGTGGTGGTGACATTTTAGAAAACTATAATATTAAATATTATGAAAGAATAAAAGAATACTTAGAAGATGATGCAAGAGTATTCTGGGATATTGTTTATCAAGCTGAGAAGCATAGAATATATTTATTATCGAAGTTTTCTTATAATATTAGATTTGAAAGTGACTATACAAGACAATATGATTTATTAAAAGAAAGATTATTTGAAAATCCTATTGATTTTAAATTAAGTGATTTATTTTCTTTGCCAAATATTTTTGATAAGAAGAATTCTTTAATAATACTTTCAAATATATATGATCATTTATCTTTGCGTGATGATAATTATAAAGAAGAAGATTATTATAAGTTTATAAGAGATAATATACTTCCTATGTTAGATGATGGTGGAAGTGTAGCTTTTCATTATCAATTTGGTTTTATGAGAAATATTAAACAAAGTAATTTTTCTGAATGTGATACTATTAAGTGTTCAGGTGGGGACTTTGTTAAAGTATTAAGAAATAAAATGTAAATAAAGTGATTAAACACTTTATTTTTTTATGTAATTCATATAGAGTTAAGTAAAGAAGGTATGCATCTATGTTAGTACAAAATGAGAGAAAAGGTTTTACTTTAGTAGAATTACTTGCGGTAATAGTAATACTTGCAATTATAATGATTATAGCAATACCATCAGTACTAAGTACTGTTGAAACTGCTAAACAAAAGACTTTTAGACAGTTTATGCAAAAAGCATATAATGCTGGTGTTCAAAAGTTTTTTTTAATGGAAGAATTTGATGGTATTCAAAGACCTAGTGGATATGATGAGGTTGCATACATCTTTAATGTAGATGATGATTTGGATTTATCTAATACTGGTGATTTCGATGGCCTTTTTGTTGCATTTTATTATGGTGAAAGGTATGCAGAAATATTGAATGAGGATAAAACAGATGGTAATTCTATTAAACCATATGAATGGTATTATTTTTTGACGATTAAAAATGGTAGTTATGTTTCCTCTTTTAATACATCTGGTCAGACTTTTATTGATGATGCACCTCTTATAAGCTTATCTGAAATTGAAGCACATGAAAGTGGAGAATTAGATGAAATTGAAATAATGACTGATAAGAATAAATATTTTGATTTTGGTAATAAAATATATGATTCGTATCCACCAGAAAAAAAGGCGGTTTATCCGAAAACAGTATTTTTTGATGGAAAAACAAATGAACGTCGTTTTGATACAAAAAATAAATAATTAATTTAAAAAAATTCACTAGTTATTAGTGAATTTTTATTATGCTTAAATCTATTTCATTTTCTTTTTTTATAGTTTTTAGTTTATCTTCTATTAATTCTTTTAAATCATTATTATATTTATCATGTTTTTCTATTTTTTCTTTATAAGAGTATATCTTTGATAATAATGATTCATTTGAAGTGCTTAAATACTTTTTTATATAATAATAGAATAGTTCAAGTATTGCATCTAGATTGTTTCTTCCTTCTGCAACATTAAGATAGTTAAGTGCTTTATCTTCATCTTTAGGAAGAGTTATATAAGTGTTACCATCTAAATAATAATATTTAGCTAAATTATAATAAGCATAAGAACACATATTTTCATAAGGAACATCTATTGCTTTTAAATAACACTCATATGCTTTTTCGTAGTCACCTTTGTTTCTATAGTATTCGCCAATTCTATTAAGCGCCCAGGCGTTTCCTAAAGCGGCAGATTTTTTATAATATTCCACAGCTTTTTTATAATTACTTTTTTCATATATTAAGCCTAAGTTATTAAAACCGTATGAATAATCTTTGGAACCTGCTTCTTCAAAATAAATAGAAGCCATCTTTAAATCTTTTTTTACAGGATATAAGCCTTTTAAATAGAATAGACCTATAAGATTAACGGCAGCTACAGAACCTAGTTCTCTTGCCTTTAAAAGACATGAATAAGCATATTCCATTTCATCTTTTTCGTGGTTTCCTACAAATTTTTCATAAATGACTCTTCCTATCATATAAAATGATTGAGCATGATTAGAAAGAGATGCTTTTTTAAAGTATTTAAGTGCTTCCATGTAACGTGGGAATCCTGCATATATACCTTTGAATTCTTCCATGCCTAATTCAAAACAAGCATAAGCGTTTCCATCTTCACTTAATTTTTTTAATTTACTATTAAAGTTAACTTCTTCTGATAGTTTAATATTTAAATAATCTTGAAGATCATTTGCTGATATATTTGTATCATTAAGTAGGCTTTCGATTATTTCTACTTTAACTTCACTTTCAAATATCGGTTGCTTCTTATCTAGAATAGAGAAGAATAATATTTCAGACATAGCTTCAAGCAAATTATTCTCATCTATTAATTTATGTAAGTTATTAGTAAATAACTCACTACAAGATTTATCATTTTTAGAAAGATTATATAGTTTATTACATAGTAGTTTTAAACTAGTTGAATTATTAATATTTATATTATTTGTTTGAACTATACCATCCATGATAGAAATGATATTTGTAACAATACTTTTTAAAACAGTCTTGTCTTTTTCAAACTTCTTTCTATAGTTTAAATATATTTGTTTATAAGTGTCATTTATTCCACGTACACCTACACAGTAATTATTTACAGTGGTGTCATTAATTACATCTGTTTCAAAAATACATGCAAATATTTCTCCTTGCATAGCAGAGGATTTATTTTTAGATAAACTCTTAATTAATCTACATAGATTACCAAAAGATAAATGATTGTCATCTATATTTAATTTAATATAATTCTTCTTCATACTTAAACTCCTTTTTTGTATTATAGCACCATTTGTGGATTATTGTAGAAAAATGTTTTATTGGTGTGGGTAAATGAAGATTAACTATTTACAAATTATAATTTATCCTTAAATTAAGAAAGGAATATATTTATGAAGGGTTTATTTAAAAATTACAAGCAAACTATTATTTTAGTTGCAGCGATCATTGTTGGAGCAATAGTTGGTATTATCTTTAAAGAAGAAGCTAAAGTACTAAGTCCATTTGGTGATATATTTATAAACTTAATGTTTGTAGTTATAGTACCTTTAGTATTCTTAACTATTACTACTTCAATATCAAAGATGGGTAGTGGGAAAAGACTTGGTAAAGTACTTGGTACTATAGTTGCTGCTTTTGTAGTAACTAGTATTGTTGCTTTATTAGTTGGATTCTTTGCTACTTTTAAAACTTCTTTAGTTGCTAAAGGAGATGTTAATAGTATTAAGGAGGTTTTCAGTGAAGTAGTTGAAGAGACTGAAAACTATTCTGTACTAGAAAGAACAGTTGATGTGTTAACTGTATCTGATTTTAAAGATTTATTATCTAAAGGAAATTTAATTGCTTTAATTATTGTATCTATTATTACAGGTATGGCAATTAGAATGAGTGGAAGTAAAGGAGAAAAGTTTAAAGAAGTATTAGTAAGTGCTAATGAAGTCTTAATGAATATAATTAAGATTATAATGTATTATGCACCAATTGGACTTGGATGCTATTTTGCATCTTTAGTTGGTACATTTGGAAGTGAAATAGCAGTAGGATTCTTAAAGACATTTGTTCTTTATACTGTTATAGCATTCTTATATTACATTATTGTTTATAGTGCTTATGCTTTAATTGCAGGAGGTAAGAAAGGATTAGTATCTTATTGGAAGAGTATTCTGCCTGCTACAGTTACATCACTTGCTACATGTTCATCTGCAGCATCAATTCCTGTTAATACAGACTGTGCAAAGAAAATAGGAGTAAGTGAAGATATAGCTGATACTATGATTCCTCTTGGAACATCATTCCATAAAGATGGTTCTATAATTGGAAGTGTATTTAAGATTATGTTCTTAGTATGCTTATTTGGTACACCAGTTAATAATGTTTCAATTATTTTAAAGATATTTGGAGTAGCATTTGTTGCTAATTTACTTGTTAGTGCAGTTCCAATTGGTGGTGGTACTATTTCTGAAATGTTAATTATTAATATGATGGGATATCCAGTTGCTGCTTTACCAGTTTTAACAATTATTGCAACAATTATTGATCCACCTGCAACAATGTTAAATGTTGTTGGAGACTCTGCTTCTAGTATGCTTGTAGCTAGAGTAGTTGATGGAAAAGATTGGTTAGAAAAAGAAAAACCTAAGAAAAAAACACGTAAAAGAAAGAGTATTTAGAAAATACTCTTTTTTTGTGCTATAATCTAGTCCTAAGGAGGAGTATACTATGGCAATAGTTGTTCCAAATAAATCAAAAAAATTTGATAATGTAAAAACAAAAGAAGAAATGCTTGAAGAGTTGAAAGGATATAAGGCTTTTCTTAGTAGTTATTATTATGATTATTTAAGATCATTAGTAGAACTTCAATTTTCTATCTTTAATAAGAATATAAGTGAAGAAGAAAAGAAAAGACTTGCCGAACTTGATATCTATCGTGAAATAGCTAAGTATAATATTTATAATCAAGCTATTGATTTAGTTAAAGATGAATCTGCAACATTCAATGGTAATGAACAAAAATATGAAGGTTTAATTATTTATGTTGATGATAATAGAGTATTTGATTTTTCTTATAGAGCAAAATACTGTGATCCAAAAGCTATAGAAGGTTATAAAAGATGTGATGTAGGTACTATAAGTTTATTTCAAACTATTGATTCTAGACTTAGTTATGAAGAAGAAATATCAATTCTAAAAGAAAATATTTTAGAAGAAGAAAATGCTAAATGCCCATCTAATATATTAGACTATATAACTTGGAAGTCTAGTCATGAAGAACGTCTTTCAAGTTTAAGAGCTGAACTTGAAGAATTACTTGATGATTCTAGTTATAAAGATGATCAAAGAAGATCTGAAGCAAGTAATAGAATACGTGATAAATTCATGAGATTATATGGTATTTCAGAAGAAGAATTAATTCCTGAGAATGTAGACTATGATAGTAATTATACTAAGAAGATAAAGAAAATACCTGGAATAGTTCTTACTAACTATGTTTATCACTTATAGGAAATATATGAATAATAGTTATGAAGTAGAAAAAAATGTTGAAAAACTATATAACAATAAAGAAACAAGATTCTTAGATGGAAGAATGCAAAGTATTGTTAAAAATAAAGTTAAAAATAAATTAATAAAAATATTCTATCCATATAAAGATTCTGAGAAAGTGATTTTCTATGTAAAAGAAGAACCTAAAGTATCTCTTTTAGAAATAATTTCACCTGAAGAATTAAAACATCAAGCAATCATGGGTTCTATTTATGCTTTAGGTATAAGTGGTGAAATGTTTGGAGATATTATAATTACTAATAATAAGTATTATGTATATGTTCTTGATGAAATAAAAGAGTATGTTATGTTAAATCTAACAAAGATAGGTAACACTGGTATATCTATTAAAGAAAGAGATTTATCTTTATTAGAAGATTATACCCATGAATATGAAGAAAATGAAATAATAGTTTCTTCAGAAAGATTAGATGTTATTATTTCTCATATAATTCATGTTAATAGAGATGCAATAAAAGATTTTATTAAAAGGAAAGAAATAATGCTAAATTATGAACTTGCTAATAATAATTCTAGAAAACTAAATAATGGTGATATATTTAGTATTAGAAGATTTGGGAAATTTAAATATCTTGGTATAATAAAAGAAACTAAGAGTAATAATTTATTAGTTAAATATTTAAAATATATTTAGGAGTGTTTATGAATAATAGTATTAATAAATTACATATTTTTTGTTTAGTTATGATAGTACTTTTAGTATCAGTTTCTTTTTATATAAAAGTAGTAAAAAAAGATAAAGTATTAGTACTATATTATTCTTATAATGATCCTGTTGAAGGTATTGCTAAGACAATAAGTGAGGAGACTAATGGAAAATTAAAAAAAATAGAATCTACTTCTTTATACAATAATTGGGAAGAAGAAGCATATGAAGAATTATCTAGAAGTGAGTATCCAGGAATAACTGTTGGTCTAAGTGATTTAGATAGATATGATACTGTTTACATAGGATATCCTATTTGGTTTAATAATATGCCAAGAGTAATGTATTCTTTATTTAAAGATTATGATTTTGATGGTAAAACTATTAATGTTTTTTATTATAGTGATGATAAAAAAGGTCAATGGACTGTTGGTGAAGTAATGCAACTTGAAGATAAAGCATTTGTTAATGAAAGTATTAATATTACTAATGATGATGTTAAAAATAAAAATGAAGTGTTAAATAAATGGATAAAAGAGATTAGTTAACTAATCTTTTTATTGTGCATTTTTAAGAGTTATATTACAATTTAAGTAGGAAGTGTTTATATGAAAGATAAATTATCAAAGTTTTTTAAAAAAGCAGGAAAAAAGATTAAATCAATCTGGGAGTCGTGTGTAAAAAAATTAACTGCTCTTTATAAAGATAATACTTTATTAAAAGTATATTCTGTTGTTATAGTAGTTGTTATTTTATTATTCCTTATTGCATCATCTTTAATAGGTGGAGATACTTCTGTAGTAAAAAAATATGCTAAGGGATTAATCAATAGTAATCCAGATAAAATATATGCAACTATTAATAGTAACTATGTTAAAGCAGTTGAGAAATCCTCAAAGACTGATGTTTTAGCATTTATAAAGAAGAAAGTTAATGCTAATGATTCAGCTGGGCTAGATTATGTTTCATATGAAATAGTTGATTCTTATGTATTAACAGAATTAGAAGTTAAAGAATTAACGGATAAAATGAAAATATTTGCTCCAAATTTTGATACAAAGAAAATAAAAAAATGTAAAAGATATCAAGTAAAATATAAGATTAAAAAAGACGGAGCATATAAGTACGACTATGATTCTATCTATATTATGAAGGTAGGATTTAGTTGGAGTGTAGTTTACAATAATTAAAAGAAACGAAAAGTTTCTTTTTTTATTGTGTTATACTTATTATAGAGGAGTGCTTATGTGGTTAAGTTTATTTAAAAAATTAAATCTTGATTTTGTAAAATATGATGAAAGTTTGAAAAAATATAATACTTTTAATGTAGGTGGAACTGCGGATGTTATTGCTTTTCCAAGTAGTATTGAAGAGTTATTAAAAGTACTTAATTTTATAAAAGAATATAAAGTTAAGTATATGATACTAGGGAATGGTTCTAATGTGATTTTTTCATCTAAAAATTATGAAGGTATAATTATTAAACTAGATAACTTTAATAATATAAGTTTTGAAGATGATAAAGTAACAGTTGATTCAGGTTATTCATTTATAAAGTTTTCAAATGAACTATGTAATAAAGGTATTTCTTCATTTGAATTTGCAACAGGTATACCTGGAACAATAGGTGGTGCTGTTTATATGAATGCTGGTGCTTATAAATCAAGTATCAGTGAAGTTCTTGACAGTGTTACTTTTTTAGATGACAAATTAAAGATTAAAACTATTAAGAATAAAGATTGTAAATTTGGTTATAGAGACAGTATTTTTAAACATAAGAATTATATTATTCTAAGTGCTAAATTTAATATTAAAAAAGGGAATGTAGATGAAATAAAAGCATTAGTAGAAGATAGAAGAGAAAAAAGACTTAATACTCAACCAATTGAGCAAAAGTCAGCTGGTTCTACATTTAGAAATCCTGATCTTATACCTGCTTGGAAAGTTATAGATGAATGTGGATTAAGAGGTAAGAGAATAGGTGGAGTATCAGTTTCTAATAAACACTCAAACTTTATTGTTAACGATAATGAAGGAACTGGAGAAGATATAAAAGAATTAATTGATTTAATAAAAAAAGAAGCTAAGGAAAAGGAAAAAATAGATTTAGTTTTAGAACAAGAGTTAATAAATTTTTAATTAGGTGGTAAAATACTAATGGATAAGAAAAGGTGATGATATGACATATATAGAAAACGTATTAAAAAGAGTAAACTCAAGAAAAAGAATAGTATTGCCTGAAAGTGAAGATGATAGAGTACTTGTTGCTGCATCTGAAGCTAAGAGTTTTGCTGATATAGTTTTAGTTGGTAAGTTAGACTTTATCAACAAAAGAAAAGAAGAATTAAATATTAATTTAGATAATGTAGAAATAATTGATCCATCCACTTATGAAAAGACTGATGAGTTAATAAATACTCTTTACGAGTTAAGAAAGGATAAAGGATTAAGTTACGATGAAGCAAGAGATTTAGTTGTTAATAACTCTAGATATTTTGCTACTATGCTTGTATACGCTGGAATATGTGATGGAGAAGTAACAGGTGCATGCCATACATCACGTGATACATTTAGATCTGCATTTCAAATATGCAAACCACCTACAGGAAAAGCATCAGCATTCTTTATCATGGAAACAAATAATAAAGAACTTGGTAACGATGGAGTAATACTTTATGCTGACTGTGGATTAAATCAAAATCCTGATGCATCTTTGTTAGCAGATATTGCAGGACAAAGTGCAGTTACTTATAGTAAACTTATTGGTGGAGAAGCCTATGTAGGACTTTTAAGTCACTCAACATATGGTTCATCAGTATGTGATGATACTCTAAAAGTCGTAGAAGCAACAAAACTTGCTAAAGAAAGATATCCTGAATTTAAGATAGATGGAGAACTTCAATTTGATGCTGCTATTATTCCAAGTGTAGCAGAGTCTAAAGCACCAGGAAGTATAGTTGCAGGGTATGTTAATACATTTGTATTTCCAGATTTAGATGCAGGTAATATAGCTTATAAAATAACTCAAAGACTTGCAGGTGCTAAAGCATATGGACCTCTTACACAAGGATTACTTAGACCTATTAATGATTTATCAAGAGGATGTTCTTCTGATGATATAGTTGGTGTTATTGCAATTACTTGTTTGCAAGCTTCAAATGTGGATTAAATATCCACTTTTTTTATGATATTATATTTAAGAGGTGATAATGTGATAACAATAAATACTAAACCAAATTATATTGTTAGAGATGACTTAAATGTTTATTTAATAGTTGTTACTTTTCCTGTTGGTAAAGTAGAACTTGAAGATATATATAAAGTATTATTGATGGTAGACTTCATGAATGATTATTCTGTTAACTATCCTGAAGAAGATATGTTCTTAAGAGCATTAGATAAAAACTTCATAGGTTCTTATAATGTTAATCGTTATGTATATGGTGATGAATCATTTGTAGAAGTATCATTCATGTTACCTAAAGTAGGATTATTTGATGAATATAATTCAGAAGAATCTTTAAATGTTATGAAAGATATAATATTTAATTCTATATGTATAGACGAGAAATATATTACAGATAAAATATTTGATACTGCTGTTAATATAATTAGAAATAAGATTACTAAAAGAGCTAAAACAATAGGTGGAAGAATTACAAGTGAATGGTCTAAGATTCTAGATGGTAAAAGAAGATTTACTTTAACTGATGAAGACTATTTAGATATATTAAGTAAAGTAAAAAAAGAAGATATAGTAGCATCTTATAAGAATATTATTTTAAGTAATAAATTCATGGTTAATATATCAGGACCAGAAGAAGGTAGGGATAATATACTTGATATAGTAAGTAAATTATTTAAATCTAATATAGAAAAATTTAGCATTGAAGGTAACTATTTTCCTATTTTTAATGCTGAGAGAAAAGGTTTAACTCATTTAAATGGTGAATATAATCAAAGTGTAATAAGTATTCAATATGAATATAAAGATTACTCAAAAGAAGATTATTTTACTATGATGATGATAAATGTAATACTTAATAGACAAGAGAATTCTTTTTTACTTAAAAAATTAAGATTTAGTAATAACTTAGTATATGGATGTGATTCTATATTTAAGACTGAAATAAAATCTATTGTAGTATCAGCCTTTTTATCAAAAAAGAATATAGAGAAATGTAAGAGTTTAATAGATGAAACAATAGGTATGTTAAAAGATAAAGATACTTTTCTTGAAGCAAAGAAGAAGTTATTAAAAGCAGATGAAATATCTTTATATGATAGTTTAGATAGTAAGTTTAATGATTTAAAAAATCATATTTGTCATTTAATAAAAAAGAATACGTTTGAAGATGAATATGAAAAATTAAAAGATGTTAGTTATGAAGATGTAGTAAGAATAATAGATGGTTTAGAAATTGTTAATACTTTATTGATTGAAGGTGAGTATGATGATTAAAAAACTTGTTAAGAAGTTAGATAATGGTTTAACTATTGTATGTGTATCTAATGATAAAAAACATTATCAAGGTGCGTCTATTAATATTAAATATGGATTTGCTGTTAATGATTTTTATATAGATAATAGGGAATACCATTATCCAGATGGACTTGCTCATTTGTTAGAACACACATTAATAGAAGATAGTATATATGGAAATGCTGGAGAATATTTTCTTGATAATTATGTAGATTATAATGGAGAAACATATGACTATTTTACTAAGTACTATATTATTACTCATGAAGACTTTACTAAACATTTAGTTGAATTAATCAATATGGTTAATAATTCTAAATTTAGTAAGGAAAAACAAGAAGAAATAAAACCTCCTATTTATGAAGAAATAAAAGGTAAAAAAGATAATAGATATTTTAACTATAATATGGAAAAAATAAATTCACTTTATAATGAACCTGAGTATAAGCTTGGATGTGGTGAAGTAGAGGATGTTAAAAAATTTACTTATGAAGACCTAAATCTTATTTATAATGCTTTTTATAAACCTTCTAATGAAATTTTAACTGTATATGGTAACTTTGATATAGAGAAAATAGTTAAAGTAATAGAAGATACATATAACTCAATAGATAGAAAGTATTTAGATTTTAAAGTAATTAAACATGATGAAAAAGAGAAAGTAAAAAGAGATTACTATGAAATGGTAGATGATAAAATCATTCCTTCTGTATCTACTTTTTATAAGATGAAATTTGATGAATTTAGGAATGTTCCTAAGGATAATCTTCTATGGTATTTAGACTTGTTTTTAAGAATAAACTTTTCAAGAAGAAGTACTTTATATAAAGAACTATATAATGATGGAGTTACTTTATATCCAATTAATTATGGAATCACTACACCATATAACTATAGTATGTTAGTAATTACTATTGATGTTGCAGGTGATGATAAAGAAAGAATACTAAAAAGAGTTGATGAAACTATAAATAAAAAGATAATGCCTACACTTGAAGACTTTACTATATTTAAGAATAGGTCACTTATGTCATTCTTATTTGATGAAGATAATCCAGGTCGTATATGTGGAGGTTATTTATCTAATGTATTATCATTTAATAGAGAAGAATTTGATAGTCTAGATGATATAAAGAAACTTGATTATAATGAGATGAAAGAGTATATAAGTTCGTTAGAATTTAGTAACAAAACAGTAATTGTAACTAGAGAAAAATAATATAATGTAAACACATTATATTTTTTTTTGAAGTTATTGATTAGTTATCTAACTAAATTTAAAATTATTTTTAGGATAGTGTAGTTTCTATCCTAAGATTTAACAAAGGAGGATGATTGAAGTGTTAAATACTAAAGTTGGTTATAGCCAAAATAGTGATTCATTTACATCTGGATCTGAATCGGCTAAAATGGCCAAACTTGATAAGGCAAAAGTGGGGTTACTTTTTACTTCTGTAGTCAACGATCAAGAAAAAATAGTTGAAGGTATAAGAAGTGTCAGTGATACACATATCCTTGGATGTACATCTAGTGCTGCTATATGTACTCAAGATGGTTATTTAAATGCTGAAACTGGATATTCAGGAATTATGTCCTTCGGTGGCGATGTTGAAGTAGGAGTTGCCGGAAGTGAAAAAACTGAAAATGAAACTGCTAGAGAAATTGGTAGACGTATAGCTAAAGAAGCTTTAAAGCAACTTAGTTCTCGTAAACCTGATTATTTCTTTATGACAGCTTCACCAGCAGAGGAAGAAGAATACATTTTAGGTATTCAAGATGTAATAGGGGAAGTTCCAGTATTTGGTGGTTCTGCTGCCGATAATACTGTTGAAGGTAAATGGTCTATCATTTGTGATGATAAGATATTCTCAGATGGATGCGCAATTGCATTATTTGTAAGTGATGCTGAAATGGCAAATATCTATAAAGGACAATTTACAGAAACTGACCAAGCTGGTATCATTACCAAAGTTGATGGAAAGAGAAAACTAATGGAAATTGATGGAGTTCCTGCTCTAGATAAATATGTAGAGTGGACAGGTTTCAAGAAAGAAGATGTAATGGGTGGAAATATGCTTGCTGCATCTATATTTGATCCATTAGGAGTAAAAGATCCAATTGGTAGAGTAACAGCTGTTCGTCATCCAATGGGTGCTAATGAAGATGGTTCATTAAATATTGGTGCTAATATGGTTCCAAATACAGCCATTATTCATTTGCATTTAGAACCAGATGAAATGGTTCAAGCAAATCCAAAGACAATCAAGGAAGTTGATGAGAAAATCGGAGGATCTGCAGATTCTTACTTCTTAGTACATTGTGGTGGTAGAAGACTAGGTTTATCACTAAAAGGTATGGAAGAAGAAATTTATCCAGCAGTTAAGAAAGTAACTGGTGATAAGGAATTCTTAATGGTATTTACATTTGGAGAGTATGGTATAAACGAACACTCTGGTAATACTGTTGGTGGATTATCATTATCATTCACTGGATTTAAAAGATAGGATGTAAATATGAAGAGTCTTATCGGTAAAAATTGGGTTGATGCCGCAAGTGGTGAAGTAATCCAAGTTATGAATCCTGCTACTAATGAATTAGTAGACACAGTACCTAGTTTATCAGCTGAAGAAATTGATACAGCTGTAAAGGAAGCAAAAGCTGCTCAAAAAGAATGGGAAAATACGCCATTACTTGAGAGATGTGAATGCTTGCTTAAGTTTAATGAATTGGTAAAAGAAAACAAGGCTGAACTTGCTAAGCTTTTATCCGATGAAACTGGAAAACCAATTAAAGAAGCTATTGCTGAAATAGGTAATATAGCAATTGGTGTACCTGCTTATGTTGAAAGAGTTAAACATGACTATGGAAACATGATTCCTAAAGGAACTGAAGCAGGTCAAGAAAATACGCTACAATATACTGTACAACAACCACTTGGTGTTGTAGTAGCTATTATTCCATTTAATTTCCCAAGTGATATTTTTATAAATAAAATACCACCTGCTTTATTAATGGGTAATGCAGTAATATTAAAACCTGCAAGTGTTAATCCACTTACTTTAACTCGTTATATTGAATTACTAGTTGAAGCAGGAGTACCAGCTGGTGTTATAGAAGTAGTTCACGGATCTGGTAGTGTTGTTGGTACTGCATTAACATCACATCCTGATGTTAATATGGTTACTTTAACAGGATCAACTGAAGCAGGAATTGATGCACTAAAGAGATGTGCAGAACATTGTGCTCATTCTTCACTTGAATTAGGTGGAAATGATGCAATGATTATATGTGCTGATGGAGACTTAGATCTTGCAGTTAACGAAGTTGTTTGGGGTAGATTATATAACACTGGACAAGTTTGTTGTGCATCTAAACGTTTCTTAGTTGAGAATTCTATAAAAGATGAATTCATCAAGAAAATGTCTGAAAAGATTGATACACTTAAGGTCGGAATGCCAAGTGACCCTACAAGTGATATTGGTTGTTTAATTTCAGAAAATGCAGCTATTGAAGTTGAAAAACAAGTAAACGAAACCGTAGCTGCTGGAGCAAGAATAGTTAAAGGTGGAAGACGTAATGGTGCTTTCTATGAACCAACTATACTTGATGGCGTAACTAAAGATATGGATATTGCAAAAGATATGGAAGTCTTTGGTCCGGTTATCCCGGTTATCGGATTTGATACTATAGAAGAAGCTATTGAAATAGCTAACCAATCTAAATTTGGTCTTTCTGCTGGTATCATAACTAAAGATATGAATAAAGCATTCAAAACTTCTGAAAAAGTTGAAGCTGGTGGCTTCGTAATAAATGGAGCTTCATTCTTTAGATCATTTGAACAACCATTTGGTGGTTGGAAGTATTCTGGAATTGGTAATGAAGGTATAATGACTACATTACGTGAAATGTCTAGAACTAAGACAGTTATTTTAAAAAATGTCTTGAAATAAAAAATGGAACCTTTTGGTTCCTTTTTTTGTTTATAATAAATTATGTTATAATATTTTATAACGAAATAATGAAACAAGGTGAAGATATGAAGAAGGTAGTTATATTTGGAGGAGGGACAGGTCTTTCTCAAATATTAAAAGGTTTAAAAGACTTTCCAGTTGATGTAACTGCTATTGTTACTGTTGCTGATAATGGTAGAAGTACGGGTAAACTTAGAAATGAATTTAACATACCTGCTGTAGGAGATTTAACGAAAGTATTACTTGCTATGGCTAATACTGATAAAGATATAATTGAACTTATGAATTATAGGTTTGAAAAAGGTTCTACTTTAGAAAGTCACTCAATAAAGAATTTAATAATGACTTCTTTATTAGAACTTAAAGGAGACTTTAAACATTCTATTCCAATTATGGCGAAGATGCTTAATATAAAAGGTAGTATTTTACCTATTACGGAAGAAAATGTTAATTTAGTAGGAATTACTAAAAAAGGTGAGAGAATAATTGGAGAAGAAGAGATTACCAAAGACTCTAGAAAAGTAGTAAAGGTTGAATATGATAAAAGAATAAAACTTTCTCAAGATATTAGTAGAGCAATTAAAAATGCTGATTTAATAATATTTTCATCTGGATCACTTCTTACAAGTGTAATACCTAATTTACTTGTTGATGGAATAGTAGAAGAGATTAATGATGCGAAAGCAAAGAAAATGTATATTTGTAATTTAGTTACTCAACCTGGGGAAACAGATGGTTTTAAAGTATCTGATCATATTAAATTCTTACAAAAATATTTAGGTAATAAGTCTATTGATGCAGTTATTGCTAATGATGCTAAAATATCTAGTTATATTGCAAAGAAATATTCTTCATTAGAACAAAAAGATCCAGTTAAAGTAGATGATAGTACTTTAAAGAAAATGGGTGTAGAAGTAATTAAAGATAAACTATGGAAGATAGAAAATAATGTTTTAAGACATGATTCTTTAAAAGTTGCTTATTTAATATTCTCATATATGATGGATAATGAGTTATAGGAGTTAATATGTATATTCAAAATGGAGATAATATATATAATTTTATAAAGAAAAAATATTATGTATTTTCTTTAGGAACATTACGTAAGTTTTTCTTGGAAGACTTTTATACCACGTTTGATAAGTTAGGTAATAATGATGTAGATAATCTTATTTATGAACTAGATAGACTTATTAGATATCAAAACTTAAGTTATAAAGATTTGGTTTTATGTGGAAGTGGTCAAACTTATAAAGTAATTCAAGTTGGAGACGCTGTTGTTAAAATAGGTCATGAAATGGGAAAAGATGATAGACCATATAGATTAAGCCCTGTTTTTGAAAGACGATTAGGCGAATCAAACAAATACTTATATGTTTCTCAAAGAGCAAATGGTAGAAAAGTGAGTTTAAATGAAGTGTTAGAGTTTTACTCAAAAGTAAAAGATGAAGGAAGTATTTGGTTAGATCCTAAAGAAAATAATTTAGGACGAGTAGATCACTTTCTAGATTTTACCAAGCTATATGGAACAACTTTTAAACATACAAATGAAGGTATTTATTTACTAGATTACGAAGATATAGTTACTATAAATGATGAAAATAAAGATGAACTTTTAGAGTACTATGGTAGTCCCGAAGATATAGAAGTATTAAAAAATGAAAATGATGTACAGTATATTTACCGTCAACTCTTTATAAATAAAAGAAAAGATTTATTAGAAGTAGAAAAACAAATTGCTCTTAGATGTGGCAATTATGAATATGCAAGATGGTGTGATATCAGACAACAAAGAATTTTTGCTGATGATACATTTGGTTATAAATATAATAATGAATTAAGTGAAAAATATATAAAAGAAGAGAATAAATTTAGAATTGTGTCTGCTTTTAGTAAGTTTAGAGATAATTTTGAACATAATAAAACACCTAGAAAATAGGTGTTTTAATTTTTAATTAAAAATTGTAGTTATAACTGTTGTAATCCCCGTAGTCGTCATAATCAAAGTCTTCATCGTAATCATCATATTCGTAGTCATCATATATTGATTGCCTAGGATCTGTTCCAAGTAATGATGATAATATTTCACTTAATGCTCCAAAGTTCTTTTGTATATTTTGGATGACAACTTCTTGGTCTGCTTCAGTTAATGTATTAATATCTACAGCATTATCTTTAACCATTGATGAAGGAACATAAGTTTTATCAATTGTCATATTTGCTGAAATGTTAAGTTCAACTGTATTGTTTTCTTCTTCGCAATTGTTTTTATCAGTACAAGTTACTCCATATCCAATTTTAACTGTTGCATCAAGTCCTTTTTCACTTTCAGTATTAGTAGTAGTTATTGTAAAGTCTACTGTTACTACTTCTTTTTCAGTTTCAGTACATGATTCAATTGTTCCGTCTGAATTGTAGTTTCTCTTAGAAATATTTTCAACTACTTTAGCACTTACTACAATATCAGTTTTTGTTCCTTTGTTTTCTAATTTAACAGTAACTGTTCCATTTGCTTCATTTGGATTATTAAACTTAAATGTTAAAGTGTTATCTTTAATTGTTATAAATGCTTCGTTTGGTTTACCTTTACTACAAGAATATTTATCAGATGTTGAAGTAATTTTAACTCCTTCTAAAGCATTTCCAAATAGAGAAGTGTAGATATATAAATTTTCAATTGAGTCATCTGCTTCATAAGTGTTTGCACTATCTTTTAGTGATTCTTTTATTGTTGCTGCATCATCATCAACAATTTTAGCAATTTCTGTTGGAAAATCACTATCAGCTAATTTATTAAGCATTGTCTTCATAATTAATTCTTTATTACTCTTATTTAGAACAATAGTAATTACATTAGTTGTTCCAATTCCATCTACAGATGTAACTGATTGACTACTTTTAGGAGCAGTTAATCCTTCAACATATGCATCTCTTACAGAAACAATTATTTTGTTAATATCTAATGCTTCAGTATTATTAGATGATTCTAATGCTTTATCTAGTTCATCAAATATTTCTATAAATGATTCATCTTTAATAAATACTATTTTGTCGAATAGTTCTTTAACTTCAAAATATAAAGTATCTTTAGTTATATCTAGACTTGAGTTAAGTCCTGTTGATCCAAGTAATTCTTGTGATGCAAAATTTAGTTTATCAACGCTTAATGTTGTGTATAATTCTTTATTTGGTAAATCATAACCATATTTACCTTTTAGTTCTAAATTGCCATTTATTGGATCTTCATCTTGTGAATCTACCTTACCACTTATAGAGAACTTATAAGTTCCACTTTGTGTTTTCTTAAATTCATTTTTTATTTTTTGATAATTTTCTGTTGTAAATATTGCATTTGCAATTGATTTAATACGACTTTTTGTTGTACCAAATTGTGTATATGCAATTATACCTCCAATTACTAAGACTATTAATACTACTATTAATGTAATAAATAATCCTTTTTTTGATTTTTTTGTAGTTTCATCTACTGGTGCATCAAGTGGAGGAGGATTAATAGGAGCATTAGTCTCGCCAATTGGTGCTTCTGGTGCTGAAGTTACTGGTGCATTATCTACTGGTGCAGGATTAACTTCAGGTGTAACTGTAGCGGCTGGTGCATTATCTACTGGTGCTAAAGGTTCAACAGGTGTAACAGCTGGAGCAGGGTTTTCAACTGGTGTTGGTGTTTCAACAGGAGCTGGTGTTTCAACAGGAGCTGGCGCTTCAACAGGAGTTGGCGCTTCAACAGGAGTTGGAACTTCAACTGGTGCTGGTGTTGGTACTTCAACAGGAGCTGGATTTACACTTGGTGTTACAGTTGGTTCAGATACAGTATTTCCATTATTAACAGGAGTTACTGTATTGTTTAATTCTTCATTCATTTTTCCTTTATCCTTTCTATATATAAGAATATGATAATATGGTCTTTAATTCAATGGTTAAGTATTAAAATGTCAAATTTTTTGCTTAAAAAGTAAAGATGTGTGTTAGAAAACGTATTTTACTATTTTATTTGTTATAATATTCTTAGAATACCGTAGAAAGGACGGCAAATTATGAAAAACTTAAAAATACTTATTATATTGCTTGCTTTATTCGTTATTTTGCCTGTTTCTGTTTTTGCGGATGAGGTTGAAATAACAGGGGATAGTGTTGGAATTAGAAAAACACCTAAAGTAGAATCTGGTAATTTAATTGTTAGAGTTAATAGTGGTGTTAAATATAGATTATTATCTGGAGAAAAATATCAAGATTTATCAACTACAAGTAATAACTGCTCTAGTAACTGGTATAAGATTGATTATCAAGGCATGGAATCTTATGTTTGTAGTGAATATACTAGAGTTATTAAAAGTGAGGTTGTTAATATAGATACTTCTTCATGCCAAGCTGAGTTAACTAGTAAGGGATTCCCAAAAGAATATGTTGATAAGTTATGTGTTTTGAAAGCTAAATATCCAAATTGGGTATTCACTCCAGTTCAAACTGGATTAGATTTTGATACTGCAGTTAATAGTGAAAGTGCTTGTGGTAAAAATACTATTTCTACATCTATTCAAGAATATAAGGATTTATCTTGTTCTGGTAATTATGATAGTGGATATGTAAGTGCTAGTCAAAAAGCTGTTGCATATTATTTAAATCCAATTAACTTCTTAGATGATGTTCATATATTTATGTTTGAATCAGGTTATGTAAATAATAATGTTCCTGATAGTGTTTATTCTGCTGTAACACCTAAAATACTTGGATCATTCATGACAACTAATTTACCATCTTTAACTACTGCTTTAAATCTTGCTAGTAGAGAAAAGAATGTTTCTCAAATAATGCTTTCTGCAAGAATTAAACAAGAAATAGGTGCTGGTAAAGCAACTACTGGTGCTTATGCCGGTGGTCTTTTATCTTGTATATGTGGACAATATACTACAAGATGGGGAACAACTTTAAATGGTGAATCAATGGATAACTATTATAATTTCTTTAATGTCGGTGTTTATGATGGTTCAAATGGAGATGCACCTTATAGAGCTGTAAGATATGCTAAGCTTAATAATTGGGGTGGAACTGGGGACCAAACAACTGATCTTAAACTTGCTATAGGTGGAGGAGCAGAATTCTTGAAAAGTGGTTATCTAGAGGCCGGACAACAAACTATGTATTTCCAAAAGTTTAATGTTCATCCTGTTAAATCAAATAATTTATATATTCATCAATATATGTCTAATATACAAGCTCCTGTAAGTGAAGCTGAAATAGTACATGGTGCTTATTATGGAGTTAATGCATTAAGTAATACATTTGAATTTTTAATACCTGTTTATAACAACATTGGTGCAACTATTATTAATACTGATAATGGTGCATCAGGTGATGCTGAAGAGAATAAACCAAGTGGTATTGATGTTATGAACATCGTTCGTCAAAACTATAAGTTAAGTGATAATGTTATAACTGGTGTTGAAGTTGGTTCTACTTTAGATGACTTTAAAAATAAGATTGCATCTTTAGGTGGAAGTGTAGTAGGGAATCCATCTGGATTAATTAGAACAGGTTTAAAAGTAACAGTTTCAAATGGTACAGTACAAAAAGAATTTGTATTTGTTGTTAAAGGAGATACATCAGGAGATGGACAAATAAATGCCCTTGATTTATTACAAGTTCAAAAGAAAATATTAAATCAATATAATATGAATGCTGAAGGTTCTAATGCAGGAGATACATCAGGAGATGGACAAATAAATGCCCTTGATTTATTACAAATTCAAAAGAGTATACTTGGACAATATAAAATTGTTCAATAGGAGGTAAATATGAAGAAAAAAATTAATTTGTTTGTTGTTGGATTATTCTTACTTTTAATGCCTACAGCAGTTTTTGCATCAAATGCAAGAATTGATGTAAACTCATCAAGTACTGCAATATTAGGAAATAATATAACTGTAACTGTTAAGTTATCTAGTAGTAGTTCTATTGGTAGTTGGCAAGTTGATTTAGGATATGATAAGAACATGTTAAAACTTGTTTCAAGTGGAGCAGAAGGTGGAGGCTCTTATATGGCTAATACTGTTGCAAATGGAACAAAGAGTAAAACTTATACATTTACTTTTAAAACTTTAACAAAAGGAACTACAACTATAAGTGCTAGATCATTTTTATTATATGACTATGACACAATGCAAACGATGAATACTTCAACTAGTAGTGCAACTGTTAATATTAAAACTAAAGAAGAAATAGAAGCAAGTTACTCTGATAATGCTAATTTAAAGAGTATTGAAGTAGTAAACTATTCTCTTAATCCTGGATTTGATAAAAATACTAAAGAATATAATGTAGAAGTTGAAAATGATGTAACTAGTATTACTATAAATGCTTCTAAAGAAGACTCAAAAGCTAGTGTAAAAGGAACAGGTACTTTTGAATTAGTAGAAGGAAATAACAAATATGAAATAGTTGTAACTGCTCAAAAAGGAAACACTAATACATATGTAGTTAATGTTTATAGAAAAGAATTAGATCCTATTAAAGTTAAATTTAATAATAAAGATTATAGTGTTGTAAGAAAGATAGATGAGTTAAAAGAACTTGATGGATTTAATCCTATTACAATTAACTATGAAGGTACTGATGTACCTGCTTTAGAAAGTGAAGTTACTAAGATTAAGTTATTAGGACTTAAAGATAATAGTGGTAGTATTATCATGGTTATATATGATAATAATAAGTTAGTTAAAGAATATATTGAATTAAGTGGTGTTTTAGTTAAAGTAATTCCGGAAGATTTAAAAGAATCTGAGGAATTTAAAAACTATATTAAGAATAAAGTTAAAATAAACGGTTATGAAATAGAAGGTTATTTATTAAATAATAATAGTAAAGAAATAATCTTCTATGGTCTTGATAGTCTAACTGGTAAGAAAAACTACTATAGATATAATAAGGATGATGAGTCTATTCAATTATATAATAATGAATTAGAATTAAATCTAAATGAAAAACTAAAGAATTATAAATATGTTATTTATGGTTTAATTGGTTTATGTGCTTTATTACTTTTAATTGCTATATTTAAAAGACCAACAATGTCTGATGAAGAAAAGAAGAGAAGAAATAATTCACAAAAACGAACATTAGAAGAAAATGAAGAAATGTTTGAAGACGATGAAGAAGATTCAGCTGATGCTTATGTAGAAGAAATGCCTCTTCCACCTAAAGATGATGAAGGAGAGGAAGAGGAACCTTTAGAAGAAGGTACTAAAGCAGAAAGAATAGTAACTGTTGAAGAAGAAATAGATGAAGAAATTGAAGAAGAAGCACCTAAAAGCAAAAAAGAATTAAAGAAAGAAAAAGCAGAAGCTAAGAAAAAGAAAAAAGAAGAAAAGAAAAAAGAAAAAGACGCCGAAAAGTTTGATTGGTAAAAAAAATAAGAATATCCATTTGGATATTCTTTTATTGTGGATTAATACTTATTGTGCATTTATTTGTATCATGTAATGTGTAACCATCTTCACATTTGTATTCTTTCTTATGAAGTGGGTTACAACGATATTTATCTGGTGAACCTAGTGTTATTATTTTCATTATTGTGTAATTATCTGGACAAGTTAAGTCTGTTGTTTCATAACCTTCCGATAGGTTTATACAATACTCATCTTGAGGTATATCTTCGCCACCAACATCTGCCATATTGGGTGGACATGTTTTTACTGCATCAATAGTTTTAGTACATTTATTATTTTCTAATGTGAATTCATTGGGGCAACTTGGCTTCTTTGCTGTAGTTGTAGTTTCTTTAGTAGTTTGTCTTTTTGTTGTAGTTGTTGTTTTAATTGTAGTAGTAGTTGTAGTTTTAGTAGTAACAGTAGTATTTGTTCTTGTATTAGAATCAATAACTATAGTTGTATTAGTTGTTGAACTACTAATTTCTTTACTAGTTTTTCTTAAAGTAGTAGTTGTTTTATTATTCGAATCTATTGTAGTCTTATTATTTATTTTATTAATAAAGAAAATGCTTATAATTAATAATAATAATAATAACAATATAATAATTATTAAACATATATTTTTCTTATTCATGTTGTCACATCCTGGAGATATTATATCATGGTTAAGTATTTAAGATAAGTTTATTATGTGTAGATAATAAAAGTTTGATATAATTAGATATGGATGGTGAAGTACATGAAAAAGATAGTATTAGTAGATGGTAATAATCTAATGTTTAGAGCATATTTTGCTACTGCTTACTCAGGTAATTTAATGAAAAATAGTAAGGGACTTCCAACAAATGCATTATATGGATTTGTTAATATGATTAATAAAATTATACAAGAAGAAAATCCTGAATACTTTGCAGTTGCATTTGATATTGGTAAAACATTTAGACATGAAGAATATGGAGACTATAAAGCAGGAAGAGCAAAGACTCCAGATGAATTAAAGACTCAATTATCATATGCTCCTACATTGTTAGAAAAAATGGGTATTAGACATTTAGAACTAGAAGGTTATGAAGCTGATGATATTATTGGTACTTTATCAAGAATGGCAAATGAAGATCCTGAATGGGATGCACTTTTAGTAACAAGTGATCATGATTATTTACAATTGATAACTGATGTTGTAAATGTTAAACTTTTACAAACAAAAGGATTTATTAAATATAACCCTAAGAACTTCTTCGAGGATTATGGCATTATTCCTCCAAGAGTAGTTGATTTGAAAGCTATTATGGGAGATGCAAGTGATAATATTCCTGGTGTAAAAGGAATAGGTGAAAAGGGTGCTTTAAAACTACTTCAAGAGTATGATACTTTAGATGGTATATATGAACATATTGATGAAATAAAAGGTGCAACTCATGAAAAGCTTGTTAATGATAAGGAAAATGCATATTTTTCATATAAACTTGCAACTATTGATAAGAATGCTCCAATTAAAGTTAAGTTTGATGATTTAAAATATAGTGGTCCAACTGATGAATTAAATGACTTTTATCGTGAATTAGAGTTTTATTCATTAGTAAATAAAACTATTACACCTAAAAAAGAAGTTAAAAAACAAGAAATTAAAGAATTAAAATCTATAGATGAATTAGATAAGAAGAATAATATTTCATATTATATTGAATGTGATAATGAAAACTATCATGATGCAAATATATTTGGAATGGGGCTTTATGATGGTGTTAATTTATTCTATGTAGAAAAAGATAAGATTAAAGAAGTAATGGATGAAATAAAATCTAGAAATCTTTTAACATTTGGAATAAAGAAAAATATTTGTTTACTTAAAGATTTAAACTTGAGCACATTCTATGACTTAAATATAGCTTCATACCTTTTAAATGAAGTATCTAAAGATGACATTGGTGTTTTAATGAATAATGCTGGTATAGAAGTTCCTTTATATCATGAATTAATTAAGAACAAATTAAGTGATAAAGAAATCAGTCCTTTAAAAGCTAAGTTTATATATGATACATATGAAGACTATATAAAGAGAATTAAAAAAGAAGAATTAGAAAGTGTTCTTAATGACATAGAACTTCCTTTAACAAAGGTACTTGCCAAGATGGAGTTAAATGGTATTATATGTGATCCTTCTATTTTAAATAAAATGAAAGATGAACTTGATACTCAAGTAAATGACTTAGTAAAAGATATATATAGTATGGCTGGTGAAGAATTTAATATTAGTAGTCCTAAACAATTAGGTGATATTTTATTTGATAAACTTGGACTTCCTCATGGTAAGAAGACTAAAACTGGTGCTTATCAAACGGGAGAAGAAGTATTGGAGAAGATTAAAGATGAAAATCCAATTATTGAAAAAATACTTGAATATAGAAAGTTAACTAAGTTATCTAGTACTTACTTAGAAGGACTTCAAAAGTTTATCAGAAGTGATGGTAAAATACATACAATTTACCAACAAACATTAACTAGAACAGGAAGACTTTCATCAACTGATCCTAATTTACAAAATATACCTGCAAGAGATAATTTAGGAAAAATGATTAGAAAAGCATTTTTACCTGAATATACTGAATTTTTATCTTGTGATTATTCTCAAATAGAATTAAGAGTACTTGCTCATATGTCAGAATGTAAAGCTTTAATAGATTCATTTAAAAGAGATGAAGATATTCATACAAGAGTAGCATCAGATATATATGGTATTCCTTTTGAGGAAGTTGATAAGAATCAAAGAAGAGTAGCTAAGAGTGTTATATTTGGTATTGTATATGGTATATCGGGATTTGGTTTAGGTGAGAATATTGGTATTTCTCCTAAACAAGCAAAAGAGTTTATTGAAAAATACTATGAACTATATCCTGGTGTAAGAGAATACATTGAATCTAATGTTGAAAAGTGTAAGAAAACAGGAGAAGTTAGAACCATGTTTAATAGAAAAAGAGTTATAGATGAAATCCATAATTCTAACTATATGATTAGACAAAGTGGTGAAAGAATGGCTATGAATACCCCAATTCAAGGAACTGCTGCTGATATTTTAAAACTTGCAATGATTAAAATAGATAAAGAGTTTGAAAAGAAGAATATAAAAACACGTATGTTACTTCAAATACATGATGAATTAGTTTTTGATATTTATAAAGGTGAAGAGGAAGAAGTAATAGGTATTGTTAAAGATATTATGCAAAATATTGTTAAATTAAGCGTACCTTTAAAAGTATCCACTGATCTTGGTAAAGATTTATATGAAACAAAATAAATGGAGATTATTCCATTTATTTTTTATTTGTGTTATTATTTATTATAAGAATAGGAGAATAAAATATGAATGAAAATCAAGAAAACAATTTAAATAGTGTTAATACAGAAGTGACTAATACTAATCCTGTTGAACAACCAACAGTTGCAACACCTGAAGTAGTAGAACCAGTTCAACCAATGGCAAGTGAGCCAGTTCAACCAGTTCCTCCAGTTGTAGAGACTCCAGTTGCACCAGTTGAACCTGTAGAAACACCAACACCTGCTGAAGTAGTACAAACTGTAACTCCAGTTGAACCAGCTGTTAATCCAGCTCCATCTGCAGCTGTTACACCTAATAAAAAGAAATCTAACGTAATTGTTGTTATTTTATTAGTAATTGTGTTACTTGGAGTATGTGGATACGGAGTATATACTTATACTGATTTACTTAAACCTAAAGATAAAACAAATGAAAATAAGACAACGACAACTACTACAACTACAACAGCTGTAGTAAATAAACTTGCTTTTACTAGCGTAGATGAATATGTTGCTGCTGCTAAAGTAAATGATGATGAAAAGAGTTTAATTGTTGATACTGCTAATGTATTAACTGTATTGGATTTTGATATGGATAACAAATGTGCAGCAACAGGAGATGCAGTATCATTTGAAATAGGTGGTAATAAAGTAGAATATACTTGTAAAGCAGAATATGATGAAGCAATATGTGATAATTATTGGTCTACAACTATTAAAGTAAATGATAAATTTATTAAAGAATATCAAAGTTGTACAGAATGCTCTTACAATAAAACTTTTACAAATAAAAATGTATATGTTGATATGTTTGAAGAAGAATGTGTTCTTTCAGCATTACATAATCATATAAAATTATATGATCAAAATGGAACTGCAGCAGGAGAAACAGATTATTCAATTTCTTTTTCTACAAAAGAAGATTTTTCTGATCAAATCATGATTAAACCAGTTGTTAAAGATAAAAAATTATATTTCTTACATTGTGAAGAAACACAAGGAATTAATGGTACATGTACATTAAAATATATCGATTTAGATGCTTCTAATCCAACAATAGTTGATAGTGGTATTTCTACTTCTTGTACAATTGATGAATAGTTTAAAAAGTATTTGATTAAGACAAAAAAGTTCTAGAAATAGAACTTTTTTATATGTGATATAATATTTGTAAAATGATAGGGTGAGGTTATGGACAATATTACAAAGGCAAGATTAAAAGAAATAATAAATGATAATAATGTTAAATGTGATAAGACATATTTTCATGATATTATTGATACTTATAATAAAGATAGCCTAATAGATGGTAGAATAAAATTAGTTGAAAGTGACGAGTATGATCGTTTATGTGTTAATGTAGAATCTTATGAGTTATTTGCTAATTTTCCAGCTTATGAAGAAAGTACATATAAGTTTGCTATTAGTACTCCTTTTGAAGGACTTTCTTTTGAAGAATTATATAATTTTTTTTATACTTTTTTTATATTTCATGAAGTTGAACATGTTAAACAAGCTATATATGGTAATGAGAAAAAGCATGAATATGAAGTAATAAATGATTTATATGAATTATTAAATGCCTATGTTAATAATGCTAATAATCGTCAAATAAAAAGATATTATAAAAATGGATGTAATTATTCTTTTGAACGTAATGCTAACATGGAAGCATCTTTACATGTTTATGATTTATTTGATAGTTCTAATTTAAAAAATGCGGCTAAAGTAAATTATTTTATTGAAGCAGGTAATGGTTATAATGTTAGATTTGGTAGAATTATATGTCCTGTTGAATATACACTTAGACAATTTGGATGTCGATTAAAGTTAGATGAAAACGAAGAAATTCCTTTTGAACTTGCTTATAATCATGGATTATTTGTAGATCCAAATACATTAGTAAGTATTTTAAAAGAATATTTAATGTGCGAGAAACTTGAAGAAATTGATTTTGATAGCTATAAGAAAAGAATAAGAACATTATAATTATTGTAAATAATTATAAAAATGCTTTATTTTTTTTTTCATTATTATGAAATTATGAAAGTAGAAAGGATGTGTAATGATGCGTGATAATAATTTAAGAAAAGGTTTTACTTTAGTAGAATTGCTTGCTGTAATTGTTATACTTGCAATAATAATGATTATAGCAATTCCTTCCGTACTTGAAACTGTTGAAACTGCAAGACAAAAGACTTTTAAGGAGTTTATGCAAAAAGTGTATTCTGCTGGTCAAGAAAAATTCTTAGTAAAAAAGGAATTTGAAGGACTTAAAAGACCAAGTGGATATGAATATTTAGAATATATATTCGATATAAAAGAGGATTTGGGTTTAACTAATACTGGTGGTTATAAAGGTATTGTCTCAATAATATTTTATGGCCATAATTATGCTGAAGATTTAAGAAGTCGTGGTTGGGATATAGATGAAGGAACTCCATATTATGATATTAGATTGATGGATGAAAACCATTATAGTTATATTCGTACTCAAAATAAAGTCACTCCTGAAAATATGTGGATTTGGTCTTTTGATGAAGTAATAAGTGAAGATAGCGAGTGGGTTGAGGCCACATATAGTAAAGATAACTATATTGCATATACGATAAAATATAAAGATGACATTATGGAGGATTATATAGGAGTAGACGGAGTTACTAATGATATATTTTTAAATACAGTTGTTTAATTAAAAAATTGAGGTAATTAAAAATGCATAAAAAAATGCATTTTTATTATGCTATAATATTTTCTAAAGGAAGTGTTAACTATGCCTGAAATAGCAGAAGTAAGAACAGTAAAAACTGCTTTAAAGAATAAAATAATTGGTAGAACAATTAAAGATATAGAATACTCTTATGATGATATTATAAAGACTGATAAGAGTGAATTTAAAAATACTTTAATAGGTAAAACTTTTAAAGATATTAGAACTGTTGGTAAATGGTTAATATTTGATTTAGGTGAATACTCATTTGTAAGTCATTTAAGAATGGAAGGAAAATATAACTATAGACCATCAAGTGATATAGTAGAAAAACATGAGCACATTATTTTTAGACTTGATAATGATTATGATTTAAGATATAAAGATGTACGTAAATTTGGAGTAATGATGCTTGTCAAAACAAAAGATGCCTTAAAGTTAAATGAGATTAGTAAACTAGGAATAGAACCTGATAATGATTCTTTAACTAAAGAATATATATATGAGAAAATACATGGAAGTAAACATACTATTAAAGAATTATTATTAGATCAAACAATTATAAATGGTCTTGGTAATATATATGTAGATGAAGTTCTTTTTGCAAGTGGTATTCTTCCTACAAGAAAAGGAAACTCAATAACAATAGATGAATGTGAAAGAATAAAAGAAGAAGGATCACGTATTATAAAAGAAGCAACACGTCTTAAAGGAACAACTATTAGAAGTTATACATCTGAACTTGGAGTAAAAGGAGAATTTCAAAACTTTTTAATGGTTCATACTAAAGAAGGAGTTCCTTGTAAAAAGTGTGGTAATCCAATAATAAAGACAAGGGTTGGAGGAAGAGGAACATACTATTGTAAAGTATGTCAAAAGTAGAGTTACAACGAGTTAACTCTACTTTTATTATGTACCTTATCTATGTTATAATGTAGAAGGTAAGGAGTGTCTAAAATGAATGGTAATATTGGACGTTTAATAATGGTTATTTATATTGTCATTTGTATTGTTACAATTATAGTTTCTATACTTGTGACTAGAAAAAAGATTAAAAGACAATTTGAAGACACTTTAACTAATCTTGAAAGAGATAAAAATTTAATAATAAGTGGTTCTATTTTATCTGAACTTAATAAAGTAGAATCATTAATAAATAACGATGATTTAAGAGAAAAATATAATTATTGGAAGAGTTTATTTAAACAAATAAAAGATGAAGATGTTCCTAAGATAACTGATGAACTTATTAGTGCTGAAGAGTTAATTAAGACTGACTCAAATGAAATAATAAATGAAAGACTTGCTTTAATTGAATTTGATATATTTGTTGTTAAAGCTAGAGCAATTAACTTACTTAATTCTATTAAAGAAATTACTTTATCAGAACAAAAGAATAGAGAAATAGTTACTAAGTTAAAAACTGAATATAGAACTATATTCTTACAATATAACAATAATGATAAAGCTGATTATGCTATGATTCAAAATCCACTTGAATTACAATTTGAAAATGTAGATAAATTATTTAGTGCATTTGAACTTGCTATGCAAAATAATGTTTATCAAGAAGTTGGTAAAATTGTTAAAGCTTTAGATGATACAATTGGTAACTTAAAAATAGTTATTGAAGAAGCACCATCTATAATACTAATGGGTACTGAAATGATACCTAAGAGAATAGAAGATATTCATAAGGTTAGTCAAAAGATGATTGCGGATGGTTATAATCTTGAATATTTAAAACTAGATTATAATATAAGTGAATCTGAAAAGAAAGTTGCAGATGTATTTGATAGATTAAAAGTATTAAATCTAGAAGATTCAATATTTGAACTTAGAACAATACTAGATTATTTTGATAAATTATATGCTGACTTTGATAAAGAAAAAATAGCTAAAAAGATGTTTGATGAATACATAAGATCAGTAATACTAAGAGCAAGAAGAATTAAAAAGATTATTCAAAAGTTATCTTCAAGTATTCCTAATATGAAATATTCCTATGATTTAAGTGATGAAGAAGTTAAAGTTATAACTGATTTATCTAAAGAAACAGATAGATGTGAGTCTGACTATGAATCAGTTATGACTAAGTATAGAGAAAAGAATACTGCTTATTCTAAACTAACTAAAGAAATGGAATATATTAATGAAAGATTAAATAAAATTAATGATAAACTAACATATACTATTCAAAGTCTTGGTAGTTATCATGAAGATGAAGTAAGAGCTATTGAACAAAAAGAAGAAATAAAGAACTTAATGAGACAAGCAAGAGAACACATGCTTTCATATAAATTACCTGTTATTCCTAAGGATTATTTGGTAGAATATGGTGAAGCTGTTGATGCATTAAAAGAAATGGCAATTGAACTTGAAAAGAAACCTATTAAGATTGAAAGTTTAAATACTAGAGTAGATAATGCTAGAGATTTGTCTTTAAAAGTAGTACAAAACTCTGTTAATATTGTTAAGACAGCATCTATGGCTGAAAGTGCTATAGTTTATGGTAATAGATATAGAGCAATTAATTCTTCAATTGATAATGGTCTTGCTAAAGCTGAAAGACTATTCTTCAAGGGAGAGTTTAATGCATCTTTAACTGAAGCTATTAAATCTATAAATGTAGTTGAACCTGGTATTCAACAAAGATTACTTGAAGCTTATAGAAATGAAAATGTTAAATAAGGAGGTTTAAAATGGTTTATTTAGATTATGCAGCTGCAACTCCAGTTTTACCTGAAGTATTAGACAGTTATAATAAAGTTACAGAAGATTTCTATGGTAATCCTGAAAGCCTACATAGTTATGGAGCAAAATCTAGAGAATTATTAGAAAATGCTAATTCTCAAATTGCTGAACTACTTAATATTGATAAGAGTGAATTTATTTATACAAGTGGTTCAAGCGAAGCAAATAATATTGCTATCATGGGAGCTTGTTTAACATATCAAAGATATGGTAAAAGAATATGTGTTTCTAAATTAGAACATCCTTCTATGATAGGTATTTGTAAACATTTAGAAAGAGCTGGATTCATCATTGATTATGTTGATGTTACAAGTGAAGGATTAGTTGATTTTGATGACTTAAAGAATAAAGTTAAAAATGATACTATACTTGTTAGTATAAGTGCTGTAAACTCTGAAACAGGAGCAAGACAACCACTTAAGACTATTAGACAAGTAATTAAGAAAAATAATCCTAATGTAATATTCCATTCAGATATGACTCAAGCAATTGGAAAAGTTGCAATGTCTGTAAGTGATGTTGATATGGCAACTATTTCAAGTAATAAGATATATGGCCCAACAGGAATTGGTTTATTATATTTTAATAAGAATTTAAGATTAACTCCAATTCTATACGGAGCTCATGATGGAGAACTTAAACCTGGAACTGTTCCTCTTCCTTTAGTAGTATCTTTTGCTAAAGCACTTAGACTTGCTTTAAAAGATTTACCTAAAAAAGAAGAAATGGTTAGAAAATATAGAGAAAAAGTAATAGATCACTTAAGTGATTATTCAGGTGTTAAAATTAACAGTTCTAAATACTGTATTCCTCATATTTTAAATGTTAGTTTAATGACTATTAAACCTGAAACATTCCTACATGCTTTAGAAAAAGATGAAGTATATGTTTCAAGTAATACGGCATGTGCTAGTGGTAAACCAAGTGCTTCAATAGAAGCAATGTACCATGATGAAAAAAGAAGTACTACTTCTATTAGAATTAGCTTTAGTCATTTAACACTTCCAAGTGAAATAAATGATTTTTTAACTAGTTTTGATAAGCATTATGATGAATTAAACAAAGTTAAATAAGAAACATGAAAATGTTTCTTTTTTAGTGTCTAAAAAATTGTTTGATTTACTTGGATTAGATAAAAAAGATTTATATTTTGATCAACCAAGTTCAATGGGAATAAGCGGTTATGATCTTGTAGAAGATTTTGATAGTGCAATTGATAAGTTAGGTTTAACTGATAAAATAGATGTTAAACGTGAAAGAGAAAAAATAAGAAGATTAAATGTTTAAAAAATAAAACCTAGTTAAATTTTAACTAGGTTTATTTTATTTTGTTCTATTTTTTTTCTTGTTTTCAGCTTGTTCTTTATTATATTTATTTTCTTCTTCTTCAAGTTTTTCTCTCATGAGTTTTTCTGCTTCACTTAGTGTTTTGGGAACCAAGTCTTGTCTTCCAATTTTATTTAAGGAATTATTAATACAATATACACGACTCATGAAAAGTCTATTAGCAATAAGTAAGTTAACAGCAGCGTCTTCATCATATTTTGTTTTTAATATTTTATTATAATAAAAAGGTAAATAGTATGATAATACATCTTCTATTTTTTCTTCTATTTCAAACTCGGTCATGTCTTTTACATAACTTAAATATGCATCCATGTAAGGAGATAGGTCAGTATAGTATTTAGAATAATCTGGTGGATTACCAGTTAATTTTACTATTTGTTTTCCAAATTTCTTATTTATTTTAAATCTAGGTGAATTAAGAATTTTTAAGGATATTTTATCCATTTCTCTAACATAGCTAGAAAGAAATAGTTTTCCTTCAATCATACTTTCAAATAGAAAACATTCAACTGCATCCATGATGGGTCTATCTATATTAGTTTGACTATGATCATAATAGTTTAAGTTAAACTTTTTAAAATACTTTACAGCTCTTGTATTAGCGTTTAAACAACGTATTGTTATATCTGGTATATCTTTATAACCATGTAGGTTTACTGTACTATTTAATGAACTAATTAGATTCATGCATTCTTCTTGATATGGTTTATAAAAAGATGCTACGTGTTCTTGATAATTTTCTTTTGTTACTTTTTCCATTTTTACACCTTTAAGATAATTCTATTTTTTAATTCTTGAACGTGATTTATCTTCCTTATTTTTAGTTGTTAATTTAATAACTTCTTCATCTATAGTTTTAATACCATCGTATAATTTTAACTTAACAAGCGCTTCAGTTAAAGCAGGTCTTGCTTGGTTCATGAAAGTTTTAAACATATAATCTGCTTGTTCTTCATTTCCAGTGAAGTTTTTAAATGAATCAAATATATTATTAATATAAGTAGCTATGATATCTTTAATGTCTCTTTTTACATCTATTTCAATAATTTCATCAGCTATTCTTTCGTAATTATCTACATGATTTTGAATAGGTAAATAAAACTCTCTTGTATTACTTATTGATAATATTCTTTTTATTTTTTCTTTTAAAGTAAGTTCTTTTCCAAGAAAAATCATATTTCTTTCTTCTAGATATCTTGATAATTCATATGAGGCTTTTTCATACATTCTATATACATATACATGATATGCTTCATATATAGGTAAGACATCTGGATCATCAAATTTTATATTGTTATTGTTACAAAAACGAATATAATTTATTTCTGAATTATAACATCTAGTAACTACATCTCTAAACTCTTTAAATTCATAGAATCTTTGAAATGAATTTACTTTATCTCTTAATTCTTTATTCTTAGTTTCTTCTTCTTTATACATTCCGTATATTTTATCTGAATTTGTTTTTTCTTTCATACACATTTATCTCCCTTATTAGTGTGTATTATATCATATTTACTATAAATAAAATCATTTTTGTGTTATTATATTCCTATAAAAAGAAAGAAGGAGAAAGCCAATGGAAAGAATGCTTACAGGATTACAGCCTACTGGTTCAATAACACTTGGTAATTATATCGGTGCTATTAAGCAGATGGTTGAATACCAGGACAAATATGAATCAATTATATTTATTGCTGACTTACATGCTATTACTGTAGCTGGTAATAATGAAACATTAGAAAAAAACACTAAAAATTTATTAGCTTTATATTTAGCTTGTGGACTTGATAAAGATAAGAATACTATATTTATTCAATCAGAAAACCTTTATCATGCAAACCTAAGTTGGCTTTTAGAATGTAATGCTTATTTTGGAGAATTATCTAGAATGCATCAATTCAAGGAAAAGAGTAAAAAGAATGAAAACTTTACTTCAGGATTATTTACTTATCCTGTTTTGATGGCAGCAGATATCTTAATGTATGATGCTGATTATGTACCAGTTGGTATTGATCAAAAACAACATGTAGAACTTGCTCGTGATATTGCTATTAGAATGAATAATAAATATGGTGATATGTTTAAAGTACCTGAACCAATTATAAAAGAAACTGGTACTAAGATTACTGATTTAGTAGATCCTACTAAGAAGATGAGTAAGAGTGCTGAAAATCCTAAAGGAGTAATATTCTTACTAGATGATTTAGAAGTAATTAGAAAGAAGATTATGGGTGCTACTACTGATTCAGTAGGAAGTATTAATTATGATTTAGAAAATCAACCAGGTATTTCTAATTTACTTACTATATATGCAGCTTTAACAAATGATACTATTGAAAATGTAGTTGATAAGTTTAAAGATTCTAACTATGGTAACTTTAAAAAAGAAGTTGCAGATTTAGTAGTTAAGGTAGTAGGAGATATTCAAGATAAGTATAATCAATATATAAATTCTGATGAACTTGATAAGATACTTGATAAAGGTATCGAAAGAGTAAATGCTCTTGCAAAAGAAAAATATGCTTTTGTTAAAGATAAACTAGGATTTAGAAGATAAATATAAGACTAATGATTGAGAAATCGTTAGTTTTTTTATAGAATTATTATAGGTGACGTTATGAAAAAACAAGAGTCTAAAAATAGTATTATTTATAGTGTTATAGCAACATGTGTTGCATGTATACTTATAACTGTATTTATACTTATCAATACTAAAGTAATAAAATATGAAGCAAAAAATGAAAAAGAAAAAGCAACTGAGGTAAGAGTAACTAAACCTAGTACTACAACTATATTCCAAGAAAAAGGTGTTATAAGTGTTAATGGTGAAGATATTATTATTAATGTAGAAACTTATAAATCTCATTTTGGATTTCAAGTTAAATATGATAAAGAATTTTTTACAGTTAAATCTTTAAGTGATACGTCTGTAGAATTTTCTGATAGTAAAGGTACTAGTTATGTAAAAATAAATCCAATTAGTAGTGCTACATATGAAAGTGAATTATCTTTAAATGAAACAATTACAGAAGTAGATAATTTACAAATATATACTGTTTATAAAAAAATAGGAAATAACTATTTTAGAATAGATGAATGTATAGATAAAACAACTGGACAAGATAATGAATTTGACGCAAGGTTTAATTATTTATTAACAAGCCTAGAAGCGCGTTAAATTGTTTGATATTTTAGTCCTTTTACATTATAATTATTAAACGAGGTGAAAAAAACATGACAAATAAAGACTTAGCAGAATTTATGTTTCCCGATATTACTGAAACAATTGAAGATTTAGAAAAGAAGTATCCTGAAAGACCTGAAGGAACTGTTGTAACAAGATATGCTCCAAGTCCAACTGGATTTATGCATATTGGTAATTTTTATTCAGTTGTTGTTGACTATGTAATTGCTAAGAGAAATAATGGAGTTTTCTATTTAAGAAATGAAGATACT